>CAYLOI010000001.1:0-179561 GCA_964385265.1 uncultured Thiopseudomonas sp.
CAAAGTTGTTTAGCGAAGAGCATAAAAATGCTTGTGGTTAAACAGAGTATCTACATGGTGTTCAGTCGCTTGTTGGTTTTGAGGTGCTTATAGCAGCATGCCATTCGTAGTGTGCCGCCTACTATTTATAAAAATGCAGGAGATTTTCAGTGCATATTGGTGTTCCTAAAGAAACACAGGCAGGCGAGACGCGGGTCGCCGCAACCCCTGAAACGATAAAAAAACTCATCAGCCAAGGGCATACGGTCACGGTTGCAACTGGTGCAGGCTTATCTGCCAGTGTTGCTGACGAAGCTTATGCCGCTGCTGGTGCAAACCTTGCGAGCCAAGAAGCTGCTTTGGGTGCAGAGATCATTCTCAAAGTAGTTGCTCCCAATGCTGCTGAGCTTGAACTCATTAAGCCGCAGGCAGTTGTGATTGGCATGCTCAATCCTTTCTGTAATGACACTATTGCTGCGTTGAATGCGCACCAAATCACTGCCTTTGCCTTGGAAGCTGCACCGCGCACTTCGCGTGCGCAGAGTCTTGATGTGTTGTCTTCACAAGCCAATATTGCCGGCTATAAAGCGGTGTTGATGGCAGCGAATTACTATCCGCGCTTTATGCCGATGTTAATGACTGCTGCCGGTACAGTTAAAGCTGCACGCATTTTGATTTTAGGTGCAGGCGTGGCTGGTCTACAGGCGATTGCTACGGCTAAGCGTCTGGGCGCGGTGATTGAAGCCTCTGATGTACGCCCTGCGGTAAAAGAGCAAATCGAATCCTTGGGTGCAAAGTTTGTTGATGTACCTTTTATTACCGATGAAGAGCGTGAATGTGCAGAAGGCGTCGGTGGTTATGCGCGTCCGATGCCAGCCTCATGGATGGAGCGTCAAGCGCAAGCCGTACACGAGCGGGCTAAACAGGCGGATATTGTCATTACTACCGCGCTGATCCCTGGACGTAAAGCACCCACTTTATTGCAAGCTGCAACAGTTGAAGCAATGAAGCCGGGCTCTGTGCTGATTGATTTGGCTGCTGCACAAGGCGGTAACTGTCCGCTGACCGTGGCTGATCAAGTGGTGAACCATAACGGTGTGACTATTGTTGGTCATACTAACTTAGCTGCGCTGGTGCCAGCCGATGCCTCGGCTTTGTATGCGCGTAATGTGCTTGATTTTTTAAAGCTGGTAATTGCCGAAGATGCCCAGTTCAAACTCAATTTAGAAGATGACATCGTCGCGGCTTGTTTAATGTGCCACGCCGGTGACGTCATTCGTAATAACGCTTAATAGGGGATACAGAAATGGAAATTGCCGACGGTATCTATAATTTAATTATTTTTGTGCTCGCGATTTATGTGGGCTATCACGTGGTATGGAATGTTACACCTGCGCTGCACACGCCTTTGATGGCAGTCACCAATGCGATTTCTGCGATTGTCATCGTAGGCGCGATGCTTGCCGCCGCGCTGACGGTAACGCCGCTAGGTAAGCTCATGGGTACGCTGGCAGTCGCTTTGGCTGCGGTGAATGTGTTTGGTGGTTTTTTAGTCACTCGACGCATGTTGGAAATGTTTAAGAAGAAGGCGGCAAAAGCCCCCGTGGAGAAAGGATAAGATGAGTATGAATTTAATCACGGTCTTTTATTTGATCGCGTCCGTGTGCTTTATTCAGGCACTTAAAGGCCTCTCGCATCCAACCACTTCACGACGTGGCAACCTATACGGCATGATCGGTATGGGTATTGCCATAGTCACCACGCTGGCGCTGATTATAAAGTTCAGTGCGCAAGTGACGCAGGGTGCTAATTTTGGCTATGTGATAATCGGGCTCTTGCTTGGTGGTACAGCCGGTACCATGATGGCTAAGCGCGTCGAAATGACCAAAATGCCTGAGCTGGTTGCTTTTATGCACAGCATGATTGGTTTGGCGGCAGTATTTATTGCGATTGCTGCTGTGGTTGAGCCGCAGTCTTTGGGCATTGTTGAGCATATTACTGATGCGATTCCAGCAGGTAACCGTCTTGAACTGTTCTTAGGTGCAGCGATTGGTGCGATCACCTTCTCCGGTTCGGTGATTGCCTTTGGTAAGCTGTCTGGTAAGTACAAGTTCCGCTTATTCCAAGGTGCTCCGGTGTCCTTTAAAAGGCAGCATCTGATTAACCTAGTCATTGGTCTATTGATCGTTGCTTTGGGTATTTATTACACATTCACTGGCAGTCTCACGGCTTTTACTGTGGTTGTTATTTTGGCATTTGCTATTGGTGTGCTGATCATTATTCCGATTGGCGGTGCAGACATGCCGGTCGTGGTCTCAATGCTCAATAGCTATTCAGGTTGGGCTGCAGCAGGTATTGGTTTCTCGCTAAACAACTCAATGCTGATTATTGCCGGTTCTCTGGTGGGCTCGAGCGGTGCGATCCTCTCTTACATTATGTGTAAAGCGATGAACCGCTCGTTCTTTAATGTGATCCTCGGTGGCTTTGGTAATACGCCTGATGCTGCAGTAGCAGGCGCGCAGCAAGAGCAGCGTCCAGTGAAATCAGGGTCATCTGATGATGCTGCATTTTTGCTGAGCAATGCTGACACAGTGATTATTGTCCCAGGTTATGGCTTGGCCGTCGCCCGCGCACAGCATGCCTTGATGGAGTTGGCTGAGAAACTGACCAATCATGGCGTCACTGTTAAGTATGCGATTCACCCGGTTGCTGGTCGTATGCCAGGGCATATGAACGTGTTGCTGGCTGAAGCAGAAGTGCCGTACGAGCAAGTCTTTGAGATGGACGATATCAACTCTGAGTTTGGTCAAGCGGATGTGGTATTGGTGCTGGGTGCCAATGATGTGGTCAATCCAGCGGCCAAAACCGATCCCAACTCGCCGATTGCCGGCATGCCAATTCTTGAGGCGTACAAAGCAAAAACCGTCATCGTTAATAAGCGCTCCATGGCTAGTGGTTATGCCGGCTTAGATAACGAGTTGTTCTATATGGACAAAACCATGATGGTGTTTGGTGACGCGAAAAAAGTCATCGAAGATATGGTTAAAGCTGTCGAGTAAGTCAGGCATGTAAGCTTGCTTCGTTTTAAAAATGCCCCAGTACAGATCGCATGTACTGGGGCATTTTTTTAGCTGTCTTTGCGCAATGTGGTGCAAGCTGCCGTATGTCTTGATTATAGTCAAGGCCTAACTGTGGTAAGTCCTGCCAAAATCGACCATAGTATAGCTGTTAAAAAAACTGATAAGCATAGAATGCTGTGAAGTAGTCAAAGCCTCTGAAGTGTAGTGATGTGCAGTGATTGCCTCAATTAACGCTCAGAACAGCCTTTATCATCAAGGCTGTTGTTAGACATATTTCAAAATAACAATTTTTATAGGTGGTGGCATGAGCACTGATTTAAGTAAATTTATTCGTAATAAAGCATTTTTGGATAAAGTTGTTAGCGCAGAAGAAGCAGCCACATGGATTGACGATGGCATGACTTTAGGTATGAGTGGTTTTACCCTGTTCGGTGAGCCAAAGCTCTTTCCACAAGCCCTAGCTGAGCGCGGAAAAAAAGAAAAATTCAAAATTAACCTGTTCACAGGTGCCTCAATGGGCCCCTCTGCTGACCAATCTATGGCTGAAGCAGACATTATTAATTTGCGCGTGCCTTATCAAGGCAACCCTGTTCAGCGTAAAAAAATCAACGCCGGCGAAATTTTTTATATTGATCAGCACTTATCGCATGTGGCTGAGTCCATTCGTCAAGGTACTTACCCTGGCATTGACTACGCAATTATTGAAGCGGCTGCAATCACTGAAGATGGCGATATTATCCCTACCGGTTCAGTGGGTAACTCACCGATTTTCCTTGATACTGCTAAACATGTGATTATCGAGCTTAATATCAGTGCACCGCCTGAGTATGAAGGTATGCACGATATTTATATGCAGACTGCTGCAGGTGAAAACACTCGTGAAGCTATCCCAATGTTTGAAGTAAGTAAGCGCATTGGTACCCCGGGTATGAAAGTTGATCCGGCTAAAGTGCGTGGCATTATTATTTCAACCGAAGCAGACATTCCATCACCTTTGTTTGAGCCAAACGCAGAGACTCAGCAGATTGCTGACAATTTACTGCACTTTCTCGGTGAAGAAGTTAAAGCTGGTCGTTTAACTGAAAGCCTTGCACCGCTACAGTCAGGCGTAGGTTCAGTTGCCAACGCTGTACTCAATGGTATGAAAACTTCAGGCTTTAAGGACATCGTGGTGGCCTCTGAAGTACTGCAAGACGGTGTGTTTGACTTGATTGATGCGGGTGTAGTGAAATTCGCTGCAGGTACTGCATTATCGCTTTCTAAAAAGCGTGTAGAAACATTGGGTAAAGACTTAGCTAAATACAAAGATAAAATCGTATTCCGTCCGCAAGAGATCTCTAACCACCCAGAAGTGATTCGCCGTTTAGGCATTATCTCTTTCAATACTGCGCTAGAAGTTGATATTTACGGTAACGTGAACTCAACCCACGTTGGCGGCACACACATGATGAACGGTATTGGTGGCTCGGGCGACTTTGCGCGCAATGCGCGCATCACTATTTTCGTGACTCAGTCTACGGCTAAAGATGGCAAGATTTCAGCGATCGTACCATTCGTGACTCATGTCGATCACACTAACCACGACGTTGATGTGATCATCACTGAGCAAGGTTATGCAGATATTCGTGGTTTAGCGCCAACTCAAGCCGCTGAAAAAATCATTGAAAATTGCATGCATCCTGATTATAAGCAGCAAGCACGTGACTATCTGGCAGAAGCCAAAACACGTGGTGGACAAACTCCGCATAACTTGCAAAAAGCATTTTCATGGCATCAGAACTTTACTGAAAACGGTACCATGTTGCTGAAGTAAGTCGATGCAGTTACAGCGTCTAACTCTAGGCGCTGTACAGCTGGCAGTTTAAGGTAAAGAAAAAGGCAGATGTTTAAAGCATCTGCCTTTTTTATGCGCTATTGAGCCTGAGTGCGGACAGCCTATACAGATCAGGGCTAAGTCACCTCAATCAGCGGCATGCTGAGGGTTTCTAGTAGTAGGGCTTGGGCATTGATCACATTATTACTGGTGCCCGGCTGCAGGTGCTGGTAGCTGCCATCACTGTGTAGTAGCCATGCATGGCTGTTGTCGCTTAAATAAATACGTAATTCCTTCTTTACCCGTGCAATCATTTTTTTATTGCTCAGCGGAAAACAAGTTTCAATACGCTTATCAAGATTGCGCTCCATCCAGTCGGCACTGGAGAGCAAGAGTTGTTCCTCTGCGTCGCTGTTTAAAAAATAGAAAACGCGGCTGTGCTCCAGCAGTTGGCCAATAATCGAGCGCACTTGAATATTGTGCGAAACCCCAGCAATGCCGGGGCGCAAGCAGCACATGCCTCGCACAATTAAATCGATTTTTACTCCAGCTTGACTGGCTTTATACAGCGCTTTAATCATCCGTGTATCGGTTAATGCATTAACCTTGATAATGATGCGCGCCTCTTTGCCTTCACTGGCATTACTGGCTTCACGGGCAATTAACTCCAGCAAGGTTTTTCTTAGGGTAAAAGGCGCATGAAAGAGTTTTTTCATGCGTAAGGTTTTGCCCATACCAATCAATTGATTGAACAGTCTAGAGACGTCCTCGCACAGCTCCGGGTCGGCGGTCAGTAAACTGTAATCGGTATATAGGCGAGCGTTACCAGCATGATAATTGCCAGTGCCTAAATGAGCATAGCGGACAAAGTTGCCGTTTTCACGGCGTAAAATCGAAACAATCTTAGCGTGCGTTTTAAAGCCGACCACGCCATAAATAACGACTGCCCCAGCAGCTTGTAAGCGGCTGGCTAAGGCTAGGTTTGATTCCTCATCAAAGCGTGCTCGCAGTTCAATCACGACCGTCACTTCTTTACCGCTGCGTGCAGCATCGACTAAGGCGTCAACGATTTCAGAGTTGGCGCCGGCGCGATACAAGGTTTGTTTGATCGCGAGAACATTAGAGTCTTGAGCAGCGCGGCGCAGCAAATCGATCACTGGGGTAAAAGATTCAAACGGGTGGTAAAGCAAGATGTCTTGCTTGCTGATCGCCTGAAAAATATTCTCAGTGTTTTGCAGTGCCTTGGGAATGGACGGGGTAAAAGGCGCAAACTGCAGCTGTGGATGGCTATCGAGGCGGGTAACGCTAAATAAGCGGGTCAGATTGACCGGGCCGTTGACCTGATAGAGTTCGGCGGGTGATAAACCGAACTGCTTGAGTAAGAAATCTACCAAATGTGTAGGGCAAGTGTCGGCAACTTCAAGGCGCACTGCATCGCCAAAGCGCCGAGAGTAAAGCTCGCCGCGTAAGGCGCGGGCTAAATCTTCCACAACTTCCGTATCGACGGATAAGTCTGCATTGCGCGTCAGTCTGAATTGATAGCAGCCTTTAACGCTCATGCCATGAAATAAATCATCGGCATGCGCATGAATCATTGAGGACAAAAATACGTAGTTGACTCCCGGGCCACCGACATCTTCAGGAACTTGAATAATGCGCGGCAGTAAGCGTGGCGCAGGTAGAATGGCTAAGCCTGAGTCGCGACCAAAGGCATCCACGCCTTCAAGTTCGACAATAAAATTCAGACTTTTATTGACCAGTAGCGGAAAAGGGTGGGTTGGATCAAGACCAATTGGAGTAATAATGGGCGCAATTTCTGCTTCAAAATAGGCTTTGACCCAGGCCTTTATTTTGCTGGTCCAGTAGCGCCGGCGAATAAAGCGTATCTCGTGCTGCGCCAGTTCAGGTAGCAAAACATCATTGAGAATTTGGTATTGACGATCAACTTGTTCGTGTACCACTTCGCCAATCCGCGCTAAGGCTTGCTGCGGCTGTAGACCATCCGCATCAGCTTGCTCGCGCGCAAAGGTGATTTGCTTTTTCAATCCAGCCACGCGGATTTCAAAGAATTCATCGAGGTTGCTGGAAAAAATCAGTAGAAACTTGAGGCGCTCTAACAGAGGGGTTGCCTGATCCAGCGCTTGTTCTAATACTCGAATATTAAATTGCAGTTGCGATAACTCGCGGTGGATATACAGGCTGCTGTCATCGAGATTAGGAGCCGGTGGTATGGCAGCGCAGGAATCATCGCTGCTGACAGCGTTATCAGCTACACAAGTAGCTGTTGCCTCATCGGTATGCTGTGTATCCGAGGTTGGCTGTGTCGATCCTGCGTTGCTCATACTCTCTCCAAATTAAATTAAGCGCCTTGTTTTAATTGCTTGGCTGCATGTACTGCGAAGTAAGTGAGGATACCGTCGGCACCGGCGCGTTTAAATCCAACTAAGGACTCCATAATCACTGCTTCACTGAGCCAGCCATTTTCAATCGCAGCCATGTGCATCGCGTATTCGCCGCTGACCTGATAGACAAAAGTTGGCGCTCTGAATTCTTCTTTGACCCGGTGCAAAATATCCAAGTACGGCATGCCAGGTTTAACCATCACCATGTCCGCACCTTCACTGAGGTCAGTGGCAACTTCATGCAGGGCTTCGTTGCTATTGGCTGGGTCCATTTGGTAAGTGGATTTGTTCGCTTTGCCTAAGTTAGCTGCAGAGCCGACAGCGTCACGAAATGGCCCATAATAGGCACTGGCGTATTTAGCGGAGTAGGCCATGATGCGCACATTACTGTGTCCCGCCATCTCTAAGGCTTCTCGAATGGCTTGAATGCGACCGTCCATCATGTCGGAAGGGGCAACGATTTGCGCGCCTGCATCAGCATGTGAGAGTGCTTGACGCACCAGGGCGTCGACGGTTTCTTCATTCATCACATAGTTGTCATCATCTAAAATGCCGTCTTGCCCGTGCGTAGTGAAAGGATCAAGGGCTACGTCACTGATCACGCCCAAATCTGGAAAACGCTCACGTAACGCGCGAATAGCACGCTGCGCAATACCTTCAGGGTTCCAAGCTTGGGCAGCGTCCAGTGATTTATCTTCTAGCGGAGTGACTGGAAACAGAGCTAATGCGGGAATGCCCAGCGCAACCCACTCTTCAGCTTCTTGCAGCAGCAAGTCAATTGACAGGCGCTCAACGCCAGGCATTGAAGTGACGGTTTCTCTGCGGTTAGTACCGTCTAAAACAAAGACTGGGTAAATAAGGTCATCTACACTCAGTTGATTTTCACGGACTAAACGGCGTGAAAAATCATCACGACGGTTGCGGCGTAATCGAGTGGCGGGGAAAAGACGGTTGGCGGTATTGATGCTCACAGAAGCTCCTCATCCCACAAAAGCGGGGGCTGTATAAAATATGTAGATCAATAGTATGACGAAAAGATCATAGAAGTGCGAAAACTGGATTATTTAAATACCTAGAATGCGCGCGCAAATGCAATCTATTCTGAAATATTACCGCTGGGCGTATTTTGTCAGATAAGGCTATTGCAACAGATGGTTGCTCTGGTATTATTCGCACCATGTTTTCGTGCGGTACTCGACAATGGTGTTGGGTGGCGGCACGGTTATGTTTGAGGAAGCACCATGAAAGCTGATATTCACCCAAATTATGCTGAAATCAACGCTACTTGCAGCTGCGGTAACGTGATCACTACTCGTTCGACCATTGGCAAAGACATCAGCATTGATGTGTGCTCTGAGTGTCACCCATTCTACACCGGAAAACAAAAAGTGTTGGATGTGGGTGGACGTATTGATCGCTTTAAGCAACGCTTTGGCGGTTTTGGCGCAACAAAAGAAACGCCAGCAGCAGAATAAGCATTTAGATGACCTTTATAGATCGGGTCATAGCAATGTTAAAAAAAGCGTCCCTTGTGGGCGCTTTTTTATTGCTGCTGACTTCTTATGGCTATGCGGCAACTGCATTGTGTTCGATAGACACAGTTCCGGCGGCGCAGCCTGTCAGCAAGGTTGTTGATGGCGATACTTTGCGCTTGGCTGACGGGCGCCGTGTGCGCTTAATTGGCATTAATGCACCTGAGCTGGGTGGTCGTGGACAGCCTACCGAGGCTTATGCGGTAAAGGCTACGCGGCGTTTAACTGCGCTGGTTAAAGCGAGCAACAATAGGGTTCATCTGCGCATCGGTGAGCCAAGCCATGACCGCTACGGACGAGTGCTGGCGCATGTGTATGATGCTAATGGTGTCAGTCTTGAAGCACAGTTAGTTGCTGAAGGTTTGGCCTACCATACGGTGGTTGCGCCCAATACAGCCTTGGCGCAATGTTTATCACAGGCAGAACAACAGGCGCGTATTCAGCGTTTAGGCCTTTGGAGGAATGCAACATTTACCCGTGCGGAAAAAATTAATGCCGCTGGTTTTACTTTATTGCAAGGTCGCATTGAACGCGTGCAACGCAATCGTGGTGGTATCTGGTTGGAGCTTGGTCACTCAGTAACTGTCAACATTCCGCTCAATGCATTGCCAAATTTTACAGGTCAGCGTTTTGAGCAGTGGCAGGGCCGAACGCTAAAAACCCGTGGCTGGCTGTCGGAACGCAAAGGTCAGCAAAAAAAATATGCAAAATGGCGCTTAACTGTCAGCCATCCGAGTATGCTTGAACTGCAGTAAGTGTAAACACTCTAGGTAAATCCGGCGTTGGTTGGGTTCTGTATCGCCATTGTCGGCGAGGCCGGCCGCGCCAATAGCATATGTTAGTTTTATCTTGATGCGCTTGTGAGCATTGTAGATCTTGAGTATGCTCGCACTTCTTCAAATTCATTCCATAGTCAAGCGGAAAATCTCTATTATGTCTGATATTAAAACAGCCGCTCTCGAATACCATGCTTCCCCGCGTCCTGGGAAACTCAGCGTAGAGCTCACTAAACCCACTGCAACTGCGCGTGATTTGGCACTTGCCTACAGCCCTGGTGTTGCTGCGCCAGTCCGTGAAATCGCTCGTGATGCAGAGCTTGCCTATAAGTACACAGGCAAGGGTAATTTAGTGGCAGTCATTTCAGACGGAACAGCAATTTTGGGCCTGGGTAACCTTGGGCCATTGGCGTCTAAGCCGGTTATGGAAGGTAAGGGCGTCTTGTTTAAACGCTTTGCTGGAATTGATGTTTTTGATATCGAAGTGGACGCAGAAAGCCCGCAAGCTTTTATTGACACGGTTAAGCGTATCTCTATCACCTTTGGTGGTATTAACTTAGAAGATATTAAAGCGCCAGAGTGTTTTGAGATTGAGCGCGCTCTAATTGAACAGTGCGATATCCCAGTGTTCCATGATGACCAGCACGGTACAGCTATTGTCACAGCTGCAGCGATGCTCAATGCGCTTGAAATTGCCGGTAAAAAATTGGAAGAGGCGCGTATTGTGAGTCTTGGTGCAGGTGCTGCAGCATCAGCTTGCATGAAGTTGTTAATCAGCTTGGGCGCTAAAATAGAAAATATCTTTATGATTGATCTAAAAGGCGTGATTCATTCCGGCCGTGAAGATCTCAATCAGTACAAAGCCGTTTTTGCTCATGAGACCAGCTGCCGTACTGTGGCTGATGCAATGGAAGGTGCAGACGTATTTGTTGGTTTGTCTGGGGCAAACTTGCTTAGCGCAGAAAACTTGGCGCGGATGGCTCCTAATCCGATCGTTTTTGCTTGCTCTAATCCTGATCCTGAAATTGATCCAAAGCTGGCGCACGCAACTCGCCCTGATGTGATTATGGCAACAGGCCGTTCAGATTATCCGAACCAAGTGAATAACGTTTTAGGCTTCCCATTCATTTTCCGTGGTGCGCTGGATGTGCGTGCTACACGCATTAATGAAGAGATGAAAATTGCAGCAGTGCATGCATTGCGAGACTTGGCTAAGTTACCGGTATCAAGTGAAGTATGTGATGCTTACGGTATCGATTGCCTTGAATTTGGTCGTGAGTACATCATTCCTAAGCCAATGGATCCGCGTCTAATTACCTTGGTGTCTGATGCCGTCGCTAAGGCAGCGATTGAGACTGGTGTCGCAACCCTGCCTTATCCTAAACATTACCCGTTAAAGTCAGTGAGCGAAGTGTTTGATGGCTAAGTTTTAACTGGCAATAAAAAACCCGCAATTGCGGGTTTTTTATTAATTATTACAAGCCGACAGAGATTTAAAAGAGGTCGATAGGCGCGGCTTGAGCGGGCTCTGGGTAAGGGCTGTTTGGCGCCTGCCAGCCGTTTTCAAACTCATCCATTGTTGGCGGGGTGTCTTCGCTTTTAAATATTTCAAAATAGGCATCTGCTGTGCCCGGGCGGGCAATGCGTCCGCTGATGGGGTCAATGCGTAGGGTTACCATGCCGGCTGGCTCTTTCTGTGTGTGAGATGGTTTGTCTTTTAGCGCATACGCCATATAGTCAATCCAGATAGGCAGGGCTATGGTGCCGCCGTATTCGTTTCTACCCAGGCTCTCAGGCTGATCAAAGCCGGCCCATACCGTGGTGACAAGATCGCTGTTGTAGCCAGCAAACCAGCTGTCTTTAGACTCATTAGTGGTGCCTGTTTTACCTGCTAAATCAGTGCGGTTTAAGCTTAGAGCGCGGCGTGCAGTACCGCGCGTGATCACGTCTTGCAGCATGCTGGTCATGATATAGGCGGTACGTTCATCAATAATACGCTCTGCTGCAAGTTGTGGCTCAAGCTCTTGGTCTAGCAACAGTTGCTCGGTGTTGCTTGTATCGGTAGGGCTGAGTCCTGCAGGTGTGCGTGCTGGATTGGCTAAAAACACTGTTTCGCCGTCACGGTTTTCAATGCGTTCAATTAAGAAGGGTTCAATTTTATAGCCGCCATTGGCAAATGCTGTCCAGCCGGTGGTCACTTCCAGTGGTGTTAGGGTTGCGGTACCAAGCACTAAAGATAGGTTGCGCGGCAGGTCTTTTGGGTCAAAGCCAAATTTGCTGATGTACTCATGCGCATATTGCATGCCGATATCTTGCAGGATGCGAATTGAGACAATATTGCGTGAACGGTATAAGCCTTCACGTACTCTGATTGGCCCTAAAAAAGTGTTAGTGGAGTTTTTAGGGCGCCATACTTCTTTCATGCCAGGCTCGAATATTTCTAGCGGGGCGTCGTTGACAATGGTCGCTGCGGTATAACCAGCATCTAAGGCTGCGCTGTAAACAAAAGGCTTAAAGCTTGAGCCGGGCTGACGCTTGGCTTGTATGGCTCGATTGTAATTGCTCTGTTCGAACGACAAGCCGCCTACCAATGAGCGAATTGCGCCATTGTTAGGGTCTAAAGAGACCAGCGCTGCTTGTGCTTTAGGGATTTGCGAAAAGCTAAGCAAACCATCCTCTTGGCGGGTGACGCGAATCAGGTCGCCCACTTGCACGATATCTGCAGGTTTTCTCGGGTTAGGGCCCATGCTGCGGCTGTTAATAAAAGGCCGCGCCCACCGCATGCTTTGCCATGTTACGGGCTCCTGCGTGCCATCAGAGAGCATTACGCTAATGCCTGCAGCATCGACTTGAGTGACGATGGCAGGTAGGAACTGCGCTATGCTTCGAGCTTCAGCGAGGGCTGCTGACCATTGGCTTTCAGCCAGGGCAGATTGTTCGGGTTTGCGATAGCCATGGCGTTGATCGTAAGCGATCAGTCCGTTGCGTACAGCATGACTGGCCTCAATTTGTAAATCTGAAGGTACCGTTGTGGTTACGCTATAGCCGTCGGTATAGGCTTGTCCGCCGAAGCGGCCAACCATTTCTGCGCGCGCCATTTCTGCGATATAGGGTGCATTGAGATCTGGCGCAGTAAAATGCAGACGAGCGCTTAGGGGTTCAGCAAGCGCTTCTTGATAGGCCTCTTCAGTGATGCGCCCTAGCTTTAGCATCCGACCAAGAATCCAGTTTCGACGTTCCATGCTGCGTTCTGGGTTAACGATAGGGTTGAAGCGCGAAGGGGCTTTAGGCAAACCGGCGATCATCGCCATTTCAGCTAAGCTGATTTCGCCGATAGATTTTCCGTAATACACCTGTGAAGCGGCTTCAATTCCATAGGCACGGTTGCCAAGATATATTTTATTAATATAAAGCTCTAGAATTTCGTCTTTGGTGAGTTCACGCTCAATTTGTAAGGCTAATAGTATTTCATTGGCTTTGCGCGAGAAGCTGCGCTCACTGGATAAAAAATAGTTTTTTGCGACTTGCATGGTTATCGTGCTGCCGCCTGTTTGGATTTTGCCTGTTTTTAAAATTTGAGCAGCAGCGCGCAATAAACTACCCGGATCTACGCCATAATGATTGGCAAAGTTATCGTCTTCAGCGGCAAGCAATGCATGGATGAAATTTTTTGGGATATCGTTGAATAAAATAGGCGAACGTCTCATTTCTCCAAATTCAGCGATTAACTTTGCATCATTGCTATAGACCCGCAAAGGAATCTGTAGTTCTATACTACGTAAAGATTCGATAGACGGTAAATTGGGACTGAGGTACAAAAAAGCACCGCTTAGGCTGAGTGCCAGTCCGCAAACAACTGTAGTGATGGCAGCAAAGAGAAATTTCAGCAAATGCATCAAGGCTATTTGATTTCCAAAGAGATTAGGGGTTATAAAAAAATACTGCGACATACAATAAAACTGGGCACATTATAAACGTTTTTATTCAAGAGAAGCTATTTGCGCTTCTTCGTTCATCGTTTATCTAATGTGGAACAAACCTAAACCGTACGTAAGTGACGGATGTTGATAGGGATTCTGTCGTGCTAGGGCTCTTCAAAAAAAAAGCGAATACGCTGCTGGGGATCGACATAAGCTCGACTTCAGTTAAGCTCATAGAACTGAGTCGCTCAAGTGGCCGCTATAAAGTAGAGGCGTACGCTGTTGAGCCGCTCCCACTCAATGCAATCGTAGAGAAAAATATTGCGGAACTTGATTTAGTTGGACAGGTGATTTCTAAACTATTCACTAAAGCGCGCACTAATATTAAACAAGTGGCAGTTGCAGTTGCTGGCTCTGCAGTGATTACTAAAACGATTGAAATGGACGCTGGGCTTTCTGATGATGAATTAGAAAATCAGCTCAAGATTGAAGCGGATCAATACATTCCATACCCTCTTGAAGAGGTTGCAATCGACTTTGAGGTGCAAGGGCCTGCGCCGCGCAGTAATGAGCGGGTTAATGTATTGCTTGCAGCTTGTCGTAAAGAAAACGTAGAAGTACGGGAAGCGGCATTAGCATTGGCAGGGTTGAGTGCGAAAGTTGTCGAAATTGAGGCGTATGCTCTAGAGCGTGCTTATGGCTTACTGGCTGAGCAGCTGAGTGATAGTGAGGATGATCTAACGGTTGCGGTTGTTGATATTGGTGCAACCATGATGACGCTCAGTGTCCTGCATAACGGTCAAACAATTTATACGCGTGAACAAATTTTTGGTGGCAAACAGCTCACAGAAGAAATTCAGCGTCGCTATGGTTTGTCTGTAGAAGAGGCGGGTCTGGCTAAAAAGCAAGGTGGCTTGCCAGATGATTATGAGAGCGAAGTATTGACCCCCTTTAAAGAGGCGGTTGTTCAGCAAGTGTCACGCTCCTTGCAGTTCTTTTTTGCTGCGGGACAGTACAGCGATGTCGATTACATCATCTTAGCAGGTGGCACAGCTTCGATTGTCGGGCTGGATCAGCTTGTTCAACAAAAAATAGGTACGCCAACTCTTGTGGCTAACCCTTTTGCCAATATGACGCTAAGCAGCAAGGTCAATGCAGGTGCATTAGCAAGTGATGCGCCTTCTTTGATGATTGCTTGTGGCTT
Organism: uncultured Thiopseudomonas sp.; assembly: GCA_964385265.1. Taxonomy (GTDB): domain Bacteria; phylum Pseudomonadota; class Gammaproteobacteria; order Pseudomonadales; family Pseudomonadaceae; genus Denitrificimonas. Next base: position 14,707 of record CAYLOI010000001.1, read on the forward strand.
AGCGATGAGGAGTTTTGACTGATGGCACGCATCAACTTACTTCCTTGGCGTGAGCAGTTACGCGAAGAACGCAAGCAGCAGTTTTTAGTGATTTTAGTGGGCGTGCTAATTGTTGCTGGCGGCATCGTTTTTTTGGCTGATCAATACTTAAATTCTGAAATAAAGCAGCAAAACTTACGAAACGAGTTTTTGAGTAAAGAAATTTCCGCACTGGATTCGCGTATCAAAGAAATCAGTGAATTGAAGACTCGGCGGCAACAACTGGTTGAACGGATGAAGATTATTCAGGATCTGCAAGGTAACCGACCTATTGCAGCCCGAGTATTTGACCAATTAGTGCGCACGTTACCCGATGGTGTGTACTTTACTGACTTGAAAATGGTTGGGCCGTCTATTTCCATTGAGGGGGCTGCTGAGTCAAATAATTTAGTGTCAAGCTTGATGCGTAATCAAGATGGCTCCGACTGGCTCACTGCACCTAGTTTGACTGAGGTCAAAGCTGTCAGCGCTGACAAACTTGATCAAGCCAATACCTTCAAATTGACTGTGCAGCAGACAGTGCCCAGCGATCATAGCAAGCAAGGAGGGCAGCAATGAGTGTAGTGGACTCCTTTAAGAGCTTAGGTAAAGTCGATTTTGCCGAGCTCGATTTTAATAACATTGGCTCGTGGCCTGCTGCAGTTCGGGTGTTGGCATGCTTAATTGTGCTCATAGCTGTTTTGGCGCTGGGCTACTTTTTACATTTAACTGACTTGCAAGAGGTGCTTGATCGTCATCAGAAAGAAGAGGTTGCTCTTAAAGAAGAGTTCACCTCAAAAGTACGACAGGCCGCTAACCTTGAAGAATATAAAGAGCAGATGAAGTTGATGGAAGCTTCGTTTGAGGCTTTATTGCGACAGTTACCCAGTGATACTGAAGTACCGGGCTTGCTCGAAGATATTACTAGTGCAGGCTTAAACTCTGGGTTGGAGTTTGAAGAAATTAAACTACTCCCGGAAATCACCCAGCCATTTTATATTGAGTTACCGATACAGGTTAAAGTGTTTGGCAGCTACCATGATGTAGCAACATTTGTCAGTGCTGTGGCGAGTATGCCGCGAATTGTTACCCTGCATGATTTTTCTATAAAGCCCGTGGTTGCAGGTAATAGCTCTAGACTAGCAATGAATGTTTTAGTAAAAACCTACCGCTACAATGATAAAGGAGCGAAGCAATGAAACGCTCTCATTATATGCTGACTGCAGTACTTGCTTTGGGCTTAGTCGGTTGTGATTCTTCAGGCAATTTTGCCGATCTGCATGCTTTTATGGATGAGGTTAGATCGCGCCCAAAAGGCTCAATAGAGCCAATGCCTAAAGAAGTCGTGTACGAACCATTTACTTATGTCGCGGCAGCACTACGCAGTCCATTTCAACCGCCTGTGAAAATTGAACTGAGCAGTCGTGAAACAGGCAGCAAAGGTGTTCAGCCTGATGAAACACGGGTTAAACAGTTTCTTGAAGGCTTTAATATCGAAAGCTTTGTGATGGTAGGGACTCTTTCAAACGATACGGGCAGCTATGCTTTGTTGCGTGGTGGGGATGGCGTGCACCGCGTGCGCATTGGTGATTATATTGGCGGCAATCACGGTCGCGTGACGACTATCACCGCAGCTGGTATAGAGGTGATAGAAATTGTTTCTGATGGCGATGGTGGCTGGTTCGAACGGCCGCGCACTCTGGCTTTGCAGGAACGCTCTTGAGTGGGGCTGGCTATGAAAACTGACTATGTGAAAGCACAACGGAATTGGAAAATGAAAATAAAACTATCTCGTATCGGTATGACTTTGCTCGCAGCGGCGTTGTCACCAGCATTGCTAGCCGCCAACCTACAAACGCTCGATGTGGCTGCATTACCTGGCGATAAGGTTGAGCTTAAATTAGCCTTTGATGAGCCGGTCAGTGCACCGCGTGGCTACACTATTGAGCAGCCTGCTCGAATTGCTTTGGATTTGCCAGGTGTTAAAAATAAATTAGGTACTAAAAATCTTGAGCTTGGTGCAGGTAATGCACGCAGTGTCAGTATCGTTGAAGCACAAGATCGCACACGCTTAATCATTAATATGAGTAACTTGTCACCTTATAGCACCCGTGCAGAAGGTAAGTACTTATATATTGTGGTAGGCGAAAATGTGGCTGCATCAGCACCTATTGCCAATAAACCGATTGTTAAGCCTTATGTTGCTCAGCAGCGCGGCATCAGTAATATTGATTTTCAGCGTGGTGAGCAGGGCGAAGGTAATGTTGTCATTGAGCTAAATGACCCTAGAAACGCGCCTGATATTCAAGATCAAGGCGGTAAAATTCGCTTAACTTTTGCTAAGTCGGCATTGCCAGAAGCCTTGCGTGTTCGTTTAGATGTTAAAGATTTTGCAACGCCAGTGCAGTTTATCAGTGCCAGTGAGTCCAATGGCAAAGTGGCTATTGTTATCGAGCCAAGCGGCGTTTATGACTACTTGGCTTATCAGACGGATAACAAGCTGACCATCAGTGTTAAACCTGTTACCCAAGAGGAAATAGAAAAACGTAATGCTGAGCGTTTTGCTTATACAGGTGAAAAGTTATCGCTGAACTTCCAAGACATTGATGTGCGCTCAGTATTACAGCTGATTGCTGACTTTACTGATTTAAACTTGGTCGCCAGTGATACGGTGCAAGGCAATATTACCCTGCGTTTACAAAATGTACCTTGGGATCAAGCTTTAGATTTAGTGCTGAAAACTAAAGGTCTTGATAAGCGCAAAATTGGTAATGTGCTATTAGTTGCGCCTGCAGATGAAATTGCTGCACGTGAGCGTCAAGAAATGGAAGCGCAGAAGCAAATTGCTGAACTTGCGCCTTTGCGTCGTGAACTGATTCAAGTTAACTATGCAAAAGCATCACAAATTGCTGCTTTATTCCAATCGGTGACCAGCGACCAAAATGATGTACGTGGCTCAGTCACTGTAGATGATCGTACCAACAGCATTATTGCTTATCAGACCCAAGATAAACTGGATGAATTGCGTCGTGTCGTAGCGCAGTTGGATATTCCTGTACGCCAAGTAATGATCGAAGCGCGTATTGTTGAGGCGAACGTTGATTACAGTAAAAGTTTGGGGGTGCGTTGGGGTGGAAACCTTTGGGCTAATGGTAGTAAATGGAACTCTTGGGGTAAAGATGGCAATTTAGGTGTTGCTGATGACCCGAATGCAAGAGGTCAGTTTGGTGATGACGATTATATTGCATCTAGACAGGTAGGACGTTTTCCAGGCGTGCGTGAGACGCCGTTAAATAGTCCTTTCGTTGATTTAGGGGTGCAAAATGCTACGGCTGGCTTGGGTATTGGTTTTATTACTAATAATGCCATTCTTGACTTGCAACTTTCCGCAATGGAAAAAACCGGTAATGGCGAGGTGGTATCACAGCCTAAGGTTGTGACTTCTGATAAGGAAACAGCGAAGATCTTGAAAGGTGCCGAGATACCTTACCAAGAGGCCAGCTCCAGTGGCGCAACCAGTACATCATTTAAAGAGGCGAGCTTGTCTTTGGAAGTAACACCACAAATTACGCCTGATAACCGTATTATCATGGATGTAAAGGTGACCAAGGATGAGGCCGACTTTGCTAATGCTTTAAATGGTGTGCCACCGATTAAAAAGAATGAAGTCAATGCCAAGGTATTGGTGACTGATGGTGAAACCATCGTGATTGGTGGAGTCTTCTCCAATACGCAAACTAAATCAGTGGATAAGGTGCCTTTTTTAGGCGATCTGCCATTTGTTGGTCGCATCTTCCGCCGAGACCACATTCAAGATCAAAAATCTGAGCTGCTGGTATTTATTACCCCGCGTATTATGAATAACCAGGCTATTTCACTGAACAATTAATGCAAACAGCTAATTACATACTTGTTGGCCCGATGGGTGCTGGAAAAAGCACCATCGGGCGTTTGCTTGCTAAAGAGCTGGGGTTGCCGTTCAAAGACTCTGACAAAGAGATTGAAGAGCGCACCGGCGCAAGTATTCCACTGATATTTGATGTCGAGGGCGAGCAGGGCTTTCGCGATCGAGAACAAGCAGTGCTGACTGAATTGAGTGCGCAACAAGGCCTGGTGCTCGCAACGGGTGGCGGTGCTGTTTTGCGTGCAGAAAACCGACAAGCCATGCGTAAGGCCGATGTGGTTATCTATTTGCATGCATCGGTTGAACATCAGCTGGCGCGTACCGCAAGAGACCGTAATCGACCATTGTTGCAGACAGAAAATCCAGCACAGGTACTTGCTGATTTATTAGCAGTACGCGATCCGTTGTACCGAGAAGTGGCGACTTTGATTATTGAAACTGATACGCGCCCTCCGCGTATGGTCGTACAAGAAATTCTGCAGTTTCTTGGCATACAGAAGAGCCGCTAATCTCGCTGCAGGATCTGCGCTATACTCATTAATCAATTCCGTAGTTGTCTAACTGTTTGCAGATAATACTTTATTTTATATTTATCAAAACGTCATAACGAGAGGCACGTATGCGCACGCTTACTGTTGATTTGGCTGAACGCAGCTATCCCATCTATATTGGAACGGATCTTTTACGGCAGGCTCAATTATTCATACCGCATATTGTTGGCCGTAAAGTTGCGATAGTCAGTAATACCACAGTAGCGCCTTTGTATATGCAGCAGCTACGCGAGGCATTGCAAGACTATGAATGTACTGAAATTATCCTGCCAGATGGTGAGTCTTATAAAAACTGGGAAACCTTACAGCTGATTTTTGATAGCTTGCTGGCGGATAAGCATGATCGAAAAACCACCCTGATTGCCTTAGGTGGCGGTGTGATTGGCGATATGACAGGCTTTGCTGCTGCTTGTTATCAGCGCGGGGTTAACTTTATTCAAGTGCCAACCACTTTGCTGGCACAAGTGGATTCGTCTGTTGGTGGTAAAACAGGCATTAATCATCCGCTTGGAAAAAACATGGTGGGTGCTTTTTATCAGCCGCAAGCAGTGATTATTGATACAGCCACTTTAGCGACTTTGCCGGCGCGTGAATTATCCGCTGGTCTGGCTGAAGTGATTAAGTATGGATTGATTTGTGATGAGCCATTCTTGACTTGGCTTGAACAACATATCGAGCAACTGTGCCAGCTGGATAATCCTGCATTAATAGAGACTATCGAGCGCTCTTGTGCCGCTAAGGCTAAGGTTGTTTCGGCGGATGAGCGTGAAGCTGGCGTGCGTGCGACTCTTAACTTGGGCCATACTTTTGGTCATGCGATAGAAACTGAGCAAGGTTATGGTGCTTGGTTGCATGGCGAGGCTGTGTCTGCTGGAACTGTTATGGCGTTAGAAATGTCGTATAAGCTCGGTTGGATTACACTGCAGCAGCGTGATCGAGGGATAAAGCTCTTACTGCAAGCAGGGTTGCCGGTACGACCACCAGCCACGATGACAGCTGAAACATTTTTAACTCATATGGCGGTTGATAAGAAAAATATTGGCGGGCATATACGTCTGGTATTGCTGCGTGATTTGGGTGATGCACTGATTACAACAGAGTACCCGGCAGATGTATTGCATGATGTTTTGACAACTGATTATTCAGCAATTGTGGGCAGTATTTAATTGAACGAGGGCGCTATGGCTGACTTGCATGCTGATGATGATTATTTAGACAGGTATCAATTTGAGCATGATCCGTTTTTAGGACGCGGTCCGAGTTTTAAGTTTTTTGCGGCTAAACGCCGGCCGGTTTTGGTTGAATTGCATCATCTGGCGCGTTATAGCAAATTGATGCTGGTGGTAACAGGGCCTGAGGGTAGCGGTAAAACTGTTTTACGCCAAGCGCTGGTCGCCAGCTCAAAAGAGCCGATTAAAAGTATTGTTGTGGCTGCGTCAGCCAGTGCTGATGCGGCATCCATGTTGCAGCAGGTTAATACTGCGCTAGGTTTGCACGACAGTGATATTGCTGGTGTTTTAAAGCACATTGAGCAATTGATCATGACAGGGCAGGAGGTGCACCTCATCGTTGATAACGCAGAGTGCCTCGATCAATCAGGATTGTTGTTTCTGCAGCGTATTGCTCAGGGTGTTAATGATGTATGTGCCCGAGTGTTTGTCTTCTCAGACTCTTCCATTTGTCCTTTATTAGAAAAAGTTGCGGATAACGCAGATCTGCACCATGTCATAACTCTAGAGCCTTGGGATGAAGATGAGGTTATTGAGTACCTTGAGCAACGCTTAGTAGCTGCAGGGCAGGCGCTTGATATCTTTACTGAGCAGCAATTGAGTGATATCTACACTCAGTCTGAAGGCTGGCCTGGGCAAGTCAATCATGTGGCTAAAGCTATTTTACTTGAGCAAATTAAGCGTAAATCATCAACAAAAAAAACAGCAGCTCATTTACCCTATAAGCATCTTGCGCTGCTAGCAGTGTTGGCCATTGCGTTAGTCTTGGTTTGGCTGATGCAATCATCTGAGCCCACAGCTGACAGTCAGCAGGCCAGTTTGCCAGTGCTTGGCGAAGATGAGCAGTCGTCGCTAGAGAGCAGTAGAGTCAACGAGGTCGGTAGGACTAAGGTTGAGCTTCCTCTCGTGCTCGACTCAGAGCCTGTGATGCGTGCACCTTTAGCACAGGCGGTGAATGCAGAGGATGAAGACAGCGATTTAGTTTCAACTGAGCCGCTGCCTGATGTGGCTATGTTGCCTACGCCGCGCACCGCTGACAGGGTACCAGTACCTGTTAATGCACCGCCGCCCGCAATCGATAGCACGCCGGTACCTATCAGTCCTGCACCGGTGCAAGCTATTAAGAAAACTGTTGAGCAGCCGCCTGTTGTAGTAGAGAAAAAGCCTGCAGCACCTGTGCGAGTTGCGCCACCAGCGCCGAAGCCAGTTGCAGTGAAAAAACCAGTGGCGCAGGGTCTGAAAGGTACATCAGGACAACAACAGTGGTACAAACAGCAAGCGCCTGGGCGCTATACCTTGCAAGTGTTGGGCACGCGCACTGAAGCCACAGCACAGGCTTTTATCAAACAAAATACAGCGCAGTACCATTACTTTAGAAAAGAACATCAAGAACAAGCCCTGTTTGTGGTGACTTATGGCTCCTTTGCTGACCGAGCTGCGGCTCATGCAGCTATTAACAGCCTGCCTGAAAAAATTCGTAATGATAAGCCTTGGCCACGTACGATTTTAAGCATTCAACAAGAATTACGCTGAGGTTACTATGAATTACCGTCACGCTTATCATGCAGGCAATCATGCCGATGTGCTCAAACACTGGCTGCTGACACGCTGCATCGCTTTAATGCAAAAAAAACCAGCCCCTGTTGCTTACATAGATACCCATGCGGGCATAGGTTTGTATGACTTACAGGGCGAAGAAGCGCTGAAGACTGATGAGTGGCGCGAAGGTATTGGCCGCTTGTGGGGTGCGACACAGCCCTTATTAGCAGATTATTTGCATGCTGTTGCTGAACTCAATGACGATGATGAGCTGCGCTATTATCCGGGTTCGCCAGAGTTGGTGCGCTGCTTGACCCGCAGTCAAGATCGCCTGTATTTAAATGAAAAGCACCCTGCTGATGGTCAGTTACTGAAAGACAATATGCGCATTGATCGGCGTGTGACTGTGCATCTTGGTGAAGGCTGGCATGTCCCTCGCGCTTTATTACCGACTGAAGAAAAACGCTTGTTAATGCTGGTTGATCCACCTTTTGAGGAAGGTGATGACCTGCAGAACTCAGTCAAAGCCTTAGAGGAAAGCTTGGCCCGTATGCGCCAAGCCGTTGTATGTCTATGGTATCCGGTTAAAGATCTTGCACAATTGCGACGCTTTTATCAGCAGCTGCAAAAAAGTAGTGCGCCTAATCTATTGCGCCTTGAGTTGTACGTACATGCACCAAATGATGCGGCGCGGCTAACTGGTTCGGGTATGGTGATTTGTAATCCACCATGGGGTTTGGAGGATGAGCTTAAACAAATGCTGCCTTGGCTGGCTGAAACTTTGCAGCAAAGTGAAGGGGGCTGGCGTTTAGATTGGTTGATTGCTGATTAACTGTTAGCGCTCAGTGCTGCAACTGCTAGCTGATTCCCAGTCAATAATGATGCCGCGCAATAGTGCATCAAGCATGCTGCCAGCCAGTTTAAGATCAAATAATAAAGGGTCTCTAAGCCAGTCACTGAGCAGGCCCAGTAGCATCGCATGCAAGGATAGGGCGGCCAAGCGTGGCGTCATCTCTGGGTGTAAGCGCTTAAGCGTTGTTGGTTGATTAAAGAGTTGCTCACACAAACCAATAAACTCATTGATAAAGGCTTCGTGGCGCTCTTCTGCCTCGCGTAAGTCGTCAGTGAATTCACAGCGGCGCAGTAAGATTGTAAAAATACGCCGCTTTCTTTCATCTGTACCCATGCTTAAAAGTGCTTCGGCACATAAGTGTCTTAAGCCAATAATTGGATTATTAGGGTCACACTGACTGATGTGCTTAGCTATTTGCTCAGCGGGCAGGCGCACCTGGTTGAGCATTTCATTGAATAAATGGGCTTTGTTTTCAAAGTGCCAATACACCGCACCACGGGTTACTCCGGCTTGTCGGGCAATTTGCTCCAGCGAAGTATGGGAAACCCCCTTTTTTAAAAACAACACTTCTGCTGCCGTTAGTATTGCAGCGCGGGTGTTATCTGCTTTTGCTTTAGTACGACGCATAATCACTTTCAAAAATAAATACAGGTGCCAGTCTAACTGTTTTATGTGCAAGCAGGTGCAAGTAGGTGCTTGCCAGCTGAGTAATGTGAGGCAGCAGCTATTCAAATCATTGCTATATGCAAAGTATTATTCAGGTCTGCAGAAAAGTGTTTTTAAGACTTCTGTGTCTTGCGCTGAAATATCAATGATTTGAAAGCCTGCCCAGCAGTGATTATCGTCATCGGCCTGACGCACCCATAGGCACTCTGCACCAAAAGACAATAATGAACGTAAGCGCAGGTCATTGGCTTCTAATACACGAATTTGCCAAATGCTATCAACATCAATGGCTTGTGGGCAAAATAGGAGGAAACCTTCTTCTGAAGTGTCAACAAAGCGTCCTAAAAAACGAGCGCTATGTACATCATAGGCTTCAAGCGCGAGCTCGGTTGTATAGCGTGGGTTGTGGCGGCGTTCATTCATAGCGGACTCCATACCCTAAGCAGGATTATGCTTGAAGTGCTGAAAGATTTTTTGAATTGCGGTTAATGCGCGATCCATTAAGGGTGTTGTGCGGCTTTTTTCCATAATGCGAGCCTTGCCTTGCTCTATTTCTAAGGCGAGGGTGGTTAAGGGTTTGATAGCGACACGCTGTCCTGATGCGTCGACAAACATATAGTTGCGTGTTGTTGGGCTAAACCAAGAGAGCTTAAGGGTTGCTGGGGGAGAGTAGAACTCAAACCAAGAGCCAAAACTAATATGTTCTAAGGTGTAAGCGATCTCTTGGGCCTTACTTGATAGGTTTTCCACAGGTGTAGCAGGCTCCAAAGAGTGCTCCTCGCCCAGCATTGTACCGAGAGGGCTGCTGGGAAGGTCAGTACTGATGGTCTCTGCAAGAGCTGTTTGTCGAGTTTGTACTGCATGCTGACATGCAACTAAATCCTGCAAAAGTTTGCGGATTATATCAGGGTGGTGACTGCCAAGTAGCTCAAGCCCTTTTTGTAAATCTTCAAGCAAGGGTTTACGAAGATCTGTAAGGCGCTGTTGGTCTGCAGCTTTGTCAAGGAACGAACCGCTCCAGGCTAATTGCTGAGCAACTTCTGCATAGCGTTGCCACTGTGGGCTGGCAGGGCCATGGCGTAAGAAAGCAAAGACCAAAACATCAACCCATGTGTGCTCTAAGAACGTGCGAATAATGGCCGGTGGTGGTGATGCTTGGACTAGGCTCTTGACCAGTGCGCACGCCTGATTACGAGCGGCCAGTAGCTTATCGCGACCTTTAGCTGCTTCTACTGCGCGTCTTTCGCGCAGCTCAACGCGTTGCTTTAAGGTAGCAACAAAAGAGTTAAAATCTTGCAGTAAGTCTTCGAATATTTGGTTGTCATTTTTATAAGAGCGTAAGGCTTCTACAACTGTGGCCTGCATTTTCTGCTGGAGTGCGCTTTCTTCAGTAGCGCTTTGATAAACAACACCTGCTTGCGCCATGCCGTTAAGAAGTTTGCGGGCGGGATGCTGGTGCTGGGTGAAGAGCGATGCGTCTTGCAGCGCAACTTGCAAGTACAGCGAGTGTAAGTTCGATAGAATTGTCTTGCTGGTTTGCGAGAGGCTGGCATCTTCAATAATAAAATTAAATAGCATGCCGACTAAATCAATAGTATTGGCTTGTTGATCGGCTATTTTATGCTGCTTAGCATCGCTGTGAGCTGCTTGCAGTTGTTTAATCAGTGCGTTTTTTATGCTGTCTACGCTTTGTGTGCTAAAGCTTTTTAGCCCTTGCCCTGCGGTGTCGTGCTGTACTTGCGCGAGAGACTGCAGGAGTTGTGCTGTGCTGTACTCTAGGTGTGCAGTATTTGGATTAAATGCAGCGATACTGCGCACGCCATCAGGTAAAGACTGGGATGGCGCTTGCTGGCGATAACTACTGAGCAAAGTATTAATTGTCTGTGCCTGTAAGCGGGCTGTTTCATCTGTTGCGTTATGCGCTGTTGTTGCGGTCTGGGTTTGCTCCTCGTGACGGCGGTTGCTCGGCTGCTGTGCATTGGAGGGTCGGTCAGTTGTCATGTTTGCAGCGGCCAGTGGAGCGCTCAGGCTATCTTGCTGTGCCGCTGGTGCTCTAGATTTTGACGGTGATGTCATTTTTGTTGCTGTAGAGTATTTTAAATTTGGCAGCACGCCTGCTTCAATAAAAAGCATATTCGTTGCGGCATAAAACTCATCCAGTTCATGCATGACAAACTGCTCAAACAACATATATAGAATTGTTTTAATTTGCAGGTTGAATGAGCTGGGGGTTATTGCGCTGTAAAAACTATTGGCGATAAACGCAGGTGTCAGCGGGCTGTTGTCGCCTGGTTTTTGTCCGCTGTTGATCAAGGCTAGACGCTGTTCAATACCATGCAGTGCTGCAATGCAACGCTCGCTAACCTTCTGTGACATGCCAGTGACCAGTAAAGACTCTTCAAAATCATCTGTTTTTATCAGGGACAGTTCCTGAGCATCGATGCTGCAAGCGTTCTGCTTGGATTCGCTCTGGCCCGCGATAAAATTATCAAATTGTTGGCCAATAGTTTGTAGAAAGGTTCGCTCAATCTGTAAGTGTTGGGCGCGAACTTCGCGAATACTTTCGAAAAACATCGTTTGTACTTGGTTGTTTTCAGCCTTTTCTGCGCACTTAAATAAAGTGCTATCCGCTTGGGTAAAGGCTGCACGAACCTGTTTGGCAAGATGGTCCAGTAGCAGCTGGCGAATGCTTTGCGTCAAACTGTTAAATTGTGGCAGAATTTTTTGCTTGGTAAGCGCAGCTCCAGCGCGACCTTCGTTGTTGCTAGAAAATAAAGTGCTATAGGTGCTAGAAGAGCGCATGACAGTATCCTTTATTACTATCGTGTAATGCGCCAATAATAACAGTAACCTTTGCTAAAGGTTAGCGCTGTGCAAGAGACGCAGCGTTGCATAAAGTGCCGTTTTGATAGTGATGAAGCCGCTAAAGATGAAAATATAAGTTTTATTTGAGAGTGGGTGTTGACAAGGTTTGATATATCGGTAGAATGTCGCACCACAGATGAGGCGAACTTCGAAAGAGTTCAAATCAGTTGTAAAGTTCCGCGATAGCTCAGTTGGTAGAGCAAATGACTGTTAATCATTGGGTCCCTGGTTCGAGTCCAGGTCGTGGAGCCATCGGGGTATAGCGCAGTCCGGTAGCGCGCCTGCTTTGGGAGCAGGATGTCGGGAGTTCGAATCCCCCTACCCCGACCATTTTTTGGGTCGTTAGCTCAGTGGTAGAGCAGTTGGCTTTTAACCAATTGGTCGTAGGTTCGAATCCCACACGACCCACCAGCATATTTGCTTTTTAAGTAGATATTAAGCGCTTAGCAGTGATGCTAAGCGCTTTTTTGGTTTCTAGGGTTTGATATTCAAAAACTGCTTGCTGAGTCTATTGTGTTGCACAGCATCGCATTGGTGCTTGGCTGTGGGTTCAGTTATTAATGGCTGCGCGAGACAATATAGTCTGCCAAGTGGCGCAACTGGTCAGCGCGCTGATCGAAGTCGGCCAAGGCTTGATGTGCTTGTTGTCTCAAGGAGTCAGCGTACTGTTTGGCTTGCTCGAGACCTAAGAGCGCAGGGTAGGTCGGCTTGGCATGTTCAAGGTCACTGCCTTGCTGCTTACCCAGGGTTTGCGTATCGCTGGTCAAATCAAGAATGTCGTCTTGTACTTGAAAGGCTAAGCCAATCGCTTGTGCATAGTCGATTAATTTGTCTAGGTGCTGCTGTGTTGCTTGGCCGCTGGCAATGGCACCTAATTGCACGCTGGCTTGAATTAAAGCCCCAGTCTTGTGCCGGTGCATCCATTCTAGAGTTGCTTGGCTGATGGTTTGGCCGACAGAGCTTAGATCCAGCGCTTGCCCACCGACCATACCTGTAGCGCCGGATGCTTTTGCCAGTATTGTCAGCATGTCGAGACGTTGTTGGCTGCTGATGGGTGAGAGCGTGCTATCGCAGAGTGCATCAAAGGCCAAAGACTGCAGGGCGTCACCGGCTAAAATGGCATAGGCTTCGTCAAAAGCAATGTGTGTTGTTGGTTGCCCGCGTCTGAGCGCGTCATCGTCCATTGCCGGTAGATCATCATGCACCAATGAGTAGGCATGAATCAGTTCAACTGCGCAGGCCGCGCCATAGGCTTGTTTAATGTCACCGCCCAATGCTTGGCAGCTGGCAAACACTAATAACGGGCGTACGCGTTTTCCACCATTCATAACACTGTAGTGCATTGCCGCGTAGAGGCGCTCAAGCTCAGTGCTGGGCGCTTGTAATAGCTGCTCAAGCGCTGTGTCGACTTGGGCTTGGCAGAAGCGTTGGTAATCAGCGATCAAGGCAGGGTACTTCCGTCCAGTGGTTTTTCGATTAAGCTGCCGTTTTGCTCAAGCAGGGTTTGCACGCGCTGCTCAGCGTCTTGCAGTGCCGTTTGGCATTCACGTGTCAGGCCAATGCCTTGCTCAAAGGTAGCGAGTGATTCTTCCAGTGATAAATCACCACTTTCTAAGCGTTCCACGAGAGCTTGCAGGTCATTTAAAGACTGCTCGAAGCTGAGTGCTTTTTTCTGGCGAGCCATAGTAATCCTCATAAAGCGATGCAGTAGGTATTCACAATGCTGTTCAGATTTAGGCTAAAACAGCGTGTTAAGTACGGAATATGGCAAAGTATAGCTCAACTGCTTGTTGAGCTAAATTATTAAAGTCATAGACTGGGCTGTGTAGAGGATTTAAGCGCTAGACGCCATGCTTAATCTGTTGCTAGCAGCTATGCAGCGGGTTGTTTTGCACTTTATCCAGAGCATGCCAGCTTGTTGTGTTTCAGGCCTGAGTCATGGGGCGAGGCGTCTCTTAGCTGTACTTAAATATTGGCAGTAACTGCTTGCAGGCTTTGTCTTGGCGATATGTTTTGCCGCAGTAAGGTAACGCTTAATACTGCTTGAGTACGTTAGCGCTGCTGAAATGCGCGGCGGCAGGTTGCGCGGCGGAGAAGTAATAGCCTTGTAAACGCTGGCAGCCTTGTTGGCGCAGAAAAGCGGCTTGTTCTTCTGTCTCTACACCTTCGGCAACCACTTCTAGGTCAAGGTGAGCCGCTATAGTGACAATGCCGCGAATGAGTGCAATGGATTGCTGGCAGTTGGGTAGCTCAGCGACAAACTCACGATCAATTTTAATTCCGTCAAACTGGAAACGTTTGATATAGGTGAGCGAAGAGTAGCCTGTACCAAAGTCGTCTAAGAATAAAAGTAAGCCAGCAGCTTTAAGTTGTGCAAGGGTTTTTTGGACGTGTGTACCGCTGTCGAGTAAAGAGTTTTCAGTGATTTCTAGCTCGATTAGGCGTGCCGGTGTCTGTTCTTCTTGCATGATGCTCAGTAATGAGCCGGCTAAGTTAGCTTGTAAGAAGTCCAGTGGTGATAAATTGACCGCAATACGCAGTGCAGTGCCTTGTTTGCTCCAAGCGGTTGCTTGACGACAGGCGGTGCGAAATACCCAGCGTGATACATCTAAAATCATTCCGCTCTCTTCCAACAATGGAATGAATTTCTCTGGGCTGACTAAGCCGCGAGAGCTGGAGCGCCAGCGTAGTAAAGCCTCCATAGCAATGGGGCGGTTTGTGGCATCAACTTGGGGCTGATAGAACAATTCAAATTCATCATGGCTCAGGGCATGGCGTAGCTCATTGGTCAGTTGCTGGCGTAAAGCCGCATCTGTCGCAAGATCTGCGTTAAAGCTTACAAAAGTATCGCGGCCGATCTTCTTTGCGCGATATAGAGCAAGATCAGCTTGTTTAAGCAGTTCTACACAATTTCCGGCAGTACCTTGGTGGTGTGCGATGCCGATGCTTGCGGTGACAAACAATTCATATTGCAGAATTTTAAAGGGCTCTTTAAAAGCGCTGAGCAGCCGCTCTGCTACTGCCTCGGCTTGCTCAAGAGAGGCGCCTTGTAAAGCCAACATAAACTCATCGCCACCAACACGAGCAAGAATATCTTTATCTTCAACCAGTGCTCGTAGCCGGTTTGCAACAGCCTTTAGTAATTGGTCACCAATGTTATGGCCCAGCCCGTCGTTGAGCTGTTGGAAATGGTCAAGGTCAATTAAAATAAGGCTTAATTCTTGATTATCTAGTAGGGTTTTTTCGAGAAAGCCGATAATATTATTACGGTTGAGCAAGCCTGTGAGAGCGTCATGGTTAGCCATATAATGCAGGCGCTGCTCAGCTTCTGTGCGTTCGCTAATATCGTTGAGCAGCAGTAATGTGTAGTTTTTGTCGTCACGTGAGAATGTGTTGACTGTGGCTTCTGTGGTGAGTCGTTTGCTGTTGCGGTCAATAAATAATACGGCGCTCTTGCAAATGCCATCGAGTAATCGTTGCCACTGCGCAGGATTGCTAAATAGTTGTTTTGGATTGCTTGCGCACAGTTGTGCGGCGCTCGCTTGGAAGATTTGTTGCGCGGCAGGGTTGGCTTCAACGATTGCCTGTTGTTCAGTGATAACCAGCAAGCCTACCGGTGCAGCATTGATTAGATTGCGCAGCATCAATTCGCTTTCGCTGAGGGCGTGATGGCTGCTCTCTAGCTGGCGTAGCATGCTATTAATGTCTGCACCCAGTTTGCTGATTTCATCTTGGCCGTTTAATTGGGTGCGCACTTGCAGGTCGCCGGCGGCGTAACGCTGGGTTACATCGCCAATGTGGGTAATGCGCTTGAGCACCAGAAAAGCGTACAAACGGTTTAAAATAAAACCAAGCACCAATAACAAGAGTAATGCTTGGCTTAGATACAACCATGCATTATTGGTGGTTTGGCGTAAAAACGGTGAAAAATCTAACTCAACCAATAGGGCTGCAGACTGATCACTATCATTAAAGCGCATGCTATTGAGCGGGTAGATGGCAAGATAGCGCTGATCGCTGAGTAAGTGCCACGACGGGGTGTGTTTATGCATCAGTTGGATCAACTGTTGATCATCCAGTTGACTGCGAATACTGACTTCTAAGCCCAGGCGCGTGGTGGCAATTGTTTGCAGTTGTGAGTTGATAACCGCCGCCCACTGTACATTGGGTAAGCTGCCGAACTCGGCCAATTCAGTCGCCATCTCTTCTATTCGGTTGAGGCGCAGGTGATCGTCTTGACTGCTTTGCAATTGAATCAGCATGTGACTGGTATAGTTACGCCATGACTTGAGGGCGTTTTCTTGGCTGATTGGTAGTTGAATCAGTATCAGTAATGCAGAGAAAATAAGTGCAAAAACACCCAACAATGCGGGGGTTGAATGGCGTAGAGAATAACGGCTTAGCATGCGCTGCCTGTACAGTTGGGTAGCAGTTGATTAGTGTTAATTGGTTTTTTCTGTAAACCAGAATCGAGCATATATGATTGCATTTGTTCAATACTGGCGGCTAACAAGCCTTGTTCGAAGTACAGCTTATTCAGCGCTTTATCACCCATGAGAATGCCGTTGAGGGTGAAAGACAGTGATTGCGCGTCTAAACCTAGACGTTTATGAACGAGAGGGTCGGTTTTACTGCGATGTTCAAGCCAGGTTTCAAGGCTGCTAAACCACAGTGCACGTATGCGTTTGCGTAATGCTGGGCTGCTGTACTTACGGTTTATGGCGAGCACATCAATGATTTCGTTAGGTAAGTCACGACTGGTAAATAGCGGTACTAAACCAACTTTTTCTAGCTGTGTATGTACAGACGCATTATTGATGGATGCGTCTACACTACCGTTTTGAACAGCTTCGGCATGCATATGCAGCGGTAGATTGACAACTTGAATGTCATCTGCAGATAACTGAGCTTTGCTTAAAATGCGTGAGAGAAAATAAGCAGCTAAAGTGCCGCCTTCAGCCGCAATACGTTTGCCTTTAAGTTGGTGAATATGCCGTACATTAGCATCTGTATAAAGAACGTCTGCGCCAGCAGAAATATTGGTGATTAGCACTATTTCAATGTCGTGGTCTGTGCTTTGCAACAGGATGGCTTCGTCTAGGGTCAACAATGCTGCATCAAGGAGACCGTTGTGCATGCCGCGGATGACTCCGTTTGAAGAGGCGTACTCAACTAAGCGTATATTGGCCAAGGTAGACCAGCCCAGTTCGTCGGCAATATAAACGGGGGCATAACCCAGCCAGCGGTTGCTGCCAATACGCAAAGGGTCGGATTCACTGCTGCAGCCTAGAATAAAACTGCTGCAGAGTATGGCAAGCAAGAATAGACGCATTGATGAAATCCACTGGTTCAATAGGGTACGGCTTGAGACTTGCCTAAGTTATAAACTTTTTAAAAGTATATTGAAAGCTTCCACTTTATTTAACATCAAAGGCCGATGGGTCATCTCGGCCTTCAGATAGGGCTTGGCTTATTTCTTATAGGCAGCAACAGCTTTGATGATTTCTTCACGCGCAGCCGCTGCATCACCCCAGCCTTCAACTTTAACCCACTTGCCAACTTCTAAATCTTTGTAGTTTTCAAAGAAGTGTTTAATCTGCTCGATCAGCAGAGGCGGTAGGTCAGTGTATTCGTGGACATCGTTGTACAGTTGGGTGATTTTCTGGTGTGGCACAGCAATCAATTTAGCATCGCCGCCGGCTTCATCAGTCATATGCAGCACACCAATGGGACGAGCACGGATCACTGAACCTGGCGCAACGGGGTACGGAGTAACCACTAAAACATCCAGCGCATCGCCGTCATCAGCCAAGGTGTTAGGAATAAAGCCATAGTTGGCGGGGTAAAACATGGGTGTGGCCATGAAACGGTCAACCATTAAGTTGTCGGTTTCGGTGTCAATCTCATACTTGATCGGTGCGTGATTGGCTGGAATCTCAATGGCTACATAGATGTCGTTAGGAACGTCTTTACCCGCAGGGATTTTGCTAAAGCTCATGTGCATGTCCAAATTAAAGTAGAAAAGTGATGCGATTATATGCACATTTGTCAGCGTATACCATGTATTGCTGCGCCCTGAGCAATCGCTCTGTTGCCTGCTGTGGCGTTGTTAAATGCGCCTTGTGCAGAGACTAGCGCTGGGATGATAGTTGTGTGCCTTGAATCGGCAAAATATAGTTTCTGAAATGCTGGTCTTCTAAAAAGTCAGCTGACTCATAGAGGCGCTGGGCAATATCATTGCTGGCATGGATGGAAACGCGCAAACGTACAACGTTATTGGCTCGAGCTCGCTCAGCGACCGCTTGTAGCAGCTGATTGGCGATATGTTTGCGGCGCGCTTCTTGCGCGACATACATGTCGTTAATAATCCAGATCGGGCGCAATGAAACTGATGAGAAACTTGGGTAAACCAAACAGAAGCCCAAGGCTTTATCGTTTTCATAGGCCAGTAAAATAATAGCTTCTTGCTTGCTCAGGCGTTCTTGTAAGAATTCCTTTGAAGCTTCAAGTTGCGGCATAGCGCCATAGAGTTCACGGTAACGGATAAACATAGGCAGCAAGTGGTCTAGATGTTCTAAGCTGGCAGGAATGATGCGCATGGCCACTCTCTTTCAATGGGATCGTCAATAGTGCTAACAATCGTGCCTTAAAAGCCTGTGTTGATGCAAATCTGTTACCGCTCGCGGATGGGCGAATGTAGCCGGTTGATTATGCTAATCTTGCAAGCAATTATTTGAGGTCTGTATGCATATTCATATTTTAGGTATTTGCGGCACATTTATGGGGTCTTTAGCGTTACTGGCTAAGGAGTTGGGGCATCGCGTTACCGGTTCCGATGCCAATGTCTACCCGCCAATGAGCACGCAGCTTGAAGAGCAGGGCATTGCGTTGATGCAGGGATATGCTCCTGAGCATTTAAAGCCGGCGCCAGATCTGGTGGTGGTGGGCAATGCATTATCGCGCGGTAACCCCGCGGTGGAGTATATGCTGGATGCAGGGCTGCCCTATGTTTCTGGGCCGCAGTGGTTGGCTGAGCATGTTTTGCAAGGCCGCTGGGTATTGGCTGTCGCTGGCACCCACGGCAAAACCACCACCAGTAGTATGCTGGCTTGGATCTTAGAATATGCCGGTATGCAGCCTGGGTTTTTGATTGGCGGTGTGCCGCAAAATTTTGGTGTCTCTGCGCGCTTGGGTGCAACTGATTTTTTTGTGGTGGAAGCGGACGAATATGACAGTGCGTTTTTTGATAAGCGTTCTAAATTTGTGCATTACCGCTCGCGCACCACAGTGCTGAATAACTTAGAGTTTGATCACGCTGATATTTTTCCTGATTTGGCTGCCATTGAGCAGCAGTTCCATCATCTAGTACGTACTGTGCCTAGCACTGGCTTGATTATTTATCCGGCGCAAGAGCAAGCCATTGAGCGTGTTTTGGCAAAGGGTTGCTGGACACCCGTGCAAACCACAGGTGCTGACGGACAGTGGCAAGCGCAGCTGCTAAAAGACGATGGTTCTGATTTTACTCTGTCTTTAGACGGCGTTGAGCAAGGTCGCGTGCAGTGGTCGTTAACTGGTCTGCATAACGTGGCTAATGCGTTGGCAGCGTTGGCGGCGGCGCGGCATGTGGGGGTGACCGCTGAGCATGGCGCGCAGGCGTTAGCTCAATTTGCGAATGTGAAGCGACGCATGCAAAAGCTGGCAACAGTGCAGGGGGTGACTGTGTATGACGACTTTGCCCATCATCCCACCGCAATTGCTAGCACCTTAGATGGTTTACGCAAGCAAGTTGGCCAGCAGCAGATTATTGCCGTGATTGAGCCACGCTCTAACTCGATGAAACTGGGTGCGCACCGTGAAGGGCTCGCGCCCTCAACTGCGTTGGCCGATCATGTGTTTTGGTATGCGCCGGATAATCTTGGCTGGGATTTAGCCAGCAGCGTTGCCGATGCGCCGGTACCGACGCAGGTCTGCACGAGTTTGGCAGAGATCATTGCTGGTGTTTTAGCGCTGGCCCAGGCAGATACGCAAGTGGTGATTATGAGCAATGGTGGCTTTGACGGGATTCATACACAACTGGTTGAAGCCTTGGAGGCGATGCAATGATGGGTCCGCAGCGAGTGACTTTAGCCATGACCGGTGCTTCCGGTGCGCAGTACGGTTTGCGCCTACTGGATTGTTTGGTACAGGAAGATCGTGAAGTTCATTTTTTGATTTCTAAAGCAGCGCAGTTGGTCTTGGCCACAGAAACCGATGTGTTGTTGCCGCCCAAGCCGCAAGCCATGCAGCTGTTTTTAACTGAATACACCGGTGCTGCTGCTGGACAGATACGCGTGTATGGCAAAGAAGACTGGATGTCGTCAGTCGCCTCAGGTTCGGGTGCGCCCAGCGCCATGGTGGTGGTGCCTTGTTCGACCGGCACTTTGTCAGCGATTGCCACTGGTGCTTGTAACAGTTTGATTGAGCGTGCTGCAGATGTGGTGTTAAAAGAGCGCCGCCAGCTGATTATCGTGCCGCGTGAAGCGCCGTACTCCAGTATTCATTTAGAAAACATGCTCAAGCTGTCGAATATGGGCGCGGTGATTTTACCCGCCTCGCCCGGTTTCTATCATCAGCCACAAAGCATTGATGATTTAGTTGATTTTGTTGTGGCGCGGATTTTGAATATTTTGCAGGTACCGCAAGATATGTTGCCGCGCTGGGGTGAGCATCATCAAGCCGGTTGGGATGAGTAGAGCGCCGACTGCATTATTGCTAGCGCTGCTACTGCTTAATAGTGGCTGTGCCAGTGTGCGTACTTTAGATGCTGCGCAAGCTGGCGCGCCGGTGATCTACTCAGGTACGCGTTTGGATTGGTACAGTTTGCAAGGCGGTTGTTATCCGATAGAGCGCTTCGGAGCAAGCGCGCCTAAATATGCAGCGCTGGACCTACCTTTTAGTGTGTTGCTGGATACGCTACTGCTGCCTTGGGCGCTGGCGACTGAGTTGGGTGTTGGTTTAACCGTACAAGGCGGACTTTAAATTCAGAGCGCACAAATAGGCGTTTATCGTGAAGCGTTTTAGTAATGGCGTGCAAGTGCGCTATAATTGCCCGCTTAGAAATATTGACCGTTTCATCAACCAAGCCACGCCGTGTTGCGTGGTTTGTTATTTTTGCCGCGCTAACTGGCGCCCAAACTTGAAGAGGCAACACTGATGAGTCCACTGGTAGGCGTGATTATGGGTTCCAAGTCGGATTGGAGCACAATGAGCCACAGCGTAGAGATGCTGGAAACCCTCGGCATTCCTTATGAAGTGCAAGTGGTGTCGGCGCATCGCACCCCTGACTTATTATTCAGTTACGCTGAGCAAGCCCATGGACGTGGTGTGCAAGTGATTATCGCAGGTGCCGGTGGTGCTGCGCATTTGCCTGGCATGTGCGCGGCAAAAACCCACTTGCCGGTACTGGGTGTGCCGGTGCAATCATCGATGTTGTCTGGCGTTGATTCGTTATTATCCATTGTGCAAATGCCAGCAGGCGTGCCGGTAGCGACTCTGTCCATCGGCAAAGCTGGTGCAGTCAATGCGGCATTACTCGCCGCCAGCATTATTGGTCATCAGCATCCAGAGTTTCACCTAGCACTCAATGCCTACCGTGAGCAGCAAACACAAACCGTATTAGATAACCCAGATCCACGAGAGGCTTAAGTTATGAAAGTTGGTGTGATTGGTGGCGGTCAGTTAGGGCGCATGTTGGCCTTGGCGGGAACCCCTTTAGGAATGCAGTTTACCTTTCTTGATCCAGCAGAGGATGCTTGCGCTGCAGCGCTCGGTGAACATTTGCTAGCAGGCTACGACTCACCAGAGCACCTACAACAGCTGGCGCAGACAGTTGATTTGGTAACCTTTGAGTTTGAAAGTGTACCGGCGGAGACCGTGGCTTTTCTAGAGCAATTCGTTCCGGTTTATCCCAGTGCCAATGCATTGCGCATCGCCCGTGATCGCTGGTTTGAAAAGAGCATGTTTAAACAGTTGGGTATTCCCACCACCGAGTTTGCTGATGTCTTGTCGCAAGCTGATCTAGAGGTAGCGGTTGCGCAGATTGGTTTGCCTGCGGTACTAAAAACGCGCACGCTCGGCTATGACGGCAAAGGCCAGAAAGTGTTGCGTGAAGCTGCAGATGTGCTGGATGCCTTTGCCTACTTGGGCAATGTGCCCTGCATTTTAGAAGGCTTTGTGGCTTTTAGCGGTGAAGTGTCATTGGTTGCAGTGCGTGGCCGTGACGGTGAAATCAAGAGCTATCCCTTGGTACACAATATTCACAACGACGGTATTTTGCATTTATCCGTCGCCAGTGATGCGCATCCTTTGCAAGCCTTGGCGCAAGACTATGCCAGTCGCGTATTAAAAGAGCTGGATTACGTTGGCGTACTGGCTTTTGAATTCTTTGAAGTCGATGGTGGATTAAAAGCCAACGAAATTGCGCCACGTGTGCATAACTCTGGGCACTGGACCATTGAAGGCTCTGAGTGCAGTCAGTTTGAGAATCACTTGCGTGCGGTGGCTGGTTTGCCGCTGGGCTCTACTGCAAGTGTAAACCACAGTGCGATGCTGAACTTTATTGGCAGCGTGCCAGAGGCGAGTAAGGTATTGGCAGTTGCTGATTGCCATTTGCATGATTATCTCAAAGCGCCGAAAGCTGGACGTAAAGTCGGTCATGCCACCTTACGCAGCTCGGATGCGCAGCGTTTGCAGGAGCAAATTGTTGCGCTGCAAGCCTTAGCAAAAGCATAAGCTGAACGGCTGAGCCCTAATACAGTCGAGTAATAACAGCATTATTAAACTGCAAGGAGAACGCACATGAGCATTTTAGGCACATTAGTTATTGGCTTTTTGGTCGGCATCATTGCACGTTTATTAAAGCCTGGCCCCAGTGGTCTGGGTTGGGTTATGACCATTATTTTAGGTTTGGCTGGTTCGGTTGCTGCGACCTACGGTGGTCAAGCCTTGGGTATTTACCATGCCGGACAGCCTGCTGGTTTTATTGGAGCTGTGGTCGGCGCCATTGTTCTGCTGTTTATTGTTGAGGCAGTACGTAAAGGTTAGAGGGATAGGCGATGCGCTCTGTATTGTTGGTTCTGCTGTTATTAACAGGTGCTGCTCAAGCAGCGCTGGAGGAAACCGACTGGTTAGACTTGATGCCAGAATCTGACCGCCAAGCGCTGTTTGACATGCCGGAAATTCGACATGATACGCCTGAGGCAGAAAGTGGTTTTTATGTGCCAGGAGGCCTGCGTTCCACCGATAAAGATTTACCTGCAGTGATGTATTCAGCGCAAACCGTTCCAGCGCTGGATGGCCGCACGATTTTATTAGGCGGTTATCCAGTGCCGTTAGAAACCAATGCCAAAGGCCACTTTGTTGAGTTCTTTCTAGTGCCTTACCCTGGCGCTTGTATTCATGTGCCGCCACCGCCGCCTAATCAGATCGTGTTTGTACATTATCCGCAAGGTATTGATCTGCAGGATATTTACGCACCGTTATGGGTGACAGGCACGCTACGAGTTGAGGTAATTAGCAACGAACTGGCTGACTCTGCCTACACCATTGAGGCACAAACCGTTGAGTTAGTTAGCGAATAGGCGCAGCGTTTGTTTATATACTGTACCAAGACACCTAAGGGCCACCCAGATAGCGCTGCTTGCAGAGTAGATTGTTGATTGCGTTGTGCGATGGCTACTACTGAGGAGCTTCACGACTGGATATAGATTGGTTGAAATATAGTGTGGCAGGGCGCTCCTATGCTTAAAAAAATAGCTGTAGCTGATGTTGTTTTGGGGATGTATATCCATGAGTTGTGTGGTTCATGGATGGATCATCCGTTTTGGAAAGCCGGTTTTTTGTTAGAAAAAACTGCTGACTTACAGAGCCTTAGAGACAGCGCAGTAACAGAGGTTTGGATTGATACCTTAAAGGGCCTAGATCTACCTGATAATGTGGCGAGCGAAGAGGTTGAGCAAGCTGCCAAGCGTGCAGACGCTTTATTGCAGGGGGCCGTGATTGGTAATGCTACGCCAGTTGCGCTGCTCGATGAGATTAAACGTGCCTTGGATATCTGTGAGCGCTCTAGAACAGCGGTGATTGGTATGTTCAGTGACGTACGCATGGGCAAAGCTATCGATATCAGCAGCGTAAATGGTTTAGTTGACGAAATGGCGCAGTCAGTTTTGCGCAATCCTTCCGCGCTTATCAGTTTAGTGCGTTTAAAAAATGCAGACCAATACACCTATATGCATTCTGTTGCAGTTTGTGCGCTGATGATTGCCTTAGCACGCCAGCTTGGTTTATCAGAAGAGCAGGTATCTGAAGCCGGCTTAGCCGGCTTAATGCATGATGTTGGCAAGATGTCGATTTGCGATGAAATTCTCAATAAGTCAGGCCGTTTGACCGATGAAGAGTTTGCCAAGGTGCGTTTGCATCCAGTGTATGGCGCCAAAATATTATTGACCAATCAGCCCGCTGCCAGCGCCGTTGTTTATGATGTTTGCCTGCACCACCATGAAAAATATGATGGCAGCGGTTACCCTAAGAAGCTTAAAGGTGAAGACATCAGTTTATTTGCACGTATGGGCGCAGTATGTGATGTCTATGATGCTATTACCTCTGACCGTCCTTATAAGAAAGGTTGGGGGCCTGCTGACTCTTTACAGCGTATGGCGCAATGGCAAGGGCATTTTGATCCGCAAATTTTTCAAGCTTTTGTCCGTGCTGTTGGTATTTATCCGGTGGGCTCATTACTGCGACTCAGTAGTGGACGTATCGGAGTGGTGATTGAACAGAATGAGCAATCGTTGTTGAAGCCTAGAGTCAGGGTATTTTTTTCTAGTAAATCTAAAATGCCGATTGAGCAAGCTGTGATTGATCTGGCCCATGCCGATTGCCAAGAAACGATTATTGCCCGTGAGCAAGCTGACGATTGGGGTTTTCGCAATCTAGATGAGCTCTGGCGTGAATGATGTTTGTGCGAGCATTAACATCATCTGTTAGCGGCTGTACCATCGCTATATTCTGAATTATTTAACTGTGAGAAAATTATGCAGCCTTTTGTAATTGCCCCATCTATTTTATCCGCTGACTTTGCCCGTTTAGGCGAAGATGTTGAGCGTGTCCTCGCCGCCGGCGCGGATACCGTGCACTTTGATGTGATGGATAACCATTACGTGCCTAACCTGACCATTGGCCCGATGGTGTGCAGTGCTTTGCGTAAATACGGGATTACTGCGCCGATTGATGTGCATTTGATGGTTAAGCCAGTGGATCGCATGATTGGCGAATTTATTGAGGCTGGTGCAAGCTATATTACCTTCCATCCAGAAGCCACTGAACATATTGATCGCTCCTTACAGCTGATTAAGCAGGGTGGCTGCAAAGCCGGTCTGGTATTTAATCCGGCCACGCCTTTAGATGTGCTGAAATACGTTTTAGATAAAGTCGATATGGTCTTGCTAATGAGCGTTAACCCGGGGTTTGGCGGGCAGTCATTTATTCCCGGTACCCTCGACAAACTACGTGAGGCGCGCGAGTTAATTGATGCCAGCGGCTTGCCGATTCGCTTGCAAGTGGATGGCGGTGTGAATGTGAAAAATATCAAACAGATTGCCCAAGCAGGCGCTGACACCTTTGTCGCCGGCTCAGCCATTTTTAATGCGCCAGATTATGCTCAGGTTATTTCTGCTATGCGTGCAGAGTTAGCAGGAGTTAAGCAGTGAAAACTTTGCTCAGTATCTTAGATGGCAAATTACCAGAGTTGGTGATGTTTGATTTGGATGGCACACTAATCGATTCAGTACCAGATTTAGCCGCCGCCACCGATAAAATGCTACTGCAGCTCGGCCGTGCCCCGGCCGGTATGGAGAAAGTGCGCAATTGGGTGGGGAACGGTGCGCCGGTTTTGGTACGGCGCGCACTGGCGGATGATTTTGATCATCAAGCCATCAGCGCTGAGCAAGAGGCTGAGGCACTGGCTATTTTTATGCAAGCGTACGGCTCTGGCCATGAGTTAACCACTTTATACCCAGGCACTTTAGACACCTTGGCGTCATTACAAAAGTTGGGTATTAAACTGGCTTTGGTCACCAATAAGCCTGAGGGTTTTTTACCGGAGTTGTTGGCAGATACGCAGATGGCCGGTTTTTTCCAATGGATTGTCGGCGGCGATACTTTTGCCCAGAAAAAACCTGATCCCACCGGGCTGCTGTGGGTGATGCAGCAAGCTGGAGTCTCTCCCGAGCAGTGTTTGTTTGTCGGTGACTCGCGCAATGATGTCCTTGCTGCGCATGCCGCCGGTGTTGCCTGTATTGCGGTGACCTATGGCTATAACTATGGCCAGCCGATCAGTGCTGAGAATCCAGCCTTGGTGGTGGATGATCTGCGCGAACTGTTTCTGTAGGGCACAGCGTGCCTCTCCTCGTCGTACTTGAACTGGCGAGGAGGCATTTCTTGGTTTCTAAAGTGCGCTGGCCAGAGATATTTCGTCTGACGACTCGTGTCAACAGCCTTAACTGCGTTCAGCTCTAAGGCCCGCTGAGATCAAAAATCTTAAGATAAAATAACCCTGCGTGTGCCTGCCGCTTTCACTGTGGCCTTGCAGGTGTATCATGCACAGCTGAAATTATGTAACTAGTTAGGGGTAAGTCGCACGTGAACAAGCCGATGAGCAGTCAGACCAGCAATCAGACGCCCGCCTCAGCCATACGCTTAACCGAATACAGCCATGGTGCTGGTTGTGGTTGCAAAATATCTCCTAAGATTCTCGATCAAATTTTAAAATCTAATCTAACTTTCCCCAGCGATGCCAATTTGCTGGTGGGTAACAGCAGTAAAGATGATGCCGCAGCCTATGATATCGGCAACAATCAGGTGATTCTCAGTACCACTGATTTCTTTATGCCGATTGCTGATGATCCCTTTGATTTTGGCCGGATCGCCGCTACCAATGCCATCAGTGATATTTATGCGATGGGTGGCAAGCCCATTATGGCCATTGCTATCCTCGGTTGGCCGGTCAATGTATTGCCGCCTGAAGTTGCCCAGCGCGTGATTGATGGTGGCCGTCAGGCCTGTGCCGAAGCGGGGATTATGCTGGCAGGTGGGCACAGCATCGACTCACCTGAGCCCATCTTTGGTCTGGCGGTGACCGGTATCGTTAATAAAGATCAGCTTAAGCAAAACAATACTGCCACGGCCGGCTGCCGCTTGTACCTGACCAAGCCCTTAGGTGTGGGTATTTTAACTACCGCACAGAAACAGAAGAAATTACGCAGTGAGCACGAATTTTTAGCCCGTGATGTGATGTGTCAGATGAATAAAGTGGGTGCGCAAGTGGCTCATTTGCCGGGGGTTGAAGCCATTACCGATGTCACAGGTTTTGGTCTGATGGGGCATTTGCTGGAAGTCTGCGAAGGCAGTGGCGTCAATGCGGTGTTGTTTGAGCAAAAAATCCCACTGCTGCCACCGGTGCGTGATTATATTGCGCAAGGTTGTTTACCTGGCGGCACCGTGCGTAATTTTGAATCCTACGGCGATAAGCTGGCACCCTTAAGTGATGAACAGCGTGCCTTGTTTTGTGATCCGCAAACCAGTGGTGGTTTATTGATTGCAGTGCAACCCGAGCATGCTTGCGCTTTAGAGCAAGTGCTCACAACGGCCGGCGTTTATGCACAGTGTATTGGCGAGTTAGTTGCTGCGCGTGATGATTACCGTATTGAGGTACGGGCATGAGCCGTGCAGACACTGAAGATTTTACCCGTCTGTTTTTAACGGATACGCCAATGATGGATACCCGTGCGCCGCTTGAGTTCAGCAAAGGCGCGTTTCCCCATACGCTTAACCTGCCGCTGATGACCGATGCTGAGCGGGCTCAAGTGGGCACCTGCTATAAGCAGCAAGGGCAGGCGGCGGCTCTGGCATTAGGTCATCAGTTGGTGAATGGCACTATTAAACAGCAGCGCATGGAGCAGTGGCTGGCCTTTGCGCGTAATAACCCCGAGGGCTATTTGTATTGTTTTCGTGGTGGTTTACGCAGTCAGATTGTCCAGCAGTGGATGAAAGATGCCGGTTGCGAGTATCCGCGTATTACCGGTGGCTACAAAGCCATGCGTCGTTTTTTAATTGATAGCCAAGAGCAGATTGTCGCTGCCAGTCAGTTTTGTATTGTGGCTGGGCATACCGGTTGTGCGAAAACTGATTTGCTCAATAGTCTGGATAACAGCATTGATTTGGAGGGGCTTGCCCACCACCGCGGCAGCTCGTTTGGTAAGCGCCCAGAAGGACAGCCCACCCCTATTGAATTTGAAAACAACCTAGCAATTGCTTTATTACGTCAGCATCACGCCCGTCCCAAGCAACGTATTTTGCTTGAAGATGAAAGTAAGCTGATTGGTCGCTGTGCGATTCCGTTGCAACTGCGTGAGCGCATGACGCAGGCACCCATTGTGGTGGTGACGGCCAGCTTAGAGCAGCGTGTCGAACACAGTTTTCGTAATTATATTTTGTATAAATTAGATGAGTGGCAACAGGCGCTAGGTGAGGAAGCCGGCTTTGCCGCCTTTAGCCAAGACCTCACGGACTCTTTGCAGAGAACGCAAAAGCGTTTAGGTGGCGCTTTGTATCAAGAGATTGATGCTCTGCTGCAGCAGGCCTTAGTCGCTCATCAGCGTGGCGATAACAGTCTGCATCGTGCCTGGATTGAGCGCATGCTCAGGGACTATTACGATCCCATGTATGACTACCAACTGGTCCATCAGCATGGCGTTCCTGAGTTCACCGGTAATGCTGCAGAGGTGCGTGAGTACTTAATTGAATCGGCGCATGCAGTCTAGAGGCAATGATTACAGCGCTGACCGAGGAGTGATGGATACCGCAGCAACGCTGGGCTAGCCTATGTTGAGTCTTAGCTAAACACGGTAAATCCCAGCAGATGTAGAGGCAAATAGTAAAAACCAGCATCTAGCGGTTGCGCCTTAACATAGCCTGCGCTAGTGTTAGCCAATATTTCAGACCATCCCCAAGGGACCCGCTCGTGGTTGTTGATCGCAAACTATTGATAGGCACATTACCCGCGGCATCAGGCCGTTGGCGTTGGCGCGTCTAATATTTATTGGTCGCCACTGGGGCGATATTGTTTGTGTTCCTCCTTTTTACCTCTTGCCACGAGGCTGATATGACCCACGAAGAATTTTTGCGTTTAGCTGAACAAGGCTACAACCGTATTCCTTTGGCACGCGAAACGCTGGCCGACTTTGATACGCCACTCTCGATTTATTTAAAACTGGCTGATGCGCCGTATTCCTACCTCTTGGAGTCTGTGCAAGGCGGTGAGAAGTGGGGGCGCTTTTCTATTATTGGCTTGCCCAGCCGGACCCGCTTACGCGTTGATGGTAAACGCGTGCGCGTGATTACTGATGAGCGCGTGGTGGAAGATCTGGATGTGGATGATCCACTGGCCTTTGTTGAAAGTTTTAAAGCCCGTTATCAAGTGCCAACCTTGCCCGGTTTGCCACGTTTTAATGGCGGTTTAGTCGGCTATTTTGGCTATGACAGTGTGCGCTATGTGGAACAGCGTTTAGCCGATTGTCCAAACCCCGATCCCTTGGGCACGCCCGATATTTTATTGTTGGTGTCAGATGCGGTGGTGGTGTTCGATAACTTGTCCGGCAAGCTGCATTTAATTGTTCTGGCTGACCCCAGCAAGCCCGATGCGTACCAGCAGGGCTTGGTCGAACTTGAACTGCTCAGTGCACAATTACGCAAACCGCTGACCCCGCGTTTGGGTGTGGACCTTAATACGATCGATAACATTGAGCCGGATTTCACTTCCAGCTTCAGTCGTGAGGATTATCAAAAAGCAGTCTTGCAAATTAAAGACTATATTGCCGCCGGCGACTGCATGCAGGTGGTTATTTCGCAGCGTATGTCGGTGCCTTTTACCGCCGCACCCATTGATCTGTACCGAGCCCTGCGCTGCTTTAACCCAACGCCCTATATGTATTTCTTTAACTTTGCTGAGTTTCATGTGGTCGGCAGCTCGCCAGAAGTATTGGTGCGGGTTGAAGATGGCTTAGTCACCGTGCGCCCAATTGCTGGTACGCGCCCACGCGGCGCCACTGAAGAGCAAGATAACGCCCTTGAGCAAGAACTCTTGGCGGATAAAAAAGAGCTGGCTGAGCACTTGATGCTGATTGATTTGGGGCGCAATGATGTTGGTAAAATTGCTGCGACTGGCAGTGTTAAAGTGACTGAGAAAATGATTGTAGAGCGTTATTCCAACGTGATGCATATCGTCTCCAATGTCACTGGCGAGTTGCGTAGCGAGTTCAATTCGATGGATGCCTTGCGCGCGATTTTGCCGGCCGGCACCTTGTCCGGCGCGCCCAAAGTGCGCGCGATGGAAATCATTGACCAGCTTGAGCCGATTAAGCGCGGTGTGTACGGCGGCGCAGTCGGTTATTGGGCCTGGAATGGCAATATGGATACCGCGATTGCGATTCGTACGGCGGTGATTAAAAACGGTCAACTGCACGTGCAAGCCGGCGCCGGAATTGTGTCTGACTCGCAGCCTGAGTTGGAGTGGGAAGAAACCCTGAATAAGCGTCGCGCTATGTTTAAAGCGGTTGCCTTGGCTGAAAAAAGTAAGCCAAACAGCTGAATACGTACTTAATTATGTTTATGTTTTAATTGTAAAGGTAGCTCATTATGTCTAATAAAATCAGAGTAGCGATTGCCGGTTATGGCAATTTAGGTCGTGGCGTTGAGTCAGCGTTAGCGCAGAACCCAGATATGCACTTAGTGGGTGTATTCAGTCGCCGTGATCCGTTGAGCGTGACTTTGTTGGACACGAGCGTGCCTGTATATGCCATGGCAGATATTGAGCAGTACCAAGATGAAGTCGATGTGATGATTCTCTGTGGTGGTTCTAAGTCTGATCTACCCGAGCAAGGCCCTTACTTGGCGCAGTTTTTTAATACCGTGGACAGCTTTGATACTCACGCTAAAGTGCCCGAGTACTACGCAGCGCTGGATCAGTCGGCGCGTGATGCAGGTCGCGTGGCTTTATTGTCTGTCGGCTGGGATCCAGGTTTGTTCTCGCTGAACCGTTTGTTTGGCGAAGCGATTTTGCCAGAAGGCGAAACTTATACCTTCTGGGGTAAAGGTTTAAGCCAAGGCCATTCGGATGCAGTGCGTCGCGTGCCGGGGGTTAAGTCAGGCGTGCAATACACCTTGCCTTCTGAAGATGCAATGGCTCGTGTGCGTGCTGGTGAACAGCCAGAGTTAACTACGCGTGAAAAGCATACGCGTGAGTGCTTTATCGTACTGGAAGAGGGTGCAGATGCTGAAGTGGTGCGTGAGACCATCGTCAGCATGCCGGACTACTTTGCCGACTACGACACAGCAGTGAATTTTATTGATCAGGACACATTCAAAAAAGAACACAGCAGCATGCCGCACGGTGGTTTTGTGATTCGCAGTGGCAATACTGGGGCGAACAGTAAGCAAACCATTGAGTATTCGCTGGCGCTGGGCAGTAACCCTGAGTTTACCGCCAGTGTGCTGGTCGCCTATGCGCGCGCGGTATACCGCCTAGCGCGGGTGAACGATATAGGTGCGAAAACTGTGTTTGATATTGCGCCAGGTTTGCTATCGCCGAAAAGCCCTGCGCAGTTACGCAAAGAACTGTTGTAAGCCTAATTAACCTTATCCTTTAATCGCCTCAGGACCACCTTGTATGCTGCTAATGATCGACAATTACGACTCTTTTACTTGGAATCTGGTGCAGTATTTTGCTGAGTTGGGTGCCGAGGTCAAAGTGGTACGTAACGATGAGTACTCTGTGCCTGAATTAGTGGCCATGCAGCCAACTCAGGTGGTGATTTCGCCTGGGCCTTGCACACCTAACGAGGCCGGCGTGTCGATGCAGGCGATTAAAGCCTTTGCTGGTCAAGTTCCAATTTTAGGCGTGTGCTTAGGTCATCAAAGTATTGGACAGGTATTTGGCGCCAAGGTGGTGCGTGCTCAGCAGCCCATGCACGGTAAAACCAGTCCGGTCTATCATCGCCAGCAAGGGGTGTTTGCCGAGCTGAATAATCCACTGACGGCAACGCGCTACCATTCTTTGCTGCTGGCGCCGGACAGTGTGCCGGCAGAGTTAGAGGTTACCGCTTGGACACAAACCGAGCAGGGTGACTTGGAAGCGATTATGGGTGTGCAACACCGCACATTAAATATTGAAGGGGTGCAGTTTCACCCTGAATCAATTTTGACTGAACAAGGTCATGCCTTGTTAGCAAACTTTTTAAAACAAACGGGAGGACAGCGTTAATGGACATTAAAGAAGCGCTGAATCGAGCGGTAGGTCATTTGGACTTAAGCACGGCAGAGATGCAGTCGGTGATGCGCCAGATCATGACCGGGCAGTGCACTGATGCACAGATCGGCGGATTTTTAGTGGCTATGCGCATGAAAAGTGAAAGCATCGATGAGATTGTCGGTGCGGTGCAGGTGCTACGTGAGTTGGCCGAACCGGTCAGTATCAGCGGTGAGTATCTGGTGGATACCTGTGGTACCGGCGGTGATGGCATGAATATTTTTAATGTCTCAACCGCAGCTGCTTTTGTTGTTTCAGCGGCCGGTGGCCAAGTGGCCAAGCACGGTAACCGCGCCGTGTCTGGCAAAAGTGGCAGTGCCGATTTGCTCGAAGCCGCTGGTGTGTATTTAGATTTAAGCGCAGAGCAAGTCACACGCTGTATTGAAACAGTGGGCGTGGGCTTTATGTTTGCCCCTGCGCATCATGGTGCTATGCGTCACGCCAGCGGCCCGCGCCGCGAACTGGGCTTGCGTACCTTGTTTAATATCCTTGGCCCGATGAGCAATCCGGCGCAGGTGAAAAACCAAGTGATTGGCGTCTTTAGCAAGCAACTGTGCCGTCCTTTAGCAGAAGTGTTGTTACGTTTAGGCAGCAAGCATGTATTAGTGGTGCATGCGCAAGACGGTATGGATGAAATCAGTTTAGGTGCGCCAACCTTTGTCGCCGAATTAAAAGACGGTGAGATTACTGAGTACCGTATTCAACCGGAAGATTTTGGTATTAATAGCCAGTCACTGATTGGCTTAGAAGTGGACGATGCAGAGGCTTCATACAGGCTGATTCGTGACGCCCTAGGTAAGCGTGAGTTACCTTACGCGCATAAAGCTGCTGAAATGATCGCACTTAATGCGGGCGCTGCTTTGTATGCAGCCGGCGTGGCCAGCAGCCTAAAAGAAGGCGTGGCGCGCGCACATGACACCATTTATACCGGCCTTGCTTTGGAAAAGCTGTCTGAGTTGGTGTCCTTTACTTCGGTGTTTAAGCAAGAGGCGGCACAGGCATGAGTATTCCAACGGTGTTAGAGAAAATTGTCGCGCGTAAGCACGAAGAAGTGGCTGCGCGTAAACAAATCGTGAGTTTAAGCGAGTTACATGCACAAGCCGCTCAGGCTTCTGCGCCGCGAGGTTTTGCCCGCGCGTTACAAGCGCAGGTACAGAAGAAAAAACCTGCGGTGATCGCTGAGATTAAAAAAGCGTCACCGAGCAAAGGCGTGTTACGCGAAGACTTTGTGCCTGAGTGGCTGGCGCAAAGCTATGAGCAAGGTGGTGCAACCTGTTTGTCGGTGCTGACCGATATTGATTTCTTTCAGGGCGCTGACCGCTACTTAGAAGAAGCCCGTAATGCCTGTGCACTACCGGTGATCCGTAAAGATTTTATGGTGGATCCCTACCAAATTATTGAGGCGCGCGCGCTGGGTGCTGATTGCGTGTTATTGATCGCTGCGTGTCTGGATGATGGGCAAATGCTTGAATTGGCAGCTGCTGCTAAAGAGGCCGGTTTGGATGTGTTGGCCGAAGTGCATGATGGCGCAGAGCTGGATCGTGTCTTGACCCATTTAGACACGCCATTGGTGGGTATTAACAACCGTAATCTGCATAATTTTGAAGTGTCGTTAGAAACCACCTTGGAGTTATTACCACGCATTCCAGAAGGGCGCTTGGTGATTACGGAGAGTGGGATTTTACAGCGCACGGATGTTGAGCTGATGGAAATCAATGATGTGCATGCGTTTTTGGTCGGCGAAGCCTTTATGCGAGCCAATAATCCGGGTGCAGAACTCAAGCGCTTATTTTTTCCGAAATAAATCCACACAGCAGCATCGCCTAAGCAACTTTGGCATGCGTGGGTAGCTAGGATTTCCCAGCCAGCGAACGCGGCTAGACCTGTTGCTGGCAGTTGAGTAAGGGACAATATTGTGAGCAAACCATGGGTATTAGGCCTGACCGGTGGTATCGGCAGCGGTAAAAGTGCGGCAGCGGATATTTTTGCCCAGCTTGGCATTGACACCATTGATGCTGATCATGCCGCACGCTGGGTGGTTGAACCCGGTCGCCCTGCCTTGGCGAAAATAGTGGATCGCTTTGGTGCTGACGTAGTGCTGGACGATGGACAACTTAATCGCGCTGCCTTGCGCGAGCATATTTTTGCCGAGCCAGAGCAACGGCAATGGTTAGAAGGGTTGTTGCACCCGCTGATTCGCCAAGAAATTAACCAGTTTTTAGACGCTGCCCAATCGCCTTACGCTATTTTAGTGTCGCCGTTACTGATTGAATCGGGCCAATCTAAAATCGTCCAGCGGGTGCTGGTGGTTGATGTGCCGAGCGAGTTGCAATTGCAGCGAGCTTTACAGCGTGATCAGGTCTCGCAGGCGCAATTGCGTGCGATTATGCAAGCGCAGTTATCCCGTGACGAGCGTTTAAAACATGCCGATGATGTCTTGTGTAATGCCGCAGACAAAGCCGCATTGGAGCGCGAAGTGTTACGCTTGCATGACTATTATTTAACTTTAAAAGGGGGTCAGTCATGACTTCAGTAACAACGGTGGCGTGCCCGACTTGTGAAAAGCCAGTGGAGTGGGGAGAGCAAAGTCCTTCACGTCCATTTTGTAGTGAGCGTTGTAAGTTGATTGACTTAGGTGCGTGGGCATCAGAAGAGCATGCCATTCCAGGTGAGCCGGATTTGGATACTATTTTTTCTGATGAG
Source organism: uncultured Thiopseudomonas sp. (assembly GCA_964385265.1). GTDB lineage: Bacteria > Pseudomonadota > Gammaproteobacteria > Pseudomonadales > Pseudomonadaceae > Denitrificimonas. The sequence continues at coordinate 49,433 of CAYLOI010000001.1, forward strand.
TTTAATCATTAAGAGTTTTTTTAGCGCTGTGAACCTGTGAGCAATCGACATGCTCAACTTAAGAGTTTTCAGAAACAGACGAGACTTATATCTATCGTGCTAACAGCGCCGTTGCTCAACGAGTGCTTCGGGGTTGGTGTGATGAGCGAGCCAGGGATGGCGAGCGCCGGAGTTGAACCCAGGATGGGTTCATCGACGGATAAACACCAATTCCGGAGCACGGCAGGCACCGCTAATCAGTTATTTTTAAGCTGAAAATTAAAAGCATCAGGATTGTCTAGGTATGCCGTACCGTGCAAGTGCCGTTCTTCCCTCAACGAGCCCATCCGGGGCTCGATTCGGGCGCTGCGCCATCCATGGCGCGCTTGCCACGTCACCCGCACGGTACTCTTTGACCATTGATGTGCGTTGCCAGTCTTCTAAATACATAAGCCAGCAAAGCCAAGGCCAGAACCAAAACCAAAACCAAAACCAAACTTTAAAAATCAGAGCCCAAGCCTGACTGTAAAATATAGATATAACGCCCTCAGAAAAAAATGAGCCCTATATCAATCATGCTAATAGCGCCGTTGCTCAACGAGTGCTTCGGGGTTGGTGTGATGAGCGAGCCATGGATGGCGAGCGCCGGAGTTGAACCCTGGATGGGTTCATCGACGGATAAACACCAATTCCGGAGCACGGCATACACCGCTAATCAGTTATATTTAAGTTAAAAATCAAAAGCATCAGGATTATCTAGGTATAGCGTACCGTGCAAGTGCCGTTCTTCCCTCAACGAGCCCATCCGGGGCTCGATTCGGGCGCTGCGCCATCCATGGCGCGCTTGCCACGTCACCCGCACGGTACTCTTTGATCATCGGTGTGCGTTGCCAGTCTTCTAAAAACATAAGCCAGCAAAGCTGCAGCTCATCAAAATAATAATCACTGCACCGCAGACTTAGCCTGAATTGGTGCGCCCATAAAGCGCAATAACAGATTAAGCAGCAAACCATACAACGGAATAAACAGCAGCAGACTGATCAGAATTTTGATCACATAATCGACCACCGCAATCTCAACCCAGTGCTCGGCCATAAAAGCATTGCTGCTGTACCAAAAAGCAATCGAGAAAAACACAAGGGTATCCAGCATATTGCCCAATACCGTTGATACCGTCGGCGCGATCCACCATTGCTTGAGTTGGCGTAAACGATCAAATACTTGAATATCCACCAGTTGACCCACTGCGTAAGCCGTAAAACTGGCCAAAGAAATCCGCAAGATAAAGCTATTAAACTCCAGCAGCGCAGCCACTGTGCGAAATGTTCCTTCCTGAAACAAAATGGACACCACATAAGAAACCAATAACGCTGGCAGCATCACATAAGCGATCACCCGCCGTGCCGGCTGCTTGCCGAGTAGACGCACAGTCAGGTCAGTGGCCAAGAAGATAAAGGGAAAGCTAAAGGCCCCCCAAGTGGTTTGCCAGCCAAATAGCTGCATGGGGAATTGCACAAGGTAGTTACTGGCAATCACAATAAAGATGTGGAACGCAATCAGCGTTGCCACCGCCACAGGCTGACGTGGGCCGGATAGAGCAAACATAAGACACCTTTTTGAATGGGGTGAGGGAACCATGGGCACCTAAGCTAGGTGTTGCGAGCGCGTATTGTACGCACAACTGTCGCCAAAATGTAGGCTAAGCAGCTTGCGCCACAATGCTAGCAGTACGACTCAATCATTCTTGCGTACTTGCCCGCATTAGGACAGTTCGCGTGCTTGCCCTTGCTCCTCATAAGTGATGCCGTCACGGATATGGTACAAACGCTTAAATGTTGGGATGATTTTATCATCGTGAGTGACCACAATTACTGCGGTGTTGTAGTCGCGCGCGATCTCATTGAGCATACGAATCACGGTTAACGCACGCACGCTGTCCAAGGCCGCAGTGGGTTCATCGGCCAAAATCACCGGTGGACGGTTAATTAAACCACGGGCAATGGCAATACGCTGTTGTTCGCCACCGGACAGGCGTGAAGGTAAGGCCTGAGCGCGGTGCTCGACTTGCAGCACAGTTAACAAATCTAACGCGCGTTGGCGTGCTTCTTTATTGCTGGCCCCAGCCAACATCGGCAGTAAGGCCACATTATCCAAGGTGGTTAAAAATGGAATCAAATAGGGCGCTTGGAAAACAAAACCAATTTTATCGCGGCGCAGAGCGCGCAAGTCTGAGATTTTCCAAGCATTATCGTAAATCAGTTGCTCGCCTAAATACATCTGCCCAGCGCTGGGTTCGATAATCGCCCCCAAGCATTTGAGTAAGGTGCTTTTGCCAGAGCCTGACGGGCCGATTAAGCCCACCACTTCGCCGGGTGCAACCTGCATATTGACCTGCTTAAGTGCGTGCACTGCACTATCGCCCTTGCCAAAGGATTTACTGAGCTCGGAAATCTTAATGCCATAGGACTGCTTCATCTTAACCTCCCACCGCATCTGCAGGATTAACCCGTAGCGCTGCGTAAATCGCCACGAAACTCGCCAGTACGCACATCGATAGCACTGCAATCAGCCCGGTTAGGGTGTCTTGGGTGATCAATAAAACATACTTAGGAAAAAAGGGTGCCCAGATTGTGGCCGCAATTTTACCCACGATAAAACCAATCACGCCTAGGGCTAGAGCTTGTTGGATAATCATCGAAACAATGGTTTTATTGTGGGTGCCGATTAGCTTAAGTACAGCAATCTCACGAATTTTACCCATGGTTAAAGTGTAAATAATAAAGGCCACAATCGCCGCACTGACCACTGCCAGAATCACTAAAAACATCAGGATTTGCCGTGCTGAGGTGGCAATCAACTTGCCAACTAAAATACCTTCCATCTGCTCACGGTCGTAGACCTGTAAACGCAGCCAGCGCCGAATATCTTCTGCGACTTGTTTGGGTTGCGCTTGTGCTTTGATCTGCACCAGTACTGCGTTGACTTGGTTGTTACTTTCTTGCAACTGCAGCACCGCATCCAGTACTTCAGGATTGCGCGGGTTATTGAAAATAGGATTTTGCTTAATCCGTCGGCGGTTTTGTGCGATTGCGTCGTTACTTTTCAGAAACTGCGCTTGCTGGGCGTCCAATAACGGAATAAAAATCATCGGATCACCGCTAGAGGACACCATGCGCTGGGTTAAACCAACGATCAGATAGCTGTTACGGCGGATTTGAATACGCTCACCCAGCTTAAAACCGCTGGCAATATCGGCTACCGCTTCATAGTGATTTTGACTGACTTGGCGCCCGGCTAATAAAGTCAGCGGCCAGCCAGACGAGCCCGGCCCTGTATTGGCGATACCTGTGACTAAGGCGCGCGTTTCTGTGCCAGCATGGGCGACCTGCATGGTTAAATAGGTCACGTTAGACGCATTGGCCACGCCGGGCATGTTGGCTACGGCGCGCCAGGTATCATCGGGTAAGTTGGACGGCTCAGCGTAGGGGCCGAGGGTGTCTTTTTGTACCACCCATAAATCTGCAGCGCTGTTATCCAGTAACACTTGCGCATCATCGACCATACCGCGATAGACCCCAGCCATGGTCAGGGTGACGCCAATCAACAGGCCTAAACCGATGCCAGTAAAAACAAACTTACCCCAAGCGTGGAGGATGTCGCGACCGGCGAGACTGATCATGGCGTGCTAACCAACTGTTCAACTGTTTGCACACGGCTGTTAGCTGTTAAAGGTTTGCTGCTATAGAGCACCACGTGCTGGCCTGCGCTCAGTCCCGACAGTATTTGCACATTGCCGTTTAAATCACTGCGGCCGATGCTGACCGGCTGAAAGACAGGTTGTTGCTTGTCCAGCAGCCACACGCCTAGGCTGCCGTTCTGTCGAATGATGGCCGCGTTGCTAATCACCGGGCTGTTGGCTAACTGAGGCAGTTGCACTGTGACTTCAGCCAACTCGCCAATGCTGGGGGCCGGCTGAGGTTGCTGGTTAAAGGTTACTTTGACGCGGCGCTCTTCAGTGATGGCATCGGCGAGCCATTCCAGACGTGCGACTGTGCCGCTGTGTGCTTGCAACTCTTGTGAGCGCAAAGTGATCTGGGCTGGCTGTTGCTGTGCCAGCGCCATTGAGCCGGCTTGATCAAAGCGCACATCGACCCACAGTTGCAAAGGATCGATCAGCTCAAACACAGTTTGTCCGGCCAGAACAGTGGCGCCTGGGTCAATATGTCGGGCGATAATCAGGCCAGCAGCCGGAGCACGTAAATAACTGTCGTTGCGCACAGCTTGCAAGGCAAGCAGATCTGCCTGAGCACGCGTCAACTCACTGCTGGCGCTGCGTGCTTGGCTACCGGCTAACGCCCACTCATGTTGTTTAGCCGCGTTGATTTCTTCGCTGACAGAGCGCGAGGGCAGCAGCTTGCGGTAACGTTCTGCTTGTTTGCTGGTGTAGTCTAAGTGTGCTTGGGCTTCACTGAGGCGGGCTTTATTGCTTTCAACCAATGCCGCTTGCGCATTGATTTTCTCATCCAAGTCGATCACATCAATAACGCCGAGGATCTCGCCCGCTTCAACCTCTGCCCCTACGTCCACGTTTAAAGTTATAGCGCGGCCAACGCTATTGCTGGCAATCTGATAAGTGTGGCGCGCCTCCACTGTGCCAATACCAAACAGCGCAGGCTCGAGTTGGCGCTCTTGCACCTCAGCCACAACTATTTTGATCTTTGCCAGAGGCCCTGAGCTGAGTAACACCCAAATGAACGCAGCGGCCAGCAGCATGATGGTGGCCAAGACCGCTAGTAATTTTTTTTGTTTGAAAAAATCTGACATAACTAGTGAGCCTCAATTGCGCGCTGATACAGCACGAAAATATCTTCAGCGGCTTGCAGTAGGGTGTCGCTATTGCCAAGTACAATGCTTTGCACTACTAAGCCTTGGATGCTGCCAATAAACAGCATGGCCGCCGCTTCTACATCCAACTCTGGAGCGAACTCTTGCTTTTGTTTGCCATGCTCAAGGGTCTGTTGCAGGCGCTGTTGGTATTGACCGAGCAAAGCATTCACGAGCTTTTTCGGAGCAGTGTTTTCTTTGCGCTGCAATTCAGCAAACAGCAGGCGTGGCACGCCCGGGTGCTCGCTAATAAATGTGATATGGGTCATAAATGCGGCGTGCAGTGCTGCTAGTGCTGTCTCTTGCTCAAACATGGCTTTATCAATGCGCGCCAATAAACGCTTGGCCACCCAGTTCATTACCGACTCTAAAATTGCTTCTTTATTGGCAAAGTGGCGAAACAATGAGCCTTGGGTCACGCTCATATGTTTAGCAATAGCCGCTGTGGTGATCTCACTTGGGTTTTGTTGCGCGGCCAATTCAATCACTGCTGCAACAGTGACGGCGCGGCGCTCATCTGCGGGTAAATATTTACTGGGAGGCTGCATACCTTTATCCTGCAAAGATAGTAATTGGTTGCTATCTTTGCAGGCGCGCATGCATTGTGCAAGCACAAGGGCAGTGGCTTGATTAAAAATTGATTAAGAATAGTTTTAATCGCTTTGCTGCTGCAAAGCTGCCGTTCAGCAGTCATTTTAGTGTCTGGTGTGAGGCTGACGCATACTCGAACACCTGGATTAAAACTACAGAGTTAGATATTTGCTAGGCCAGAGAACGGCCTGAGATAGGTGCTATGTGACAAAGTCTTATAAAAAATAGCGGGCCAGGGAACTTTTGTCTCGTGCCAGCGTTAAGCAATTAAGCGAGTAAATGGGGTGAGGATGGCGCGGATGAGTCAAGCAACAGACGATCACCTTATTGCGCAAACACGGCAAGGAAACCGAGTAGCTTTTGGAGAGCTAATTGCGCGCTATCAAGTGCAGGTGTATCACTTTTCACGGCGATTATTAGGCAGTGCCGAAGCTGCGCAAGATATCACCCAAGATGTTTTTATTAAGGCTTTTTTAGCTCTGGACACTTGGCGGCCTGATGCAGCGTTTGCAGCTTGGTTGCTGCGCATTGCACGTAATGCTTGTCTGGACCTATTACGTGCCCAGCAGCGTTATCCGCAGGTATCACTTGAATCGCAGACTGAGGAGTTAGTTGCACATTGGCCCAGCGTTGAACAACATGCGATCCAAGCGCAGCGATTAGAACAACTTGAAAAAGCTTTATCTAAGCTGTCAGTGGAGCATCGAGAGATTTTGATTTTACGCGATATTGAAGGTTTTTCTTACCAAGAAGTTGCTGAGTTGTTAGACATCAATACAGGCACTGTTCGATCACGACTGTCCAGGGGGCGTGCGGCACTTATGCAACAGATTAAAAGCGGGAGCGACGTATGATTGAGCATATTGAAAAGCACTGGCTGTCAGCCTACCTGGATCAGCAACTCAATGCTGCACAGAACCTTCGAGTGCAAGAACACCTTGCCTCTTGTGCTGCGTGCCGCGCGTACCTGCTCGATTTACAAAACTTGCAGCAGGATATGCAACTGTTAAAAACAACTGCAGCAGCAATAGATCTGCGTGCGCAAACCTTGGCGTTATTGCCTGATGTAGCGCCCTTCGACTTGCCCGCCGCTGCGCGGCATAGCGCTTGGTCCGTGTTGGAGTATGGCGCAGCGGTTGCCTCTGTGGTCTGTGGTTTGCTGATAGGCAGTTGGATGATGCCAGCACAACAACATATGTCATTGGACTTAGCTGTGGTGCAGGTGCTGGGTGCTGAGCCGCCGGGGTTCTTGTGCAGTACATCGGCCTATTGTTATTTGGAGTCGAAAAAATGAGTCAATCTAAAAAGTCTAGATATTTTATTTTTCTCACCTTGCTTAATCTTGGCATTTTGTTGGCCATTGTTTGGGCAAGTTGGGGGTCCACAAGCAAGCCACCGGTTTTAGCCAACTATTTACAGCTGGATGCCGAGCAAGTCTTGCACTGGCGTCAGGCTGAACAGGCGTTTTTAGTTCAGCTTGAAAGCAATGAAAACGCGATTAAGCAGCAGCGCAACACTTTGATCGAAGCAGTTTTTGCTGATGATTTAAGCTTGGCTGAGGTGCACTTAGCGCGCCAGTCTTTGGCACAGCTACAAAATAAGCAGCAAGAAATTGTCGTTGAACAGCTGTTAGCTGAGCGTGAGATTTTAACGGCTCGCCAGCGTGACTTATTAAAAGAGTTGCTAATCCAGCAACCCATGCATGCCTCGCACTATGAGCAATTGCATAAAAGTGAATGATTGAGGGAACAAAACCCTAGGGTTAAACGTTATAGGTAGTGAGAGGCTCATTTTTAAAGCTCTATTTGTATATAAAAGGATAGTCACATGAAAAAATATTCATTAATGCAAACTGCGACAGGCTTAGGTTTGGCTTTGGCTTTGAGTTTAACCACGCTGCCGGCTATGGCTGAAGAACATGATCATGGTGATGCGCACAGTGTTGAGCTACAACTCAATGCTGGTCAGAAATGGCAAACTGATGCACCTTTGCGTCAAGCCATGCGTGGCATTGGTGAGGCAGTGAACAGCTCGTTAGATGACATTCATAACAATAAGCTGGATGCTGCAGGTTATCAGGCGTTAGCTGGGGAAGTGAATCAGCAAGTGGCCTATATGGTTGAGAATTGTGAGTTAGAGCCAGACGCCGATGCGCAGTTGCATATTGTGATTTACCGCATGATGGACAGTGCGCAGGTTATGGAAAACAGTACGGATATACAGGAAAAACGTAATGGCGCAGTGCAGTTGGTTGGCGCCTTGGATAGCTATGCGCAGTATTTCGAAGATGCTGACTTTGTTAAGCCTGTGCACTAATACAGATTGTTAAATTGTCGGGTGGCTTATGCGTGCAATGCCCATAAGCCACAGATTTAAAGCCGTTTATAATTGCCCATACAGCAAAGCAGCACTGATCAGCATAAACACACTAAACACAATTTTCAGGATAGATTGCGGCAAACTGTGTGCGGCACGTACCCCGTAACTGACGGTGAGGGTGCCGCCAATCGCCATGGCAATACCTGTGCTCCAATTGACTTGATCGTGAAGGCTATACGTCACTAAGGTGGCCGCTGTTGCTGGTACCGCAATCGCTAAAGATAGCCCTTGTGCGACCACTTGGCTGGCACCGAAAAACATAGTTAAGACGGGTGTTGCAATCACTGCGCTGCCGTTGCCGAATAGGCCGCCGAAAAATCCAGACACGCTGCCTAAACCGGCAAAATAAGGCCAGGGTAATTGACGTAAGCCAGTGTTGGCACGCTTACCCAGCAACTGCATAAGGTTCCAAGCGGCAATAAAAAGCAAAAAGCTGATAAAAATCTCGCGCATCGTGCGGTGATCCAAATCAATCGCAATCAAAGCGCCAAACCATGATAAAGCAAAGGCACATAAGCCCAAGATAGCGCCTATTTTCCAGTCGATCTTATTACGCTGATTGTATTTGTAGATGCCCAAAAGAATATTGGGCACGACCATCGCCAGCGCTGTGCCTTGCGCTAACTGTTGATCAAAACCATACAGCACACTGAGAGTGGGAATTGCAAAGAGTCCACCACCGAGGCCGAGCAAGCCGCCAAACGCACCCAGTAGACCACCCAGAGCAATATTGATAATAAAGTCGATCACGATATCCCAGACCTTTTTCAGGTTACGGTTGAACTATAGAGGTAAACTGCGTGTTCTTTAGCGGGCAGAGCAGGGCGCTAGACTGGCCTGTGTGCTGCTATTAAAGCGCGGGTTAGGTTTGTTTGCAGCATCATGACAAACTGTCTGGCGTTTTGTATATCTGCTTTAATTGAATGGGGTGTTAACTTTTGCTTAACGCTTGGAGCACGTTGCCATGCACTTTGACTTTGCCGATTTACGGTTATTTATCAATATTTCTGAAGCACCGAGCATCACCCAAGCCGCACGTAAGTCCTTTCTTTCTACTGCGGCGGCCAGTAACCGAATTAAAAAGCTTGAGGAGCAGGTTGGTATTCGTTTGCTCTATCGCGACTCACAGGGGGTTGAGTTAACTTCGGCCGGTACAACTTTGCTCAAGCATGCGCGGATTATTTTGCGCCAAGTACAGTATTTGCAAAACGAGCTGTCGGAGTTCAGTGATCAGCAAGTCGGGCATATACGCATTTTCGCCAATACCACCGCAGTGACTGATTTTTTACCAGAAACCTTGGCTGTATTGATGGTGCAGCATCCGCAATTAACCATTGATTTACAAGAACGGGTCAATCTTGAGGTGCTGCGTGGTGTAGCCGAAGGTGCCAGTGATATTGGCATCACCGCCGGCCCGATTAAGGCACAAGGCCTTGAAGTGATTCATTTCAGTACCGACCGTTTAGTGCTGACCACCAATAGTGAACATCCGCTGGCGCATTTGCAGTCGATTCATTTAGAAGAGACCTTGGATTATCCGCATATCTGTATGCAAGAAGGCTCCAGTTTATTGCATTTTTTAAAGAATCAGGTTGATAGCTTGCAGCGGGATCTGAATGTACGTATTCAGGTGTTTGGTTATGAGTCTATGTGTCGAATGATTGAAGCCGGTGTGGGCATCGGGATCATGCCGGAGTCCTCGGCCTTGCGGCACAAGCAAACCATGAATCTTAAAACCATTCAGTTGAATGAGCCTTGGGCATTGCGCGAACGCAGCATTGTTGTGCGTGATTCACAAGCCTTACCTGAATATGTGAAAACCTTGATTAAATTACTGGTTAAATAGCAACCTATTTAGCGCATCAACTTAGGCACTGAGTATGCGCAATCAGTAGCATCTGCAAAGGGGAAGCGCATGGCATCGGCAAAACCACGCTGGCGCAATTTATTGTGGTTAGCACTTTTCTTTCTAACCTTGCTCTGGCCAATTCAGCGCCTGGTTGAAGGCTATTATTTAGAAGGTTTGCAGCGTAAGAACGGGCAAACTCTCGACTTATTTGTGGCTAACTTGCTGGGGACGCTACAACGCTATGAAGTGTTGCCAGAGATTTTAGGGCGCTTACCCAATGTACAGCAGGCCTTATTGACGCCGGCTGAGCCACAGGCATTACGCACTGCTAATCAACTGTTGAAGCGTCTTCAGCAGCAGACCGGTGCAGATGTGATTTATCTGATGGATAAACAAGGCTTAACCTTGGCCGCCTCGAACTGGGATGCTGAACGCACTTTCGTGGGTAATAACTTTGCTTTTCGGCCTTATTTTTATAATGCTTTGCAGGGTGATACCGGAGTGTTCTTTGGTCTAGGCAACACCTCTTTTAAACGCGGTTATTACTTTGGCAGTGCGGTGTATGCCAATGGTGAGGTGGTCGGCGTAATTGTGGTTAAGGTGGATCTGGATTTCACCGAAACCCTATGGGGGCAGACGCCTGAGCAACTGTTGGTGACCGATAAAAACGGCGTGGTGATTCTGACTTCGCATCCTGACTGGCGCTTTAGTGCAACCCGAGCGTTAACCCTAGCAGAGCAGCGCAGCGTGGTGCAGCACCAGCCCTATACCTCGATCAGTCCCGCTAGAATCAATCTTAACCAGCGAGACTGGCTGACCTTAGAGAAACCGCTGGATGACATGGGTTGGGTTGTCAGCATTTTAACCCCACAGCGCCTAATCAATGAGCCAGTGCGTACTGCCATGGCGGTGGCTGCAGCGTCGTTGTTGGCCGTGCTGTTGGTCCTCGGTTTGCTGATGCAACGCCGCCGCCATTATCTTGAGCGCATCGCTATGGATGCGCATGCTAAAAGTGTTTTGGAAGACAATGTACGCACCCGTACCCAAGACTTACAAACCCTCAACAGCCGGCTTAAGCAAGAAGTGCTGGAACGTGAAACTGCGCAGCAAGAGCTGGTGCGCGCCCAAGATGAGCTGGTCCAAGCGGGCAAGCTGTCGGCGTTAGGTATTATGTCGGCCAGTATCAGCCATGAATTAAATCAGCCCTTGGCCGCGATTCGCAGCTATACCGATAATGCGAAAATCTTACTGGATCAGCAGCGCACTGTTGAGGTACGCAATAATCTAGATTTAGTCGCGCAACTGACTGAGCGTATGGCTTCCATTATTAGTCATCTACGCGCCTTTGCCCGGCGAGACCGTTTGGCTTCAGAGCATGTGGCGCTGCAGCCCGCCATCGATGATGCGTTAGCCCTCAGCGCCAAGCGTCAACGCAATTTGCAGGTCGATATTGTTCGCGATATTCCTGATGCCACCCTATGGGTGGAAGCGGGCGAAACGCGTTTGCGCCAAGTGCTCAGTAATCTAATCAGCAATGCCTTGGATGCGCTGAGTGACAGGGCGATGCCGCGGCGGATTTGGCTCAATACCCAAGTACAAGACGGCTGGGTGGTGTTGGTTTTGCGTGATAATGGACCAGGCTTTAGTGAAGACGCCTTGCAGCAAGCATTTGAGCCGTTTTATACCACTAAAACTAGCGCGCGTGGTTTAGGCTTGGGCTTAGCGATTTGCGCAACCTTGATGCAAGCGTTGCAAGGACGTTTACTCTTAGCCAACCACCCGGACGGCGGCGCTGAAGTGACTTTATATTTACGTGAGATTCCATCTTCGCTGAATTTACGCTCGAACGAGGACCGCTTTGAATGATGCAAATCAGTCATGAAACCGATGTGCTGCTGCTTGATGATGATAGCCATCTACGCACGGCGCTGTCGCAAACCTTTGATTTGGCAGGTTTGCGGGTGCAGGCCTACGGCAGTGCCGAAGGTGTTCTTGAGGCCTTGCCGGCGCAGTGGCCGGGTGTGCTGGTGACAGATATTCGCATGCCGGGCATGAATGGTTTGGCGTTATTGGAGCAACTGCAGCAGTTCGATGCGCAGTTGCCAGTGCTCTTGATCACTGGACATGGCGATGTGCCGCTGGCGGTGCAGGCCATGCGCATTGGCGCTTATGACTTTTTACAAAAACCCTTTGCCAGTGAATTGCTGCTCGATAGCGTACGCCGAGCGTTAGAGGTACGGCGTTTGGTTCTAGAGAACCGCTCATTACGCCTTGCTTTGACCGAGCAGCGGGTTTTGGGTGAGCGTTTATTAGGCCAATCGCCCAGTGTGCAGCGTTTGCGTGAGCAGGTCAGTGCCTTAGCAACGATACAGGCGGATGTGTTGATTTTAGGTGAAACCGGCAGTGGTAAAGAAGTGGTGGCGCGCGCGCTGCATGATTTGTCCTCACGTTGTGATGCGCCTTTTGTTGCGATTAACGCTGGGGCTTTGGCCGAGTCGGTGATTGAGAGTGAGTTGTTTGGCCATGAAGCAGGTGCGTTTACCGGAGCGCAAAAACGCCGTATCGGTAAGTTTGAATACGCCAATGGCGGTACTGTATTTCTCGATGAAATAGAAAGCATGAGCCTTGATGTGCAGGTGAAGTTGCTGCGTTTACTGCAAGAGCGGGTGGTCGAGCGGGTCGGTTCCAATCAACTGATAGCGCTCGATATACGGGTGATTGCTGCGACCAAGGAAGATCTGTTAGCCGCTGCTGATGCAGGGCGTTTTCGCGCAGATTTGTATTACCGCTTAAATGTTGCACAGATTAATATTCCTGCCTTGCGTCAGCGCTGTGAAGATATTTTGCCGTTATTTCAGCACTTTGTTAGTGCCGCAAGTGAAAAGTACGCCATAGCTGAGCCGCAATTAACTCCGGCTATTCGCGCGCTGCTGCTGGGCCATGAGTGGCCGGGTAACGTGCGTGAATTGCAAAATGCTGCAGAGCGTTTTGCTCTAGGCCTTGATTTGGCGATTAGCTCTGCTGTACCCGTTGACGCCTTATCTGCAGAAGGTATGCCTTTGAGCGAGCGGGTGGATGCTTATGAGCGTAGCGTGATTGCCAGTGAACTGCTCAATCCACACCAATCCTTGCGTGAAGTGGCAGAAGCTTTGCAACTACCGCGTAAAACCCTGCACGATAAGTTGCGCAAATATGGTTTAACTTTTATTAGTGCTGGCGAAATTTCGCCACCTGCAGAGTGAGCTTGGCGGGTTTTCGCCATTTTTTAGCGGTAATGCGCTCTTATTGATGCTTTAGTCGGCTTACTGCACAGTATTGATGCAGCTATCCTCGACTTTAGTCGTGTCTGTTGTGACTGGGTATGCAATTTGCGTTATGAATGCTGTGCATGAGTTTTCTCATGGCCTACATCATTGCATGTCGCACTGTGCGGCACTGACTATTATAAGAAAGAGGAAGTTTTAATGCTTAAAATGACCGCTAAAGCACTGGTTTGTGCTGTTTCATTGGGACTGGCTGGTTTGGCAAATGCTGCCGAGCCGATTGTTATCAAGTTCTCTCACGTTGTCGCCGAGCACACGCCAAAAGGGCAAGGTGCGCTGCTATTTAAAAAACTGGCTGAAGAACGCTTGCCGGGTCAAGTTGAAGTCCAGGTGTATTCCAACTCGTCCTTGTTTGGTGACGGTAAAGAAATGGAGGCATTATTGCTCGGTGATGTGCAGCTGATTGCACCCTCATTGGCAAAGTTTGAGCATTACTCCAAGCCAATCCAAATTTTCGACTTACCTTTTTTGTTTGACGATATTGCCGCGGTTGACCGCTTCCAAAAAGGCCCTGTCGGCCAAGAGCTGCTCAGCAGTATGGAAGACAAAGGCATTACTGGCTTGGGCTATTGGCACAATGGCTTGAAGCAGTTATCAGCCAACAAGGCGCTGCGCTTGCCTAAAGATGCTCGTGGCTTAAAGTTCCGAGTACAGGCTTCTGCCGTATTGGATGAGCAATTTAAAGCACTGCGCGCCAACCCGCGTAAAATGAGTTTTGCTGAGGTGTACCAGGGCCTGCAAACCGGTGTAGTCAACGGTGCAGAAAACCCGTACTCCAATATCTACTCGCAGAAAATGCATGAAGTACAAAAATACATCACTGAATCAAACCATGGCTTGCTCGACTATATGGTGATTACTAACACCAAGTTCTGGAATGGTTTACCAGAGGATGTACGTACTGAGCTGCGCAACATCATGGATGAGGTTACTGTTGAAGTGAACCTGCATGCTGAAGAAATTAACCAGCGTGATAAGCAGTCAATCATTGATAGTGGCAAAACTGAAATCATTACTTTAACTAAAGAGCAGCGTGATCAGTGGCGTGATCAGGTTAAGCCTGTTTGGAAAAAGTTTGAAAAAGAAATTGGTGCTGAACGCATTAAAGCAGCAGAAGCATCTAACCAAGAGTAATGCAGCGCTTCTCCACGTCACCTAAGAGTGGCGTGGAGATTGAGTTAAAGCTGTTGGTTATGCTATCCGTTTCGGGGGAAAAACTTATGAATGCTGTGCGCCTGATTTGGGATCGCCTTGAAGAGGGGCTGATTGTTCTTTTGCTGACGGCAATGACGTTAGTCACCTTTGTTTATGTGATTTTAAATAACTTCTATACCTTTTTTTATCGCATAGGCGAGTATTTTGCTGAGCGTTCTGAAGGTCTGTCTGATTTTTTTTATAGTATTGGCGATTTTATTTTAGATATTGTGCAGACCATGACCTGGAGTAATGCGCTAACTAAAGCCTTATTTGCTTGGTTAATTTTTTTTGGTCTGGCCTATGGCGTACGTATTGGCGGCCATATTGGGGTCGATGCTTTGGTTAAATTAGCTTCGCGCCCAGTGCAACGCATCATTGCCATCATCGCCTGCCTGTTTAGTTTGGGTTATGCAGGGCTGTTGAGTTTCGCCAGTTTTGAATGGATTTCAACATTGATGGGCGCGGGTATTGGTGCCGATGATCTGGGCCAGTTTGGTGTTAAGCAATGGCATATTGCAGTGATTGTGCCGATTGGTTTTACGCTAGTATTTATTCGGTTTTTTGAGATTTTAGTGCGCATTCTGCGCCATGAGCAGGTGGGCTTAGGCTTAGCCGATGAAGCTGCCGATGCGATGAAACTATCAGAAACAGAGGAAGCCAAGCAATGACGATTCTGTTTCTATTTCTAGCGCTATTTGCGCTGATGTTTATTGGTGTGCCGGTTGCTGCGTCCTTAGGTTTGGCCGGTTCTGTCACCATTATCTTGTTCAGTCCTGACTCGGTGCGCTCATTAGCGATTAAGCTATTTGAGACCAGTGAGCATTACACGCTTTTAGCCATTCCATTCTTTTTACTGGCTGGCTCATTTATGACCACCGGTGGTGTGGCGCGCCGTTTAATTGACTTTGCCAACGCCAGCGTGGGGCACATCCGTGGCGGCCTTGCTATTGGTGCGGTATTGGCCTGTATGCTGTTTGCTGCATTGTCAGGCTCAAGTCCAGCCACAGTGGCTGCAGTGGGTTCAATTGCCATCGCTGGTATGGTGCGCTCAGGTTATCCACAGCCGTTTGCTGCTGGCATTATCACCAACGCCGGTACCCTAGGTATTTTAATTCCGCCCTCGGTGGTGATGGTTGTCTACGCTGCAGCGACTGAAACATCGGTCGGCACCTTGTTTATGGCCGGTGTGATACCTGGCGTTTTGCTCGGCGTGGCTTTAATGGTGGCTATTTACATCATCGCGGTGAAGAAAAACCTACCGGCATTACCGCGCGCTACAGTTCGTGAGTGGTTAAGCGCTGCACGCAAAGCCGTTTGGGGCTTACTGCTGATGGTGATCATCCTAGGTGGTATTTACTCGGGGATGTTTACGCCCACTGAAGCCGCCGCTGTGGCCGCAGTCTATTCAGCTTTTATTGCCTTATTTGTCTACAAAGACATGCGCATTAGCGAAGCGCCTAAGGTGGTGTTGGAGTCAGCCAAACTCACCATTATGCTGATGTTTATCATCGCCAACGCTATGCTGTTTGCCCATGTGTTAACCACTGAGCAAATTCCACAGCAAATTACCGCGATGGTATTAGAGGCCGGCTTGCAGCCGTGGATGTTCCTCTTGGTGGTCAATATTGTTTTGCTGATTGCTGGTGCCTTTATGGAGCCTTCGGCAATTATTTTGATCTTGGCACCTATTCTGTTTCCGATTGCGGTACAGCTGGGCATTGATCCGATTCACCTAGGTATCATTATGGTGGTGAATATGGAGATCGGTTTAATTACACCGCCGGTGGGGCTCAACTTGTTTGTCACTTCAGCCGTGACAGGGATGCCATTATCCGCAGTCATCCGTGCGGCACTGCCGTGGTTGATGATTTTGTTAGCCTTCCTGATGGTTATTACCTATGTGCCAAGTGTTTCCTTGGGCTTGCCACAGTTATTGGGTATGTAAAATCTAGCGCTTTGGGTTAGGGTATGAAAACGGCTGGCAGCCTAGCTCCAGCCGTTTTTTATTTGCTTTTTATGCTGTGTAGGCTGGCGCTGGTTAAGCGCTCGGGCAGGCTGCGTATAAGCAGTTAACCAATTAGGGTGATTTAAGTGCATTACGCTTTTCCAATGTTGGCGGTATTATTTTGGTCAGCTAACACCGTGGTCAACAAAATGACTGTCGGTGTTATTTTTCCTGCCGAAGTTGGATTTTATCGCTGGCTGTTTGCTGGGGTATTGTTTACCCCCTTTATCTTGCGCGCGGTGCTGCGCAATTGGAGTGCTATACGCCCGCACCTAGTAAAGATTTTCGTATTGGGCCTGCTGGGCATGGTGATCTACCAGAGTCTTGCTTACTTTGCCGCGCCGAAAACGTCAGCCACCCATATGGGTATTATTTTATCGTTGATGCCGATGATGTCGTTGGGCATGGCGATTGTCGCTTTGGGTCAGCGCTTGACCTGGGGTGCGTTGTTGGGCGCTGCCTGTTCATTTGCAGGCGTATTGTTGGTGGTCAGTCATGGTGATTTGCGCAACTTGGCAGAGCAAGGGCTGAACATGGGCGATGCGATGATGCTGATTGCGACGCTGGCCTATGCGCTGTACAGCACCTTATTAAAGTACTGGCAGATGGAGATTCCTGCTTTGCAGTTGCTGTATTTGCAAATAATAGTGGCAATTGTTGTGTTGTTTCCGCTGTTTTGGTTTTCTGAAAAAGCCGGTTTAAATAGCGCCAATTTGCCTTTAGTGTTGTTTGCTTGTGTATTTGCCTCGATCGCTGCACCTTTGGCGTGGATGCGTGCGATCCGCGCGCTGGGGCCCAGTCGTACTGCCGTATTTTTTAATTTAATGCCTATTCTGACCATCATCATTGCTGCGTTGGTGTTGTCTGAGCGCTTGGCGCTTTACCATATTATCGGCGGTGGTTTGACCTTATTCGGCGTGGTGCTATCCGAGCGCTGGACGCGGCAGGTACGCAATACCGGATAAAAGATTCTATTTTTAGATCCTCGCTATCAAAGCACAGCTAATGATTATTTTTTGCTATTTTGGGGAATAATGTTAAAGTGCTGTGTTGCTGCAAATACAATCAACAGGCCGTATTTGCGTCTCTTCCGATCATAATCGGCTTATCGCTGCGGGATTTAACGTCCCAGATACCTTTGGCGATTTTTCAGCCAGTACCGCAGGTGCTGCGCTCTGCATGCCTTAGCAGCAATTCTTTTTATGCACTCTCACGATCAATCTTGCTGGTCGTGCTGAGTAGCGCAATATCGCCGTGCGCAAAGAACACGTCCTGCTTGTGACGTTTACGGCATAAGGAGTAAGAATGTTCCAGTTTACAACCAGTAGTGCGCTCTTGATTCTTTTGGGCTTCTACGGCCTCACGTTTCTCTTAACCTTACGTATTGGTAAAAAACAAGAAAACGCCGATGGTTATATGACAGCCAATGGCTCTGTGGGCTATGGCATGTCGGCGGCCAGTATGACGGCGACATGGATTTGGGCCGCATCTTTTTATGCTGCAGCCAGTTCCGGTTATAAGTACGGCCTTTCTGGTGCGATTCATTACGGTTTTTGGGGTGCGTTGATGATTTTATTCATTTACCCCTTTGGTCGCCGCTTTCGCAAACTCGCACCCAATGCTCACACCCTCGCAGAAATCATGCATGCTCGGCACGGCACCTCCAGTCAGATGATTTTAGCTGGCTCCAACGTGGTCGGCAGTATCATTAGCTTAATGGTTAACTTTACGGCAGCCGGTGCGCTAGTAAGTATTCTCTCGCCACTGAGTTTTGTCCAAGGGGTGATGATTGCCGGTGTGGGCGTGTTGTCTTATACCCTGTGGTCAGGTTTTAGAGCATCGGTGTTTACTGACTTTGGTCAGTTGGTGGCGATGATTTTAGCTGCGGTGATTATTATTCCGATGATCTTCTTTAAGTTGGGCGGGCCGTCACTGTTTGAAACAGGCATGGTGAACCTGACACTAGAGCAGCAAGATTTCTTTTCGACTACTGCGATATTAGAGCAGGGCGCACCGTTTTTTGTGGCGGTACTGGCCTATGCCATTGGTAACCAAACCATTGCCCAGCGCTTGTTTGCTGTGCGTGAAGACTTAATTAAATCCAGTTTCATTACCGCGACGATCGGTTACGGCTCAATTGTGATTGGTCTGGGTATGCTGGGCTTGTTGGCATTGCTAGCTGGAGTGACACCAATTGATGGTGATTTAAATAACTTGATTCCGCAAATGGCCGCAACCTATTTGCCGCCGTTTATGGTGGCAATGCTGTTTGTCATGGTGATTGGCTCACTGTCATCCACTGCTGATTCTGACTTGTCAGCGTTAGCTGCGATTGTGATGACGGATGTGTATGGCAAACACATCACTAAAAACAAACCTGATCCATTAAAAATGATCTGGGTGGGGCGCTTAACCATGGTAGTTGCTGCGAGCTTGGGCGTGATTTTTGCCAGCCTGAAGTTAGATATTTTGGCGATGCTGATTTTTGTTGGTGCGTTATGGGGCTCGATTGTGTTTCCTGTAATTGCCAGCTTGTATTGGAATCGAGTGACCAATGCTGCCTTTACTGTATCGGTTGCCGTCTCGTTTTTATTGTTCTTGGTGGTGCGCTTTAGCTGGTTGCCGATTGAAGGTGTGGTTGCGCTGTTCTTTGAACTGCTGGCGGCTGTTGGCGGTGGCGTGGTGATTGGTTTAATGACCTTTGGTTTTTTTGGCCGAATGGCCGGTTTAATCTTAGGCAGCATAGCGGCGCTGGTCTTAGTGTTTTTCACCCTAGGTTTTTTGCGTGACTATCCTGTTCTGCTCAGTTCATTAACGGCGTACGGTGCCAGCACAATTATTTGTACGCTGATGACCTTGCGCAGCAAGGCGCCGCAGTTTGACTTCGATACCATTGATCAGCGTGTGATTGAGTTTCATAAAGAAGCAGAGGCTTAAGGAGAATTAAGATGTCTACATTTGGATTAACTGTGTATGTGTTGGTTTGGCCAGTGCTATCCAGCTTGGTACTACTGACCCTGTGTACAGCTTTAGTATTTGATATACGCAAAGCCAAGAGAGATGGTACGTCACTGGTCTAGGAGGTCGCACAAGGCTTGTATAGCCATTGCTGAGCTAGGCGCTGCTTGCCCTTGGCGCTCGCAGCTTAAACGCCATGCTGCTACCTAAGATACCTGTTCAACTAACAAATGAAGTGGTTGTCTGCTGCTATAAAAAGGACGAAGCAGTGAGGTCGTATGCCCAATAAAGGCATAGGGCGTCAGCTGTTAAAATTACAGCAGCGATACAGCAAAGTCAGTGCGCATCAATTAAAACTTAAGTCTGCGAACGCGTTTTAATGACTGATAGTGTTATGGAACTTGCGGATGGCGTTGACCACTTGCGTTGCTCCGTCACGTATTTGTGCAATGGCTTCTCCGGCTTGGTTAGCGAGAAGCACACCTTGCTCAGCTTTTTCTCGACTGCTCTGCATATTTGCAACTGCTGATTGTGCGAGCTCATGATTTTTTTGCACCACATCTGCGATTTCCACAGTGGCTTGCGCGGTGCGGCCGGCAAGGCTGCGCACTTCATCTGCCACTACTGCAAAACCACGGCCTTGCTCGCCAGCACGGGCTGCTTCGATAGCCGCATTTAAAGCCAGAAGATTGGTCTGCTCAGCAATGCTTTTAATTGTTTGCACAATCTTGCTGATATGTTCTGACTGCTGGCTGACAGCCAAGATACTTTGTGCTGCATCATTGAGTTCTCCAGCAATGCTTTGCACAACATCGACTGTGTTGTCTACGATTTGAGCGCCGTTCTGTGCATCAGTATTGGTTTGTGCTGAAATATCATAGGCAAGCAATGCTGCTTGAGATTCAGCTTGCTGCTGCTCAACTTGTGCAGTGATATCACTGGCAAACTTAATTATTTTGACCAGTTGACCTTTTTCATCAAACACAGGGTTATAGGTTGCTTGCAGCCAAATAATACGCCCAGACTTATGCAGACGCTTATAGCGACCAGAGAAAAATTCACCGCTATTGAGACGCTGCCAAAACTGCTGGTAATCGTTGGATTGGGTGTCGTCCGAGGTGCATAAGATACGATGAGACTTACCCTTTAGCTCGGTCAGGTTATAGCCCATAGTGGCTAAAAAGTTATCGTTTGCAGTGATGATGTTGCCTTTGAGAGAAAACTCAATAACAGCCATAGAGCGGTGGATGGTTTCGATAATACTGTGAGCTGCCATTTCTTCATGCACTTTTTCGGTAATGTTAGTGGCTAACTTAAGTACGCTAGTGACATGACCTTGCTCATCTTTAATTGGGCTGTAACTGGCTTCCAACCAAATGTCATTGTTGTGTTTATCAAGGCGCAAAAAACGATCATGGATAAACTCACCAGCGGCTAAACGCGCCCAAAAACTTTTATAGTCGCTGCTGTTGGCAACACTAGCGGGGCAAAATATGCGATGATTTTTTTGCGTAATTTCTTCTAAAACATACCCTGTTGCTGCCAGAAAATTAGCATTGGCTGACACAATTGTACCGTCCGGCTTGAATTCGATAACGGCAGTGGACTTATCAATAGCGCTGTATTTTTCTTCATACTGGCGCAGCATAACCTGGCAACTGGTAAGTGCTTTCTTAATCGCTTTATTAAACATATCACCTCACTACGCTTGTTCGAGAGTATGGCTCATGACTTGCCGGATGGCGCGTGCTGCAGGTTATGCGTAAAACTTATACGATAGCTATGCATAAGTTGTGCATTTTATAGCTGGGTGATAAAAAAAGATAGTGCTATCTATAAAGGTATGAGCTTCTAGGTGGCAAAGCGCCTTAATGCTGGACAGATTGGGCTTAGACTTTGTTGTTATGCGTAGCATGTTGATATTTGTATATGCGTACTGTTAGTCAGGCATAAGGTTTTATTGCCAGTACAATGACTTTGCCCAATCGCTTCATTTTGTTGACTGAGGCGTTAAAGCTAAGGTGCGGTTCAAGTCCTAACGCGTCTTTCTAAACAGGTCTAGCTCGATCTCATAGCTGGGCTCAGGTCTCTTGAACAGATACTCGCCGTTGCGAATTGAAGCTAAAACATCGGCGCGCTGGCGCACTGCTTCAAAGGGGCTGGTGGCATCTAAGACTAGAAAGTTCGCCGGTTTGCCCACCTCCACACCGTACTGATCTTCAATGTTTAAGGTTTTAGCGCCATTGAAGGTGATTAAATCAAGGCAGGTTTCCAATTGCGGCATCGACATGGTGTGTGCCATATGAATGCCATTATCCAGAATATTCATCAGGTTGCCGTTACCGGCTGGATACCAAGGGTCGCTGATGGAGTCTTGGCCAAAGCAGACGTTAATGCCGCTTTCCCAAAACTCTTTCACCCGGGTCATGCCGCGGCGTTTCGGGTAAGTGTCTTGGCGACCTTGCAAGTAGGCGTTTTCCGTGGGTAAGGCAATAAAGTTCATAGCGGACTTTTGGAATAAACCCATCATGCGAAACGCGTAGGCATTATCCGCTGAGCCAAAGGAGCAGGTGTGGCTGGCGGCGGTGCGCGAGCCAATGCCTTCAGTCATGGCTAAGGCATTGAGTAGCTCGACAAAACGGCTCATCACATCATCGGTTTCATCGCAGTGCACATCGATCAGCTTGTCGTACTTAACCGCCAGTTCCACGGTTCTGTGGATGGATTTTTCACCAATCTCCCGCGCCCATTCAAAGTGCGGAATGCTGCCCACACAGTCTGCGCCCATTTTTAGCGCTTCTTCGACCATTTCATCACCGCCTTTGTAGGCATACATGCCTTCTTGGGGGAAAGCGACGATTTGAATGGTGACGTTGTCTTTAAGCTCTTCGCGCACTTCCAGCATGGCTTTTAAGCCAGTGAGATTGGGGTCGCAGACATCGATGTGGGTGCGAATAAATTGCACGCCCTTGGATACTTCTTCTGCAATACCCTTTAACGCGCGCTGCTTGGCGTCGGCAAAAGTTTGGTTCTTTTTTACCTCGTGCCAGCGGGCGATGCCTTCGAATAAGGTGCCGCTGTCGTTGGTCGCCCCCTCATTGTTAGCAGTGTAAACATAGTCCAGGTGCAGGTGTGCATCCACATAAGGGGGCACCACGAGGCGGCCTTTGAGGTCGATGACTTCATCTGCTGCGGGCAAATTGCTGCCAATGGCCTTAATCACGCCTTTGTCGACCAGGATTTCTGTGGCGTCGCTGTTGCGATAGATAGTGGCGTTAATAAACTTTTTCATTACACACTCCTTACCGAGAAACTGCTGCAGAGTTCAAGGTTTTCTGTGCCATAAAAGCAATAATTATGGCAGGGACGAAACAAAGAATAGACAGGTAAACAATGCCAAACACACCAAGGTTGGTCATGTGGGTGAGAATCAATCCACCCAGCCAAGTGGCAATCATGATGGAAAAGTTAAACACACTGGATTGCACCGAAGTGGCCACGGCTTTGGCGTGCTCAACTTGCTTGCTGACTGCCGCTTGATACATGGTCACTAGCGGGCCGAAGGCCAGACCCCAGAGGAAAAAGGCCATATGGGAAACGCCATTGCTACCGCCAAAGAAGACAAACATCAGCATCGCACCAACGCCGCAGGCCAACATACTCACGATCAAACTGCGCAAGTAAGTGTCGATAATTTTAGCTGACAATATGACTGATACCACCGAGCCAATTCCGAAAATCAGCAATGCCAAACTGATGCCACCGACAAACTCCAGGGTCTCAACCAGCAAAGTGATATAGGTGTAGGTGCTGTAGTGCGCCACCACGGAAAGAAAGGTCAGCAGTAAGACAATCAACACCGCTGGTATTTTCAGTACCGCCAGCGGTGAGTTGCTTTGCGTGAGTTTTTCACCCTTTACCGAGGGCAGGTACTTGGCCGCCAGCAGGGCGATCACCGCGCCCATCACTCCGAGCAACAAGAATGCTGTGCGCCAACCTATCTCGGTACCGATAAAGGTCATAAAGGGCAGGCCAAGGCTGACGCCAAAGGTATTGCCGGCCATGATGATGGTGATTGCTTTACCGTGCTGGTCTTCAGGCACCAACGCTGTGCCATAAGCGGCAATCATCGGCCACATGATGCCGGCACAGATGCCGCCAAGAATACGCATGGCGACGATCAGGGCGTATGAGTCAGTGATGCCGACCACGATATTAGACACAGCAAAACCTGCTAGCAAAGCCAGTAACAGGATTTTGCGATTGATCCATAAGGTCATGCTGATCATGGGGATGGCAAACACTGCCGAGGCCAGTGCATAGACACCGACCAAAAAGCCCACTTGGGTTTGCTCAATACCTAACCCTGCGGTCATTTGCGGCAAAATACCGGACGGCACCAGCTCGGAGAGAATACCGATAAAGGTGACACTGGCCATCAGGCCAAAAATAAACCAAGACACGTAGCTCTGCCTGGCGGGGCTACTCTTTGCAAGACTCGACACAGCAACTCCTAATTAACCAACCTTTGCACACGATTATGCGTTTTTATTTGCTGCTATGCTTATTTTCCCCGCTGCGAATGAGGGCTTAAGCAGTCACTCAGGCTCGCGTGTAAAGCGATAGAACAGGTTGGGCTCACTGACTACATACAAATAGCCATCTTCGTCAATGTTTACGCCTTCTGCCTGTGGGATACCTTTTTCTAAACCTGCAAAACCTCTAGCTAGAGAGCGAAAGCTGATCACTTTACCTTCAGTGGTTATTTCGATCAGCAGCTTCGACTCGTCACTTAACAAAATCAAATGACCGCTCTTTTCATCGTAAGTAGCCGATGATACATCAGTCGCGAATACCTTGTTTTTTATCCAGCCTGATAAATTGCGCACACTCATAGACAGCCCTTCATCTAAGCTTGCACGCAGACCACTCACCTCAAGCAATTGGATAGGATCACGCTCTTTAGCCACATACAGGCGATCATTTTTAAGGTCATAGGTCAGGCTTTCTAAACCTTTGTTGTCCTCATTCCAGAATGCAAGTTTTAGCGATGGATATGTGTCCTGACTCAGAGATCCACTTGTAAGTAGCCTGCCGCCAGCACTCACAGGGATATCTATGATGATTAAGTTTTGTTTTCGCTCTTCCGCCACCACTAATTGCCCATTACCAATATAAGTCACTGCCTCCACGTCACTGAATCCCTCAAGACTAAAGCGTGCTTGCACATCACCGTCTCGGCTTAAAGCAACCAACTCGTTAGGGCCATTGATAACAGCCCATAGCAGGCCCAGATCGCGGTCATAGGTCAGGCCAGAAAGATTGTTGTTTATACCAATAACAGGCTTAGCATCGATCTCGACACTGTAGCCTGGCAACCACACTGCCCGATCCTGCCAATCATCAGCATGCATGTGAGTTTTCAGCCAGTAATACAGGCGATAATCAAGACGCTGTGTATGGAGCTGGAATGCAGCAACCAGCAGCAAGCACAGCATGACCCACATCCAGATGCGAGCTTGCATCGAACGTCTAGGCCGTTTTGTAGCCTTTAAGTACATAAGAGATCTCTTTTGTTGTAGCGCAGAGGGCCTAGCTACCCATGCTTAACGCAACGACCCATGCTGGTATTCTTGTAAAAAGATTACTCGAGCATGGGTCGTTACCTAGCTCTATTTGCAGGCTTGTTTAAGAATTAATCATCCTGACGGTTTTTCAAAATCTCGCCAGTAGCGGCATCCATTTCTACTTCCCACTTCTGGCCTTTATCATCACGCAGGTCCACTTGGTAAATATAACGGCCATACGACTCATCAAGCTCAGTGTCCAATAGGGTGGCGTTTGAGTGTTGCGCTAAAGCCGTCTGATCAAGTTGGTCAAAGGCTAAAATCGCGCCTGACGTACTCAGCTCAACTGTTTTAGCTGGGCTGACCTCAGCTTGAGCTAAACCTGCGCCCATCAATAAAGCAGCGGACACACATAATGTAGTTAAAATTTTCATGGTTATTTCCTAGTCTGAGAGGCTGCAACACAACGATATGGGGTGTCTAGGCTGCAAAGGTTACAGGCGCTGCCTGAATTCAAACTTAAAAATAGGAGTGATTTTAGCCCGCGCTAAAATTGTTTATTTGTCGAGGTCGTTTTGGTTTTCGCCAGCGAAAAATAGTAGTTGCAGCTTCTGCCTGGGTAAAATATTTGCTTATTAATGCATTGATCGAGGCGCGAAACTTGAAGTCACGACGCAAGTGCCCAAGCACTTAAAACTGCAATAATATTTTTTAGCAGCATACACAGGGCTAAGAATATACTTTAGCCATACTAAACAGAGCTGTGTGGAGCCCCTAGCGGCAACAGATTCAGCTCCTTAAAGATGGCACCTCTGCTGAAGTGACTGATGCCTCAGGGCGCAAGTACTGTCTCGCAGGGCTGCGGATTTTGAAATTTGCTTACAGATTTCAGAAACAAAAAAGCCGCCTTTGGTAAAAGCGGCTTAAGTGTTTGATTTGTATGGTGGGCCTGCACGGACTTGAACCGTGGACCAAGGGATTATGAGTCCCCTGCTCTAACCAACTGAGCTACAGGCCCCCAGTTGCAGCGGGTGATTATACCTGTGTGCTGCAAAGACGCAAACAAAAACCCCCGATAATTATCGGGGTTTTTTGCTTTTACTCGTCAAGGAACGAACGTAAATGCTCACTGCGTGATGGGTGGCGCAACTTGCGTAGCGCCTTGGCTTCAATTTGACGAATCCGCTCACGGGTCACGTCAAACTGTTTGCCGACTTCTTCCAGCGTGTGGTCAGTATTCATATCAATACCGAAACGCATGCGCAGTACTTTTGCTTCGCGCTCGGTTAGACCGCTGAGCACGTCACGCGTGGACTCTTTCAGGCTCTCGACAGTGGCAATATCAATCGGCGACTGCATGGTTGAGTCTTCAATGAAATCACCTAAGTGCGAATCTTCATCATCACCGATCGGTGTTTCCATGGAGATTGGCTCTTTAGCAATCTTTAGGACTTTACGTACGCGGTCTTCAGACATTTCCATGCGCTCGCCGAGTTCTTCAGGAGTGGGTTCGCGCCCCATCTCTTGCAGCATTTGACGAGAGATACGATTGAGCTTGTTGATGGTCTCAATCATATGTACAGGAATACGGATGGTGCGTGCTTGGTCAGCAATCGAGCGGGTAATCGCTTGACGAATCCACCAGGTTGCATAGGTTGAGAACTTATAACCGCGACGGTATTCAAACTTGTCGACAGCTTTCATCAAACCAATATTGCCTTCTTGAATCAAGTCGAGGAACTGTAGACCACGGTTGGTGTATTTCTTGGCAATAGAAATAACTAAGCGCAGGTTAGCTTCGACCATTTCTTTCTTGGCGCGACCGGCTTTGGCTTCACCAATCGACATGCGACGGTTGATGTCTTTGATATCGGCAATCGACAGCTCTGTTTCTGTTTCTAAATCAATTAGTGCTTGCTGATGGCGCTGAATATCTTCAACCAGTGGTGCTAAAGCGGCTGCGTAGCGTGCTTTGCCTTCGCTGAGTTTTACTGCCCAGTCCAAGTCAGTTTCATTGCCAGGAAAGTGCTTCAAAAAGTCAGCACGTGGCATGCGTGCATCGCGGATACATAGCTGCATGATAGCGCGCTCTTGCCTGCGCAAACGCAGCAGAGAGTCGCGCACATGCAGAACTAGAGCATCGTACTGCTTAGGTACCAATTTGATTGGCATAAAGAGTTCGGCAAGCTCTTGCAGAGCGGTTACTGCTTGTTTGCTATTGCGCTTATGCTTGAGTAGGACTTTTTCAGCTTTAGCCAGTTTCTCAGCCACTGCACCAAAACGCTGCTTAGCAACTTCTGGGTCCGGACCGCCGTCGCCAGCTTCTTCCTCTTCTTCTTCCTCTTTATCGTCTTCCTCGTCTTCTTCATCATCGTCATCAGTTGCTTTCTTAGCAGCTGCGGCGGTGCTTTTAGCGGCTGCCGCTGCAGCGGCAACAGCTGCTGGCTGAGCAATTTCATCGTCAGGATCAATATAGCCGTTGAAAACGTCAGTCAGGCGCGTGCCGTCAGTGATGGCGCGATCAAAACTGGCAAGAATACTGGATACAGTACCTGGGAAGTGCGCGATAGCGCCCATCACATCGCGGATACCTTCCTCAATACGCTTGGCAATTTCAATTTCACCTTCGCGGGTGAGCAGTTCTACAGTGCCCATTTCACGCATGTACATGCGCACAGGGTCAGTGGTGCGGCCAATATCAGTTTCAACCGCGGCCAGGGCTGCTGCAGCCTCTTCAGCAGCGGCTTCATCAGTGTCAGCGCCGGCCAATAGTAATGCGTCAGCATCGGGCGCTGTTTCGAAAACATTTATTCCCATGTCGTTGATCATGCGAATAATATCTTCAACCTGTTCTGGGTCAGAAATATCTTCAGGAAGGTGGTCGTTGACCTCAGCGTAAGTCAGGTATCCCTGCTCGCGACCGAGGGCGATGAGTTCTTTTAAACGAGATTGTTGTGCTTTTGCGGACATATCACCCTATCCATGAAAGGTCTGGGCCGAACGGCAAGAAAGAAGCTTATTATACTGCATATAATAGCTTAATTGCCAGTTTCGGCGGTGCTTGGCGGATTGTTGTGCTGTTCAAACAATTCACGCAAGCGTTGTTTTTCTTCGCTAGACAGTTGGTCAGAGCGAGCCTTGTTGAGTAGTTGTTCAATCAGGCGCTCGCGTTGACGCGATGCTAAACGAGTTATGGTGTCGAAAAATTGCTGTTCAAGGTTGTCAGCATCAATAAGCCATTCTTTTTCAGCCAGCGCACGTAAAAGGTGGCCCTGTTCGGTGCCATGCCATCGCGCAATCAATTGTAGTGGGCTGAGGTTGGGGCTTTTTTGTAACGCTTCGAGTAATGAGACGAGCAATTGCGCATAAAGGTCATCTTCTGCGGCAAGTTTACTTGCGGTGTCAACTTTTAGTGCAAGGTGTGGATGATGCAACAAGGTACGCAGTGCGGCCAAGTGCGGGGTTTCTACAGCGGCATTGGCACGGTTTGATTGGCGTGCTGAAGCGCTTTTAGGCTGCCATGAGGTTTTGCTCTGGCTGTTTTTCTTAAACCACTGAGCTGGCGCCTGTGTTGGCAGCTCCGTGTAGTCGTTTGGATGAAACTGGTTGTACGCATCAAGGTCAATGGAATCGTGATCGTAGTCGCTGCTGGCGGCCCAGTCTTGCGCGACAGTTGTGCTGTTATCTACGCTGGCAGTGCCAGACAGACCGGTTAATTGAGTCAGCTTTTGCCGCATTAATGCGCGTAAGTTAGCACCAGGAATGCGCTCGAGTAGCGGCGCAGCAAGGGTCGCCATGTGCGCTTTACCTTCCAGCGACTCAAGGTTTACTTCTTCAGCCAGGTGGGTAAAGAAATACTCGGTTAAAGGCACCGCTTGTTGGGCCATGCGCGCTTGAAAAGCCTCCAGGCCTTCGCTGCGAATTAAGCTGTCGGGGTCTTCGCCGTCGGGAACAAATAAAAACCGTGCTTGTTGGCCGTCTTTTAAGTTGCTCAGGGTTGACTCAAGGGCGCGCCACGCGGCTTTACGACCGGCGTTGTCACCGTCGAAGCAAAATAAAATATTGGGCACCACTCGAAATAAACGTTTAATGTGCTCTTCACTGGTGGCGGTGCCGAGTGTCGCTACCGCATTACGCAAGCCTTGTTGGGCGAGGGCGATCACATCCATATAGCCCTCAACGACAATAATTTCATTGAGTTGGCGATTGTGTTTGCGTGCCTCATACAGGCCGTATAGTTCTTGGCCTTTATGGAAAACTGCGGTTTCTGGTGAATTGAGGTACTTGGGTTTGTCGTCACCCAGTACGCGCCCACCAAAACCAATAATACGCCCGCGTGAATCATGGATCGGAAAAATAATCCGGTCACGAAAACGGTCATAGCGACGTTGAGTATCAGCATTTTCTGCCAGTAGGCCTGCATCTACTAGTGCTTTTTGTTGCAGGCTGTCACCGCCTAAGTGCTTGCTCAGATTGTCCCAGCCTGGAGGCGCAAAACCGAGAGCAAAATCGCGCGCAATCACTCCAGAGACACCGCGTTTTTTTAAGTAATTCACTGCAGCGTCACGCTGGGGGTGGCTTTTTAGCGCGGCACGGTAGTAGTCGCTGGCCGCGCTCAATAATGCATAGAGTGGCGAATCAGTCGCCTGGCGTGGCTTTTTCGGTGCGCTGCTGTCTTCATGTTCAACCTCAACCCCGGCGCGCTTAGCCAGTTCTTCGACCGCCTCAGGAAAATCAAGGTGGTCGTGATCCATAATAAAACCCAGAGCATTGCCGCCGGCACCACAGCCAAAACAGTAATAGAACTGTTTGTCATGACTCACGCTGAAAGAGGGGGTTTTCTCTTGGTGAAAAGGGCAGCAGGCAGTGTAGTTTTTTCCGGATTTTTTTAATTGCACGCGCGAACCCACCACTTCGACAATGTCGGTGCGGTTGAGTAAGTCATCAATAAAGCCTTGGGCAATTAATCCAGCCATGGAGTCCCTACAATGCTTGGTTTATGTCACTGCGGCGCTGCTCGGTTCGACAGCCTCGATGCTGGAGCGCATACCTGTAGACAGTTGACTGTTAGGTAAGTTTTGCAGAGTTGAGCGTCTGAGCTGAGTTGCTGCAAGTAAAGCAGGTGCTGCTTGGCTGTGCAGTGCTGTTAATGCTGGGTTGATTATAAAATTGAAATGAGTAAAACGACAAAACCCGGACGAATCCGGGCTTTGTTACGCACTAAAGCCTGTGAAACTTAATACAGGCGTTCGTGACGACGTTGTTCGCGTTGAACTTTCTTTGCATGACGCTTTACTGCAGCTGCGGCTTTACGCTTACGTTCAGCAGTAGGCTTTTCATAAAATTCGCGACTGCGTACATCAGCAAGAACACCGGCTTTTTCGCAGGAGCGCTTGAAGCGACGCAGAGCAACGTCAAATGGTTCGTTGTCTTTAAGTTTGACAGTTGGCATCCGATTCGTACCTTCATCAATGACCGGGTGGTTTGATATACATCCAGTAAGAATATATATCGGTTTTCAAGGGTTGCGGATATTACCTGCTTTTTTAAGTAAAAGCAAAGGCATTGCTATAAAAGCATAGAACATCACCGCCAAGCCGCTTATGATGCGTGCATATTCTTTTTTTGTAAAGTTGGACGGGTAGATTAAATGCTGGTTTTGGGTTTAGAGACATCCTGCGATGAAACAGGCGTGGCCTTGTACGACAGTGAGCGCGGTCTTTTGGCGGATGCATTATTTAGTCAAATTGAGCTGCATCGCCTGTACGGCGGTGTGGTGCCTGAACTGGCGTCGCGTGATCATATTAAGCGTATGTTGCCGTTGATTGAACAGGTCTTGGCTGATGCGCAATGTGAACCAAGTGATATTGAAGGGATTGCCTACACGGCAGGCCCCGGCTTGGTGGGTGCGCTGCTGGTGGGTGCTTCTTGCGCGCAGGCTTTGGCCTTTGCCTGGGATATACCGTCCATCGGTGTGCATCACATGGAAGGCCATTTGTTAGCGCCAATGCTGGAAGAAACACCGCCCCAGTTTCCCTTTGTAGCTTTGTTAGTGTCTGGTGGGCACACCCAGTTAGTGCGTGTTGATGGTATTGGTCAGTATCGTTTGTTGGGTGAATCCATTGATGATGCGGCCGGTGAAGCCTTTGATAAAACTGCAAAAATGATGGGTTTAAAGTATCCCGGTGGTCCAGAGATCGCGCGAGTCGCGGAAAAAGGGCAGCCGGGTCGCTTTACTTTGCCCAAGCCGATGACTGACCGTCCCGGCTTGCAATTTAGTTTCAGTGGTCTAAAAACTGCAACCTTAACGGCATGGAATAAATGCATTGCTGCCGGTGATGACGGCGAGCAAACACGTGCTGATCTAGCCCATGCCTTTCAGCTTGCAGTCGTGGCCACGCTGACGATTAAATGCCAGCGCGCGCTTGAGCAAGAAAATTTAAAAACGTTAGTGATCGCCGGTGGGGTGAGTGCCAACCAAGCCTTGCGTCGTTCGCTGGAAAGCATGTTGTCGAAACGCCAAGGTCAGGTCTTTTATGCGCGCCCAGAATTTTGCACGGATAATGGCGCTATGATCGCCTATGCCGGTTGTCAGCGCTTAATGGCGGGGCAAAAAGAAGGTGATGCGATCAATGCGCGAGCCCGCTGGCCGATGGAAGAGTTACCGGCGCTAACGCTCAGCCATTAATCTTTAAAGCGGCGCTCGTTGCCGGCGAGCAAGTCTTTTAGATTTTTGCGGTGTCGCCAGACCAACAAAACGCTGAGAATGCTAACCGGCAACAAGGCTTGAGGCTGTTGCCAAGCCAGTAACGGCAAGCACAGCGGCACGCTGGCCAGAGCGGCGAGCGAGCTGATGCGGGTGAGGCTAAAGGTGAGCAGCCACGCAGCCAAGGCCAGTAGCGCTGCAGGTGGGTATAAGCCCAGCAGCATGCCGGCGGTTGTAGCCACGCCTTTACCACCGCGAAAATTGAAATACAGTGGATAAAGATGACCAATCACCGCGGCCAAACCAATCCAAGCCTGTTGTTGTTCGCTGAAGCCTAGCGCACGGGCAATTAAAATTGGCAGTAAACCTTTGCTCAGATCGCCGAGCAGGGTCAGAATAGCCAGACGTTTACCAGCGACACGCAACATATTGGTGGCACCGGGATTACCAGACCCTTGCGAGCGCGGGTCGCTATTGCCGTAATAACGGCTCAACAGTATGGCAAAAGATAGCGAGCCAAGCAGATAAGCGCACACCAGTAATAACTCAAACATTTGCATGATCCAAGGCTAGCGAGTCTTGATTCTAACGAGGCAGGAGCAAAGTGGACACGGTATTTATCGAAAGTCTAGAAGTGGACACCGTTATTGGTGCCTATGACTGGGAGCGCACGATTCGCCAGAATCTATTGGTGGATGTGCACATGGGCTGGGATAACCGCCCTTGCGCTGCAGATGATGCACTGCATTTAGCGTTAGATTACGCAGCTGTGTCGGAACGAATTGATGATTTTGCACAAAACAGTAACTTTGAGTTGGTAGAGACTTTTGCTGAGCGCCTCGCTGCGCTGTTAATGCTTGAATTCAATATTCCTTGGTTGCGCTTAAAAATCACTAAGCCCGGCGCGGTAGCAAATGCGCGTGGTGTGGGTGTGGAGATTGAACGCGGATGCCGTTAATCGATGTGTACTTGGGTTTAGGCACTAATGTTGAGCGTGAAAAACATTTATGTGCAGGCCTTGATGCTCTGCGTGAGTTGTTTGGTGAGCTGAACTGCTCGCCAGTGTTTGAAAGTGAGCCAGTAGGCATTCGCAGTGATTGCTTTTTGAACATGGTGGTGCAGGTTAAAACCCGTATGCCGCTGCAAGAGCTGGATCAGCACCTTAAGCAGATTGAAGCGCTCAATGGTCGCTATGCTGTGCCGCGTAAAGGCTTGCCGTTAGATATTGATGTGCTGTTATACGGTCAGCAAGTCGGTGTATATGGCACTGTCATTTTGCCGCGCGCGGAAATCTTAAAAAATGCCTTTGTTTTGTGGCCGTTGGCTCTTCTTGCCGGGCAGGTGCAGCATCCTGTTGTGCAGCAGTCGTTTGCGCAGTTATGGCAGCAGGCAGCGATTGAGCAAAACTTGTGGCCGCTGGCGTTTACTTGGCGTGGGCAGTCGCTCACGCCGCAGGGATTATTAAAAGCCAGTGCAGTGTAACTCGAGCCAATATTTTAGCGTCAAAAAAACCTGAATCAATCAGGCACCATTGGGGGCAGAATGCGGGTACTCGTACTAGGAGCAGGTGTTGTAGGTGTGACCAGTGCCTATTATCTGGCTAAACAAGGTTATCAAGTGGTCGTCATCGATCGGCAGTCGGCCGTCGCTGAGGAAACCAGTTTTGCTAACGCTGGGCAAATTTCACCAGGTCACGCCTCGCCGTGGGCGGCTCCGGGTATTGCGTTTAAAGCAATAAAATGGATGATGCGCGAGCACTCGCCTTTTTCCGTACGTTTGCGCTCTGATATCTTTCAATACCAATGGCTGGCGCAGATGCTACGCAACTGCACACCGGCTCGTTATGTGGTGAATAAAGAACGCATGGTGCGTCTGGCCGAATACAGTCGTGATTGTTTAGATGCGCTGCGCGCAGAAACTGGCATTGAGTACGAAGGGCAGCAAAAAGGCACCACGCAACTGTTTCGCACCCAGCAGCAGTTTGATAGCACCGCGCAAGATATTGCAGTGTTAGAGCGCAGTGGTGTGCCTTATGAGTTAATGGGTGCAGCAGATATTGCCCGAGTTGAGCCGGCGTTGGCAGCGGTGTCTGATACCTTGGTCGGTGCTTTGCATTTGCCCAACGATCAGACCGGTGATTGTAATTTATTTACCCGTAATCTAGCCGCTAAAGCACGCGACCTTGGGGTTGAGTTTCGTTTTGAGCAAACCATTGAAAGTATTTGCAGTACTGGTGATCGCATCACCGGCGTGTATATCAACGGTGAATTAGAAATCGCTGATCAGTATGTGGTCGCGCTGGGTAGTTATTCGCGCTTGTTGCTTGAGCCTTTGGGGATTAAAGCTCCAATTTATCCGCTAAAAGGGTATACGTTGACAGTACCGATAACAGATCCAGCAATGGCGCCGCGCTCAACCATTGTTGATGAAACCTACAAAGTAGCCGTCACGCGTTTTGATCAGCGCATTCGTGTGGGTGGGATGGCGCATATCAAAGGCTTTGATTTGAGCCTAAACCCTAAACATCGTGAGACTTTAGAGTACGTGGCCGGCTTGCTGTATCCGCATGCGGGTGATTTAAGCCAGGCAGAGTTTTGGACCGGTTTGCGTCCTGCTACACCGGATGGCACACCGATTGTAGGCAAGACGGCGTATCGTAATTTGTTTTTAAATACTGGGCACGGCACTTTAGGTTGGACCATGTCCTGTGGCTCGGCGAGTTATTTGGCCGATCTTATGAGTAAAAAAATACCGCAGATTAGCCGTGAAGGTTTGGATATATTTCGTTACTGCTAATGGACTGTTATGCCGTGCTATTTGTATCGCGTAGCTACAAAAGTGAATATTGATCAGTTAATTTAATTTAGATAGTGAGTACGACATGCGTCCAGCGCGCGCGCTAATTAATTTACAAGCTTTGCGACATAACTATCGGTTAGCTCGCCAGTTGTGCGCAGACAAGGCCTTGGCTGTGCTCAAAGCCGATGCTTACGGGCATGGTGCTGTGCCTTGTGCGTTGGCGTTGCATGATATTGCCGATGGCTTTGCGGTGGCGTGCTTGGAGGAGGCGCTTGAGTTGCGTGCGGCGGGGGTGACCTTGCCTATTGTATTGCTCGAAGGTTTTTTTGATCAGCAAGAGCTGCAATTGATTGTTGCGCATGATTTGTGGTGTGTGATCCATGCCAACTGGCAGTTAGAAGTGCTTGAGCAGGCTGTTTTAGCGCGACCGTTAACGGTGTGGCTGAAAATGGATTCGGGCATGCATCGTGTTGGTTTTTTTCCTAGCGAGTACCGTGCTGCGTGGCAACGTTTACAGGACTGCGGCAATGTTGCCACTGTGGTACTCATGACTCATTTTGCACAGGCTGATGAGTTGCAGTCTTTGCGCACTCAAGAACAGCACCAGATATTTACTGATGCGGTGACCGGTATGCAGGCGCCCATTAGTGTATGTAATTCGCCCGCTATATTAGCCTGGCCTGCTATTCGTAGTGATTGGTCGCGCCCTGGGATTATTTTATATGGCAGTCAGCCGGTTGCCATGCATAGCCCGAGCGTTGAGAAGCTGCAGCCAGTGATGACCTTGCAGTCAAAAATTATTGCGGTACGTGAATTATCTGTTGGTGAGCCGGTAGGCTATGGCGCGCAGTTTGTTGCGCAGCAGCCGGTTCGCGTGGGTATTGTGGCAATGGGTTACGCCGATGGTTATCCGCGGCATGCACCGACCGGTACGCCCGTGGCGGTGGATGGTTGTGTAACGCAACTATTAGGTCGTGTATGTATGGACATGTTAGCGGTAGATTTGACCGAGCTCAGGCAGGCAGGGGTTGGCAGTAGCGTTGAGTTGTGGGGCAGCACTGTGTCGGTGGATGAGGTAGCAACCCGAGCAGGCACGATTTCTTATGAATTATTATGTAATGTGAAGCGTGTGCGCTATGAGTACTCCTCTGATTAGTCGTTAAAATACACAATTGTCTAAATTGTTCTGTTTGCCTAGCGGCAGGGAGTGGTTATACTGTGCGCAAATCGCAAAAGACGTCTTGCGAACATGAATTGCCATGAGAATAGAGGGTGTACCGTGAACCTGATGAAAAAAATTCTGCTAGCCCAAGCAACTGTCTTAGCCTTATGGGCTGTCAGTGCGCAAGCGACTACTGATGAAGATATTGCCCAGCGCATTAAACCTGTAGGTGAAGTGTGCATCCAAGGTCAAGAGTGTGCCAACGCGCCTGCGCCTGCCACTGCTGAAGTAGCAAGTGCTGCTACTGAAGCCCCAGCGGCTGCTTCGGCAGGACGTAGCGGTGATGATGTATACAAGCAGTATTGTACTGTTTGCCATTCAATCGGCTTACTTGATGCACCTAAGACAGGTGATACTGCTGCATGGCAAGCGCGTGCAGATGCTGCAGGTGGCTTGGATGGTCTGTTGAAAACTTCGATCAGCGGTATCAATGCGATGCCACCAAAAGGCACATGCAGCGACTGTACTGATGACGAGTTAATGAGCGCGATCAAGTCCATGTCTGGCTTGTAAGTCGAGCGTTATTTAAAAAACCGCCGTTGGGCGGTTTTTTATTGCTGGGTGAAAACTTAGTCAGGCCAGTAAGTGATGTTTTAGGAGTGCCGGTTGTGTTGCAAAGTTATAGTAATGGCCTGTTGATTGCTTTAGGTCTGATTATGGCGATCGGCGCGCAAAATGCCTTTGTTGTCTCACAGGCATTGCGTCGTGAACACCATCTCTGGGTGGCCAGTGTCTGCGTGTTTTTTGATGTGTTGTTGATCGCATGCGGCGTTTATGGGCTGGCGCAGATTCTTACCGGTAGTCCTGTATTGCTTTTTATTGCTCGTTGGGGTGGCGTGCTGTTTTTATCATCCTATGGTGCATTAGCCTTGCTGCGTGCCTTTCGTAGAAGCGCTCTGGAAACAGTTATTGCACGTCCGCTGCAGTCATTGCGCACGGTTCTGATGACAACTTTGGCCGTGACTTTGCTCAATCCGCATGTGTATTTGGACACTGTCTTATTGATCGGCTCACTTGGCGCGCAACAAGTATCGCCCAGTGCATATGTGCTGGGTGCAGCAACAGGTTCGCTGCTGTGGTTTTTTAGTTTAGCGCTGGGTGCGGCAAAATTAGCACCATGGCTGGCGCGCCCTATAACGTGGCGGGTTATTGATTTTTTAGTGGCCTTGATGATGTTTAGTGTGGCCGCACAGTTAGTGCTTGGTGATTGAGGCTGCATCGGTGCAACATGGATAAGCCGCCTCTGAAGTGCTATAATGCATGACTTAAAGCAAGTCGGAGCGGTTGGCAGTTGAATTGGCCGCCCACTTAGGAGCTTGCTGATTGTGCCTTGTCTGATGTAAATGGAGAATAATCATGGCTTTTGAATTACCTGCACTTCCTTACGAAAAAAATGCACTAGAACCTCATATTTCTGCAGAAACTTTAGATTTTCACCACGGTAAGCACCACAACGCCTATGTTGTGAACTTGAACAACCTGGTTCCAGGTACTGAGTTTGAAGGCAAAAGCTTAGAAGAAATCATTAAAACGTCAAGCGGCGGTGTATTTAATAACGCCGCACAAGTGTGGAACCATACGTTTTACTGGAACTGCTTAGCGCCAAATGCTGGCGGTGAGCCTACAGGTGCTTTAGCTGATGCTATTAATGCAGCCTTTGGTTCATTTGCGGCGTTCAAAGAAGAGTTCAGCAAAACTGCAATCGGTACATTCGGTTCAGGTTGGGCTTGGTTAGTTAAGAAGGCTGATGGTTCTTTAGCATTAACCAGCACTATCGGTGCAGGCTGTCCGTTAACTACCAGTGACACAGCGCTATTGACCTGTGATGTTTGGGAGCACGCTTATTACATTGACTACCGTAATGCGCGCCCTAAGTACGTAGAAGCATTTTGGAACTTAGTTAACTGGGACTTTGTAGCGAAAAACTTCGCTGGCTAAGTGCTAGTAGAACTAAAGCATGCTTTATTAAAACCCTCAGTCACTGCATTGTTAGTACTGGGGGTTTTTTTATAATGAGTTGTTTTGAATAGGTGTTTTGTTTGTGCTTTATGGCGTATAAATAACAAGTCTTGAAAGCAGGACAGGCAGTCGACTGCTAGCCAAATATA
Source organism: uncultured Thiopseudomonas sp. (assembly GCA_964385265.1). Taxonomy (GTDB): domain Bacteria; phylum Pseudomonadota; class Gammaproteobacteria; order Pseudomonadales; family Pseudomonadaceae; genus Denitrificimonas. Next base: position 87,000 of record CAYLOI010000001.1, read on the forward strand.
ATAAAAGGCAGAGATTATTGAACATTGAGCGTAAGGACAGTTTGTCGTTTAAGCTTTTGCGCTGGGTTGTTGGTGCAGCCTTGCTCGTTGGTATTGTCTTTAGTTTTATGCAAGTTGCCTATGACGCGTATTTAACCGAGCAGCAGATAAAAAATGACGGGCAGCGCATATTAGCGATGTTTAGCGACCCATCAAAACAAGCGCTGTATAGTCTTGATGAGGAAATGGGGCGGCAAGTTATCGAAGGCTTGTTGCATCATGAAGCTGTGCGATTTGCCAGTATTGGTCATCCTGATGAAGTGCTTTTAGCGCAAGCCTCGCGCAACTTACAGGTTTCCCAACGCCGTAACTTCACTGATCTTGTATTCACTCAAGAGCATGCCTTTAAAGTAGCCCTTGGTAGTCACTTAGATGGCGACGGCAGTGAGTATTACGGTGATTTAAACATTGTTTTAGATACCGCTTTATACGGTGATCGCTTACTCAGAAATGCTGTCGCTATTCTAATTTCAGGGGTGTTGCGAGCCTTGATTTTAGGCTTAGTCCTGTACCTGATCTACCAAGTGCTATTAACACGGCCACTAGAGAAAATAATTCGGCATCTCAGTCGGATTAATCCAGACCGCCCCGCAGACTATCAATTGCCTTTGCTCAAAGGGCATGAAAAAAACGAACTGGGCCTGTGGGCGCGTAAAGTGAATCAGTTGTTAGCCGCTATCGAGCGCAATACTCACTTGCGTCGAGAAGCAGAAGACAGTTTGTTATTGATGTCGCAAATTGATTTTTTAACCGGGTTACCCAATCGCCAAGAGTTGCAGTTGCAGTTAGACAAAATCATTGATGATGCGCGCGATAAACAGCAAGGGGTGGCCGTACTCTGCCTTGGTCTGGATGACTTTAAAAATATTAATGAGCAGCACAATTATCAGATCGGTGACTGGTTATTGCAGGGTATTGCACGACGTTTGCGAGTACATGCGGAGCATGAAGGCTGCTTGGCGCGTTTAGGTGGCGATCAGTTTGTGATCGTTAAATCTGGTATTGAAGAGCTGGAACAAGCCGCTGAGTTGGCGCAAAATATTCTTGATAGCTTAAAAGAGCCCTTGGTGATGGCAAGGACTTACAGTTCTGAGCTTTTGTCGGTTCGCCTGCACGCCACCATTGGGATTACCCTGTACCCGGATGATGGCGATAGCACTGAGGGCTTATTGCAACAAGCAGAGCAAACCATGCAGTTGGCCAAAAAAGGCGCACGCAATCGTTACCAGTTCTTTATTGCCAGCATTGACTTAGAAATACGCAGACGGCGACGACTTAAAAAAGAACTTAAAGATGCCATCTCGAACAATCAATTGCACGTGGTCTACCAGCAGCAAATTGACTACAGCAGTAAGGAGGTCATTGGTGTAGAAGCATTGCTGCGCTGGACGCACCCAGAACTGGGAATGATTCCTCCTGATTTGTTTATTCCGCTGGCAGAGCAAAGCAGCCATATTCTTGAACTGGGTGCTTGGGTGTTAGATCAAGCGTGCCGGCAGTTGTGTGAGTGGCATGCGCAGGGAAAAACAAGTTTACGAATGGCAGTTAATTTATCCGCAGCACAGCTACACCACTCTGACTTATTACGCCAAGTTAAAGAAAAACTGGTGCTGTATAACTTGCAGCCAGACAGTTTAGAGCTGGAAGTCACCGAAACAGGCTTGATGGAAGATATTAAGGCTGCGGCCAGAAACCTGCGCGGCTTGCGCAGCATGGGTGTGCGTGTGGCCATTGATGACTTTGGTACGGGCTACTCATCATTGAGTTATTTAAAAACCCTGCCGCTAGATAAAATAAAAATTGATAAAAGCTTTGTGCAAGATGTGTTTGATAGTGAAGATAATGCCACTATTGTGAAAACCATTATCCAGTTGAGTAAAAACTTAGGCATGCAGGTGATTGCTGAAGGGGTTGAAACCCTTGAGCAAGAGCGTTTCCTGATTGATTTGGGCTGTGATGAAGGGCAGGGCTATTGGTACGGCAAGCCCGTAACTGCAGCCGAGGCCAATGCAACATTTCTATGCGTGAATACTGCTAAACGTTCTGCGCTGACTCAGCCTGATCAGTGAGTGCTACCGGGCGCTGTGCTAAAGCTTCAGTGTGCTTTTTACTTGGCCGCTGAGCGTTAACAGCCAATCAGGGTATGAAGCTTTGAGCGCGATGAGGTAGTTGCTCCCACCTAGTTGCTGAACTTGCCGGCGAATCCAGCGCGCACGCTGCTCTGTTGCTGCGCTGGGCTGGCTGGCGCTACGCTTGAGTGGACTGGGCAGCGTTGCTGCGAGCAAGTAGGCTTGCTGGTTGGACAGGTAGGCTGCGCCGATATTGAAATGATACTGCGCTGCCGCTTGAGCACCAAAAATACCAGGTCCCCACTCGGCGCTGTTTAAATAGACTTCAAGAATGCGCTCTTTGCTCCACAGCAGTTCAATCCACGCGGTGAACCAAGCTTCTAAGATTTTTCGCGACCAACTGCGTGATGACCATAAAAAAGTATTCTTCGCCACTTGCTGTGACAAGGTGCTGGCGCCTCGTATACTGCTGCCTTTTTGGTTGTAACTGAGTGCGGCGCGAATAGCGGCGAAATCAAAGCCGTAATGGCTAGAAAATTGTTGATCTTCTGCGGCAATCACCGCCATCTTTAAATGATCAGGTAAGCTGTGCCAGGGTTGCCAAATTCGCTTAGCGCTATACTCTTGCCCAGCAAAATACGCGTCAATTTGTCTCTCTAACATCAGAGCACTGTAGGGTAGGTTGACCCAGCGCATCATCAATACCAGAGAAATACTGAGTAGCATGCTGCCCAGCAGGGTGAGTAATAGTATGCGCGGTAGCTTACGCAGTAGGGTGAGGCTGAACACTACGGCGTTCATGAACATTGGTAAAAGCATAAAAGACAGTTTACGTAGCATCGTTCTAACCTGAAAATAGATACACAGCAGTATAACCAGCGCTTTAATAATGTGGAGAGATCATCGTGCGTTATAACGTTTTTATCGCAGCAGTATTTGCTGGTGTAGCGGTATTGCTCGGCGCTTTTGCGGCGCACGGCTTAAAAAACACCTTGAGTGTAGAGTCTTTGGCTGTGTTACAGACCGGTGTTCAGTATCAGTTTATCCATGCGCTGGCTTTATTGTTAGTCGCCGTGCTGGCACAACAGCATCCTTCACGGGCGTTAGGGTTTGCCTCAGTATTTTTTATAATGGGTATTGTCCTGTTTTCTGGCAGTTTGTACGTGCTGGTATTAACACCGCTTAAGCCTGGTTTAATTACACCGATTGGCGGTAGTTTACTGGTGTTGGGTTGGTTGAGTGTGGCCTGCTCAGCTAGGCGTAAAGCGTAAATATTTGATGATCAGTGACTGAACCCGCTAAAATAGCGCCCCTTCGCAATTTTACGGTTGTGTTATGCATATTCAGTTGAATGGTGAGACCTATCCATTAAGCGAGTCGCTCAGTGTGGCAGGTTTAATTGAGCATCTGCAGTTAGCAGGGCGCCGTGTAGCGGTCGAGTTAAACTTCGAAATCGTACCGCGCAGCATGTACCAAGCAACGCTGCTCAAAGACGGTGATGCTGTTGAAATTGTACATGCCATTGGTGGTGGTTAGTTAAACTGACTGCTTTGACTTATTAAGAGAGGCAATAGATGAATCTTGTGCGCAGCGATCGGCCCTTTGTAATAGCGGGTAAAACCTACTCATCACGCTTGTTAGTAGGTACCGGTAAATATAAAGACATGGAAGAAACCCGCTTAGCGATTGAAGCCTCTGGCGCTGAAATTGTGACTGTAGCGGTGCGTCGTACCAATATTGGTCAAAATAAAGATGAAGAAAACCTACTGGATGTTATCAGTCCTGATCGCTACACCATTTTACCCAATACGGCTGGCTGTTATGACGCAGAGTCTGCGATCCGCACCTGTCGCTTAGCACGTGAATTACTGGGTGGTCGCACGCTGGTTAAACTCGAAATTCTTGCTGACCAAAAAACCTTGTTTCCTAACGTAGTAGAAACCCTAAAAGCCGCCAAAGTATTGGTGGATGAGGGTTTTGATGTGATGGTCTACACCAGTGATGATCCGATTATCGCGCGCGAACTTGAGGCGATTGGTTGCATTGCGGTGATGCCATTAGCCGGTTTGATTGGTACAGGTTTGGGGATTTGTAACCCGTATAATCTGCGTATTATTTTAGAAGAAGCAAAAATTCCTGTGCTGGTGGACGCCGGTGTGGGTACTGCATCAGATGCGACTATTGCAATGGAAATGGGCTGTGCCGCAGTGCTGATGAACAGTGCTATTGCCAATGCACAGCAGCCCGTTGTGATGGCGCAAGCCATGCGCCATGCTATTTTAGCAGGCCGCTTAGCCTATCTAGCCGGACGTATGCCCAAGAAACTTTACGCCAGTGCTTCCTCGCCACTTGATGGCATGATTGGCTAAGTTTTCATTTTATTAAATGGCAGCGCCGACCCTAGGCTGTCATACAACTCATTTAGATAGGATTCCCATGACAGATGATCTCATTACGGATCAAGCGCTGCCGGTGCGCCGCCGTGAAATTAAAAGCTATGTGATGCGTGCCGGCCGTATGACCGATGGTCAGCAGCGTGGACTGGATGAGGGCTGGCCAAAATTTGGCTTGCTGCTAGCTGACGGTTTGCAAGATTTTGATAAGGTGTTTGCCAGGCAAGCGCCGCGCACCTTGGAGATTGGTTTTGGCATGGGTCAGTCGTTGCTAGAAATGGCGCAAGCTGCACCTGAGCAGGATTTTATTGGTATTGAAGTGCACCGCCCTGGCGTGGGAGCACTGCTCAATGCGTTGTTGACTGAAAAAGTCAGCAACGTACGCGTTTACAGTTGTGATGCGTTAGAAGTGTTAAAAAACTGTGTAGCCGATGCCAGTCTTGATCGCCTAATGCTGTTTTTTCCTGATCCCTGGCATAAGAGTCGCCACCACAAGCGCCGTATTGTGCAGCCTGAGTTTGCCCAGTTAGTACGAAGCAAGCTCAAGGTTGGTGGTGTATTCCATTTGGCCACTGACTGGGAGCCCTATGCAGAATATATGCTTGAAGTGCTCAATGCAGCGCCAGGTTTTGCCAATCTGTCTGAGGATCAGACTTGGGTGGCTCGTCCTGCCGAGCGCCCTGTGACTAAGTTTGAACGCCGTGGCGAGCGTCTTGGGCATGGCGTCTGGGATCTTAAGTTTGAACGTCTTGCCGACTTGCCTAAGTAGAGCCAGTAGTCTTTGTCGCTACAGATCTGGACGAGCGACACTGAGGCTGTTGCTTTATTCTAAGAATAATAATTATAAATTACGCAAACTAAACTTATAAAAAGTACATATAGCTGGCAGGCTCAGTTTGCTGCGTCCATATAGATCAGGGGGATTTGATGATTAAACCACTTATGCTAATGGCTTTGAGCGCTTTAGCTTGTCAGGTGCAGGCTAAAGTTGATCCGGTCCAAGCAGCACGTCTTGGTCAGGATTTAACACCGCTCGGTGCAGAGCGCGCAGCGAACTTTGACGGTAGCATTGCGCAGTGGAATGGCGGTATTACTACACCGCCTGCTGGTTATAGCGTTGGTATGCATCATCTTGATCCCTATGCCGCGGATAAGCCTTTGTACACTGTTAATCAACAGAATCTTGATCAGTACCGTGCGCAACTGCCGCTCGGTAGCCAAGCTTTAATTGAGTGCAATCCTGACTATTATTTGCATGTTTACCCGACTCGGCGCAGTGCTGCAGCGCCACAGCGCATCTATGCTGCAACTCGGGTTAATGCTGAACAGGCCGAGTTGATTTCGTCGGGTAATGGTGTGCAAGGCGTTTCTGCAGGTATCCCTTTTCCGTTGCCACAAGATGGTATTGAGGTGATCTGGAATCACATCATGCGTTACCGTGGTGAGCAATTGCACTCAACCGTTAACCATGCCGCGGTTTTGAGTAGTGGCAACTATAGTTTGGTGAAACGTGAGCGTGACGTGTTCTTTGTCTATGGCCGTGAGGGTATGACTCAGCACGACCTGAATAACACCCTGTTCTATTACAAGTACCGTGTGGTGGCGCCGTCCAGCTTGGCCGGCTCGTCTTTGGTTGTACAAGAAACATTAGATCAGGTTTTGGCCATCCGTAAAGCCTGGCGCTTTAACCGCGGTGAGCGCCGAGTACGTCGTTTGCCAATGTTGGCTTATGATTCCTTGCAGCCTGACACCAGCGGTATGGCTACTGCAGATGTGGTTGACGCCTACAATGGTGCACCGGATCGCTATGAGTGGAATTTGCGCGGTAAGCAAGAAATGCTTGTGCCTTACAACAGCTATGCGGTGCATCAACAAGGTATTGCCTACAGCGATATTTTACATAAAAAAACAGTCAACCCTGAGTTGCTGCGCTACGAGTTGCACCGTGTCTGGGTGGTTGAAGCAGATTTGCGCATTGGTTATAGCCATCCTTATGCTAAGCGGCGCTTTTATATCGACGAAGACAGTTGGCAAATTTTAGCAGTCGATTTGTATGATAAAGATGGAATATTAATTGGTTTGCAAGAAAGCCATCCGATCAACTACTACGACAGCTTAACCTTTGCCAGTACCTTGGAAACCATCTATGACTTCAAAGATAGCCGTTACTTTGTTGATGGTTTAGATAATAACGAGCCGATGTATGACTTTAATGTGACATTGCATCCGCGAGACTTTACCCCGCAGGCGCTGCGCCGCGAAGGCAACTAGTTATTGGTTAGTGTTAACCAAGCCGTCCTTCTGGGGCGGCTTTTTAGTGTCTATCAGCTAAGATTCCGATCAAAATAAAGGTCATCAAAAGCACAGGTGCGAGCGTGTAGTTGTTGAGGTGAGCGAACGCGCTGACCAACATTGGCGTTAGATAAATCATCGCCAAGCCGAAACCAATGGCGCAGACCAGTACAAAAATCAGCGTGCGGATAACAAAGTTTAGGTGGCCGATGGAACGGCGCACCCAGCTGATCAGCGCAGGACCCAATAGCACCAGCGCGGTGGCCATAATAGCCAAAGAAATATCATGTAGGTGGCTGCGGCTCCACTTTGACAGCGTCAAAATAAGGTCAACAAATACGTCCATATCACTCCCGTTTTTCTGGCGTGGGTTTAACGCTCAGGCGTTAGAAAAATTTGCAGTAAATCATTTAGAAATAACTGCCCTTGGGCACTGGCTGCTAAACGCTCAGGGTCATGGCTAAGCAGGCCGCGTTGGCGCGCTTGCGCGAGTCCCGCCTGTAAAGCGGCAACGGGCAAACCGGTACGCTGACTAAACAGCTTGAGCTGCACGCCTTCAGTCAGCCTTAAAGCATTCATTAAAAACTCAAAGGGTAAGTCTTCAGCTGCTAGGACTGAGCTGCCAGCTAAGAAAGGCGTCGCAGAGTCTAAATAATCACTGGGTTGGCGGGTTTTCCAGGTGCGTTGAATACGTCCATGTGGGTCGCTGACCTTGCCATGCGCACCGGCGCCAATACCAATAAAATCACCAAAGGACCAATAATTAACATTATGCTGCGCCACTGCATCATTGCGTGCATAGGCCGATACTTCGTACTGAATAAAACCCTGTTGCGCCAGTAAAGCTTGCCCTGCTTCTTGAATATCCCAGAGCACATCGTCTTCAGGCAACAGCGGGGGTTTACTCCAAAATACCGTATTGGGCTCCATGGTTAATTGATACCAAGACAGATGGCTGGGCGCTAAGTCGATGGCAGTTTGCAAGTCAGAGAGGGCTTCTTCGGCTGACTGATCGGGCAGGCCGTGCATTAAATCGAGATTAAAGTTATCAAAACCCGCTTGGCGCGCCATCTGCACTGCAGCAATGGCTTCAGCAGCTGAGTGGACACGGCCCAAGGCTTGCAACTTAGTATCTTGAAAACTTTGGATACCAATAGACAGGCGGTTGATCCCCAGCGCACGGTAGTCGGCAAATTTTTCTTGCTCGAAGGTGCCAGGGTTGGCTTCCAAGGTGATTTCAATCGACGGGCTAAATCGGATGCGCTGCTCAATACCCTCGAGTAGCTTTTGTAATGCGTGTGCAGAAAACAAGCTGGGCGTGCCGCCACCAAAGAAAATAGATTGCAGTTGGCGGCCATGGACATGGAGCAAGTCAAGATCCAAATCGGCCAGCAGCGCCGCAACATAGGCTTGCTCTGGTAGCTCAGGTGTTGCTGCGTGGGAGTTAAAGTCGCAATAAGGACATTTGCGTATGCACCAAGGAATATGCACATACAAGGCCAGCGGCGGCAGTTTAAAACCGTTTTCCACTGCGCGTTGTACGCTTAAATCTGAGCTAATCAGGGTCATAACGACAGTTGTTGTTTCAACAACTGCATGGCCTGTGCACGGTGGCTGAGCTGGTTCTTCACTGCGTTGGTTAGCTGTGCGCTGCTGCAATCATGCTCAGCGACATAAAATAAGGGGTCATAACCAAAACCGTTTTCGCCCTGTGCCGCATGCAAAATACGCCCCTGCCAGCGGCCTTCACAGATGATCGGCAGAGGGTCATTGGCGTGCTGCAATAAGGCCAGCGCGCAAATAAATTGAGCACCACGCTGAGCGTCCGGCACACCTTGCAGGGCGTTGAGTAGTTTTTGATTATTACCCGCATCGCCACCGCTTTCACTGTAGCGCGCTGAGTAAATCCCGGGTGCGCCTTTTAAGTAATCAACCGTTAAGCCAGAGTCATCAGCTAAAGCGGGCAGGCCAGAGACCTGACAGGCGTAGCGGGCTTTTAAGATGGCGTTCTCGATAAAAGTTAAGCCAGTTTCTTCTGGCTCAACCTGGGTGAACTCACTGATTGAGCGAATCACGATGGAGTCGCCCAGCAATGCTTGCAGTTCGCGTAGCTTGCCAGCGTTATGGCTGGCGAGAACTAACTCTTTCATAAATCAGGGAACACTTCTTGGTTGAATTTTAACAGATGGGTTTTACCATCGCTGTCGGTCACTTGCAGTTCAAAGCGCAGCAGTTCTTGGCCGGTAATGGCAAATTGAGTTAGGTAGTAGACGGCGTCACCTTCATCAATTTCTGTAAAGGTCAGGTTTTCTACTTGCCCAAGTAGATTTTTAAAGTTACCGCTGACCTTGCCTTTTTGGCCTTTGCCGTTTTTGACCATGGAAACATTGAGTACTGCTTGGTTTTTGCTGCGATTTAAGCCGACCGCTTTGGCGGTTTCAGGCTGCAAAAAGGTTGAGCTAAAGATGTTGTAATGCACATCCAGCTCACCATAACTTTGTTGGCGTTTAACCTCAGCGTGGGCAGTAAACACCATAAAAAAACTTAAACTTAGAGCCAGTAAATAACGCATAGCAGTAAACTCCTTCAGTTAGCGGGCATTGGCACCAGTGACGCGGTAAATACCAATTTCACCGAGCAAATTGGGCCAGATTCGGCTGCCAATATTGTGGCGATGTTGGCGGTCGACAGCAAGACGGTCGAGGACAGTCATGTGCATGTCGTGACACAGCGCCTCAAAATCAGCAAAGGTGCAAAAGTGAATGTTAGGTGTGTTGTACCATGTATAGGGCAAAAAGTCTGAGACCGGCATACGGCCTTTATGCGCCAAATACCAGCGACAGCGCCAGTGCCCAAAGTTTGGAAAAGTGATAATGCAGGTGCGGCCAACCCGTAACATTTCCTGCAGGATTTTATCAGGGTAATGCACCACTTGTAGCGCTTGAGTCATCACCACCACATCAAAACTGTTGCTGGCAAAGTTGCCTAAGCCCAAATCGAGGTCTTGCTCGATGACATTGACACCCTTCTCAACGCAGGCAGCAATGTTATCAGGATCAATTTCTAAGCCGTAGCCTGTGACATTTCTATTGTCTTGCAGCCAAGATAATAGCTCACCGTCACCGCAGCCTAAATCCAGCACGCGGCTGTTGGCGGGTATCCATTGCTGAATGATTTCTAAATCTGCTCTCATAAGTGCCTCACACGCTGATGCGGTTCATGTAGCCACGAAATGCTTGCAGGTAACGTGGGATTGGAATTAGAAAAGCATCGTGACCTTGCGGTGCATCAATCTCTAAATAGGAAACGTTTTTCTGTGCATCTATTAGAGCGTCGACAATCTCGCGTGATCGAGCAGGAGAGAAGCGCCAATCTGTGGTGAAAGAAATCAGTAAGAAGTTGGCTTGGGCAACGCTAAAAGTTGCGGCTAGGTTTCCGTCATGTTTGGCGGCTGGGTCAAAGTAATCCAGCGCTTTGGTCATCAGTAAATAGGTGTTGGCATCAAAACGGGTTGAAAACTGCTCACCTTGATAGCGCAAATAGCTTTCAACCTGAAATTCAACGCTGTGAAAATCATAGTTGAGTTGATCTGTTTTTAACTCGCGACCAAATTTCTGGCCCATGGAGTCGTCGGACAAATAGGTAATGTGACCCACCATACGCGCTAACATCAGGCCGCGTTTGGGAACTTGACCTTCTTCAACAAAGTGCCCTGCGTGAAAATCAGGGTCAGTTAAAATAGCTTGGCGTGCCACTTCATTGAAACCTATGTTTTGTGCTGATAGCCGCGGTGCTGCAGCAATCGATACGCAGTGCCGTACACGATCAGGGTAACTGATGGTCCACTGCATCGCTTGCATGCCGCCTAAACTGCCGCCCACCACTGCCGCCCATTGCGCGATACCCAGTTGCTCAGCAAGGCGCGCTTGGCTGTGCACCCAGTCTTCGACGGTGACAATGGGGAAGTCAGCGCCATACACTTTGCCTGTTTTCGGGTTGCGGCTACTTGGGCCAGTTGAACCATGGCAGCCGCCGAGGTTGTTCAGGCTGACAACAAAAAATCTAGTGGTATCAATGGGTTTGCCCGGGCCAATGCAAGAGTCCCACCAGCCGGGTTTGCGGTCATCAATGCTGTGGTAGCCGGCAGCATGGTGGGTGCCTGACAGCGCATGACAGATCAGCACAGCGTTGCTGGCTGTTGCATTAAGCTCGCCATAGGTTTCGTAGATCAGTTCGTACTGATCTAGGGTGCGGCCGCAGGCTAAGTTTAGTGGCTCATCAAAATGAGCCACCTTAGGGCTGACTAAACCGACAGAATCTGCAGGGAAAACGGAAGACACGGCAACTCTCTCTAAAGTAAGAGATGCAGTCTAAAGAGCCTGGCCAATGGCGGCAAGGTGTATGCAGTATTCACTGCTCAATCTTTCCTGACTGCACTCAGTGGTGGTGTAAGTTATGCAACTTTAACCTGTTAGATGTGCAAATTCAGGCCGCTGGGGAATAAGCTTTGGGTTGCTGATACGCAAACGCTTTTGCCTGCTCAGTTCCCCGCTTTCTATTTGTATTGCGTGTTTCGGCACGGCAAAGGCCTTGCTTAGAAAAGTAATTAAAAGATTGTTGGCTTTACCGTCAACCGGCGGCGCATTTAAACGTATTTTAATCCGCTCGCCGTGCAAACCAACAAATTCACTGTGCTTGGCACCGGGCTGTAAATGACACAATACAATCAGGTCACTGCCATCCCAGCGCGCGTAGGCGGTCATAGAAACGGACTAACCAGTGCGCGAATAGGGCCGACGAGGCCAGTGCTCACTGCTAGGTTAGTAATGACTAAGCGTTCAAGCAGATTGATGGCGATAAAAGCAAAAATCGGCGAGATGTCTAAGCCACCTAGGTTGGGTAATAGATTGCGAATGGGCGCGAGCATGGGTTCAGTAATTTGCTGAGTCAGTTGTGCCCCGGGGTTATGACTGCCGGGCGCAATCCACGATAAAATAACGCTAATAATCAGCGCAAAGAAGAATATTTTTAAGAATAAACTGGCAATCGCAATCAATGACCATGCCAATATTTGCGGCAGTAATTGCACGACAGGAAAGCCTGCGATGGCCAGAATGCTGCCGATCAAGATCAATTGCAGCAACACGGCTAGCACCAAACCTGCTAGATCAATACCGGCTACGCTAGGAATCATACGGCGCATGGGTGCGAGTAATGGTTGGGTGACTTTGACTGTGAATTGGCAGAGCGGATTGTAAAAATCTGCGCGCACCAGTTGCAGTACAAAACGCAGTACGACGATGAGCAAATACAGCTGGCCTAGTGTTTGAATAATATAAATAAGTGATTCAGTAAGTCCTGACATGCAACCCCCTTATGAGCTCAGTTGTTGAGCGAGCTCTTGCGAGCGTAATGCGGCGCTGCGTACCGCAGTATCCACCAGTTGGTTAAAGCCGCCGTGTTGAAATGCATCAATAGCCGCTTCTGTTGTGCCATTGGGCGAGGTGACCTGCACACGCAGTTGTGTTGCATTCAACGCACTCTGGCAGGCCATGCTTGAGGCACCTTGCGCAGTATATTTGGCCAGTTGCGCGGCAATTTCCTCAGGCAAACCCAGCTTTACTCCAGCCTCTGTCATGGCTTCAATCAGCAAGAAAAAATAAGCAGGGCCGCTACCGGATACTGCAGTTACTGCATCGATTAACTCTTCACTATCGAGCCAAACCACTAAACCGACCGCAGTGAGCAAAAGCTCTGCCTGCTCACGCTGTTGTACAGACACCTGCTCTGTAGCATACAGGCCGCTGACTCCTTGCTGGATTAATGCCGGTGTATTGGGCATGCAGCGGATAATGCTGTGCACACCTAACCAGCGGCTTAAACTTGCACAGTTGATGCCGGCAGCAATTGAAATGACCAGTTGCTGCTCAGTTAAGTGTGCTGCCAGCTGCTCGCAAACCTGACGCATTATTTGTGGTTTAACCGCGAGTACAATGATGTCCGCACCTTGCACTGCTAAACTGTTGTCAGTGAAGGTCTTAATCGCGTAGGTGCTGTGCAAGGCTGCAAGTTGCGCGGCACCTGGATCGCTGGCGCGAATCTGTTCAGGGTTGATGCCTTGCTTACATAAACCGCCAATTAAACTGGCTGCCATATTGCCAGCCCCTATAAATGTAATTTGTGTGTTGCCCACGTGGTGAGGCTCCTCTATCGCTGATGCCGTTATAAAAAGCATCGATGCAAGATGCATAGCGTTGAAATAGTGTACGCAATGATGAAGCGCAGTGACAGATTGTGCTCTGTTCGGCAAGTTTGTGCAAAAGCGCTCACAGTCAGGCTGTTTTGTACAAACGGCTGTGTGATTTTAACCCGATAAACGCTTAAATAATCAATAAAGCTGCAAGCGACTTCACAGCTTGTGATGGCGGCTTTTGCATTATTGTCTGCTATCGTAGACAGTATTAATATCTAATTAAACCGTACAATAATACAACGGTGTATTAACTGTTGGTTTGCAAATGGGGAGTTGTATGGATATCACGGAACTGCTGGCGTTTAGCGCTAAACAAGGTGCGTCTGACTTGCATTTATCATCAGGTTTGCCACCTATGATACGTGTCGATGGTGATGTGCGTCGAATTAACTTACCAGCCATGGAGCACAAGCAAGTTCACGCGCTGATCTACGACATCATGAATGATAAGCAGCGTAAAGATTACGAAGAGTTTTTAGAAACTGACTTCTCTTTTGAAGTGCCAGGTGTGGCGCGCTTTCGGGTCAACGCATTTAACCAAAATCGTGGTGCGGCGGCAGTGTTTCGAACCATTCCTTCTAAAGTACTGACGATGGAAGATCTTGGCTTAGGCGAAGTGTTTCGTGGTATCGCTGATGCGCCGCGTGGCTTAGTGCTGGTGACCGGCCCGACCGGTTCGGGTAAATCAACCACGCTGGCAGCCCTGACTGACTATTTAAATAGCACAAAATACCAGCATATCCTCACAGTTGAGGATCCTATTGAGTTTGTGCATGAGTCGAAAAAATGCTTGGTCAACCAGCGTGAAGTGCACCGTGATACCCATGGTTTTAACGAAGCTTTGCGTTCTGCGTTGCGTGAAGACCCGGATATCATCTTAGTCGGTGAAATGCGTGACTTAGAAACGATACGCTTAGCACTGACTGCTGCAGAAACAGGACACTTAGTGTTTGGCACCCTGCACACCACCTCTGCAGCTAAAACCATTGACCGCATTGTGGATGTGTTCCCTGGTGAAGAAAAATCAATGGTGCGTTCGATGTTGTCAGAGTCGTTGCAAGCAGTGATCTCGCAAACCTTGTTGAAGAAAATTGGCGGTGGCCGTGTTGCGGCGCATGAAATTATGCTGGGTACGCCTGCTATTCGTAACCTGATTCGTGAAGATAAAGTTGCGCAAATGTATTCGGCGATCCAGACCGGTGGCTCATTAGGTATGCAAACGTTAGACAGTTGCTTAAAGGGATTGATGGCGAAAGGCTTAATTACTCGCGACAGTGCGCGTGAAAAAGCGAAATCTCCAGAGAACTTTTAAGTCTTCGTGACTCATCTCTAGGGTGAAAGAGGATATACCATGGAATTTGAAAAGCTTTTACGCTTAATGGTTGAAAAGGGGGCCTCTGACCTGTTTATTACAACGGGTGTGGCGCCTTCAATGAAAATCAATGGCAAAATCATGCCAGTGACCAAGACACCTTTATCTCCTGAGATGACTCGCGAAACAGTGCTAGGGGTCATGAACGAGCAACAGCGTCTTGATTTTGCTAAAAATCTCGAATGCAACTTTGCGATCAGCGCCCGCGGGATTGGACGCTTTCGGGTGAGTGCGTTTTATCAGCGCAACCTAATTGGTATGGTGCTGCGCCGTATTGAAACCAATATTCCCAGTTTGGATGATTTAAAACTACCTGAGATTCTAAAAAAACTGGCGATGACTAAGCGTGGCTTGGTGCTGTTTGTTGGTGCGACAGGTACGGGTAAGTCAACTTCCTTGGCTGCAATGGTCGGGCAGCGTAATAAAAACAGCTCTGGCCACATTATTTCAATTGAAGACCCGATTGAGTTTATTCATCAGCACCAAAACTGTATCGTCACTCAGCGCGAAGTGGGGATTGATACTGAATCATTTGAAGTGGCATTGAAAAACACGTTGCGCCAAGCGCCGGATGTGATTTTAATTGGTGAGGTGCGTACCCGTGAAACCATGGATTATGCCGTGACCTTTGCTGAAACTGGGCATCTGTGTTTAGCCACCTTGCACGCTAACAATGCTAACCAAGCCTTAGATCGTATTATTAACTTCTTCCCCGCCGATCGTCATCCGCAAGTGTGGATGGATTTATCACTGAACTTGCGTGCCATTGTTGCTCAGCAATTGATACCGACACCGGATGGCAAAGGGCGTCGTGCGGTGATTGAAGTGCTGATCAATACACCGCTAGCGGCTGACCTGATTCGACGTGGTGAAGTACATGAGCTTAAGCCTTTGATGAAGCGTTCTAATGAGTTAGGCATGCAAACCTTTGATCAAGCGCTTTATACTCTTTACTCGCAAGGTGAAATTACTTATGAGGATGCTTTAGCGCATGCTGATTCGGCGAATGATTTACGCTTAATGATTAAGCTAGGGTCAGGGGTCAGCGGTGATCATTTGACCAGTATGCCATCTGGGCTGTCTCTAGAAATTAGCGATGAGAACTCAGATCGACATATGCGCTAATTTAGAATGGAGTTTAACTGAATGTCGCAACAACTACGTGTATGGGATGCACCTTTACGCATATTTCACTGGTTATTAGTGGTGACTGTAGTCGCTGCTTTATATACAGGCTGGCTCGGTGGTAGCTGGATAACTTGGCATGAGCGCACGGGGTTGGCCATTGTTGGTTTGCTGAGTTTTCGCATCGCATGGATGCTGCTCGGTTCGACCTACGCGCGCTTGTCAACTTTGCTGTGTTCACTGCTGGCGCTACCGCGCTATTTTCGCGGTGAGTGGCGCCAGTTAGGGCACAATCCGCTGGGAGTGTTATCTGTGTTTGCCATGCTCGGTTTGCTCGGCTGGCAGGCCGTCAGTGGCTTGTTCACGACGGATGATATTGCGTTTACAGGACCGCTGTACAGGTTAGTTAGCAGCAGTTTAAGCAGTGACTTAACGCGTCTGCATAAATTGGGTATGTGGTTTATTATTGGCCTAATAGTAGTGCATATACTGGCGATTATTGCCCATGCTGTGTTTAAAAAGCATAACTTGGTCAAGGCCATGTTAACGGGTAATACCGAGCAAGAATATCCTGAGCAAAAATCTGCTAAAGGTGGGCATTGGCTTGCTTTTGTGTTTGCTATAGCGATTGCTTTAGGTGGGGTATACCTCGCTTCTGGTGAGTGGCAAAGCAAGCCACCGCAAGCGCCTGCTGTAACCCCAGCTTGGTAGTAAAGGAGCATATGGCAGCAATAAAAAAGGTCGCTAAGAGCGACCTTTTTATATAACCCATCAACTCAGCGCAGTGCTTAGTCCATGCGATATTTATCATGGCAGCCTTTACAGGTGTCACCTGTTGCTGCAAAAGCCTTAGCAATTTGTGCTTTATCGCCGGTTGCGGCAACAGTTGCTAGCTCGTTTGCTGCTTTGTTAAACGCGATACCAACTTTAGTTACGCCTTCACGGTCAGTAAACATTTCGGGCTTAACCGCTGTTTTTGTGTTACCAATGTTTTTCTCAGTACCTGGGCCATACAGTGCGCCCATGCCGGAGTTTGCGGTTGCTGCGATGCTGTTTGCCGCAGCTTGTACTTGTGCTGCATCCCAGCCAACGCTTTCATCAATGGCCATTGCTTTAATTTTGCCCATGTTCCAGCTCATAAAGCTGTAGCCCGCTTTACGGAAGATGATTTGATCTTCAGGATCAACTTGAGCACTGGCGTTGAAGCTGGCAGTTAAAAAAAGAGCAGCTAAACTGCCAATCATTAGTTTTTTCATCGGTGTTTCTCCTTGTATAACAACAGTACCCCAGTGGTGCTCTAGGGGGTTGTGAGGTGGTGCAGATAAGGTTCCCACGGCCAAGACAGTGCTGTAGCGAGGGAGCATAATAGTATCCTGTTCAGGGTGCAAAACCTGAGTGATTGCTTATAATGACGTCTGTGAGGTTATTAAACCCCCAAGCAATAATAGCGCAATTAATGCTTAAGTAACTTATATATAATAAAAATAGATTAATTTTACAAGAAAATGATAGAAGGCCGTTGGCAATATAAATGACTAGAGTGCTGATTATGCCTCGGCATCAGTGAAAATCGTTTCTTTGCCCTCAACGCTGCTGAGATGATGAACGGACTCTGCTTATACCGTGTGGCTGGCTGTTTTTTGAGCAGAGAGGCAGATCAATCCAGCTCAACGTGTTAAATTAGGCGCACCTATACTTACGTTAAACGCAGCGTGCAATCATTGCGACGCTATAAACAACTAAATCAGCTATTACACCTTGAGTCCGGGCGCAGACCTTGCCAGACTTCACATCGCGCGGCGATGACGCGTACTTAGCTTGATTAACACAATGAACTAAAGGAGCTATGCGCGTGAGAAAAACTAAACACATACTACTAGCCGCTGCTGTCAGCATGGCTGTTATCACTTCAGTTCAGGCTGAACAGCGTGAACTCAATATCTATCATTGGTCTGATTATGTTGCGCCGAACACTATTAGTAACTTTGAGAAGCAAACTGGCATAAAAGTCGTATTTGATGTCTATGACAGCAATGAAGTGCTTGAAGCTAAGCTGCTATCGGGTGGCTCAGGTTACGATATTGTGGTGCCGTCCAATCCTTTTTTGGCCAAGCAAATAAAAGCAGGCGTGTATCAGAAGCTGGATAAGGCTCAATTACCACTGTGGGACAACCTCAATAAAGACTTGCTCAATACCCTTGAAGTCAGTGATCCAGGTAACCAGTACTCAATCCCCTATATGTGGGGTTCGATCGGTATGGGTTATAACCTGGATAAGGTAAAAGCCGTACTCGGTGATCAGCCGATTGACTCATGGGATTTGATTTTTAAACCAGAAAATATCAGCAAACTGCATGAGTGTGGTGTGGCCTTGTTGGATTCACCGTCAGAGATGATTCCGACAGCGATGCATTATCTGGGTTTGCCTGCAGACAGCATCAAGCCTGAGGATTTAAAGCAGGCGGAAGAGTTACTGCTAAAAATTC
Source organism: uncultured Thiopseudomonas sp. (assembly GCA_964385265.1). GTDB lineage: Bacteria > Pseudomonadota > Gammaproteobacteria > Pseudomonadales > Pseudomonadaceae > Denitrificimonas. The sequence continues at coordinate 105,029 of CAYLOI010000001.1, forward strand.
GTCCCTATATCACTTATTTTCACTCATCTAAGTACATTTCAGACTTAGCCAGTGGCAATATTTGTATGGCGATTGGTTACTCGGGTGATCTGTATCAAAGTAAATCACGTGCCGAAGAAGCCGGCGGTAAGGTTAAGATTAACTATAAAATCCCTAATGAAGGCGCAGGTACCTTCTTTGATATGGTGGCGATTCCTAACGATGCTAAAAACGTGACAGAAGCCCACGAGTTCATTAATTACCTATTGCAGCCCCAGGTTATGGCTGATTTAACCAATTATTTGCAGTTCCCTAACGCCAACGACAAGGCCACACCGCTAGTGGATGAGTCGATTCGTAATGATCCGGGCATTTATCCGCCTGCAGAGGTGATGAGCAAGCTGTATACTTTCCCCGATGTTCCAGCCAAAACACAACGCATCATGACCCGTAGCTGGACTAAAATTAAATCAGGACGTTAATCTTTCTTACGTAGGGTGCGCTGCAATTGTGCCAATACGGGTGCAGCGCACGCTCTAACGAAGTGTCGATATTGGGTTGCATCAGGTAACCCATTTTTAACATGAGGGGGACGGGCTATTGCCTAGATTGATACAGAGTGTTGTGTTGGCTGCAACTGCTAGCATACTGATGAGCAGTGCAGCTGTTGCGGACTCAAAAGTGCATGTGTATAACTGGTCTGACTACATTAGCAAGCCAGTGCTAGAAGACTTTACTGCGCAAACGCAGATACAAGTTATTTACGATGTGTTTGATTCTAACGAAGCCTTAGAAGGTAAGCTGCTGGCTGGGCGCAGTGGTTATGATGTAGTGGTTCCTTCTGATCATTTTTTAGCGCGCCAAGTGCAAGCAGGTGCTTTTGGTAAGCTTGATAAAAGCTTGCTGCCCAATTGGGATAATTTAGAGCCGAACTTGATGCAACAAGTGGCCAAAAATGACCCAGGTAATCAATATGCTGTGCCTTATTTATGGGGCACCAATGGTATTGGTTATAACGTTGATAAAGTTAAAGAAGTATTAGGCATCGATAGTATTGACTCTTGGGCGGTGTTATTTGAGCCGGAAAACATGCAAAAGCTCAGCACCTGCGGTGTTGCCTTTCTTGATTCTGCTGATGAAATGATCCCAGCCATGCTCAATTATTTAGGCTTGGATCCCAATACTCATAAATCTGCAGATTATAAAAAAGCTGAAGCAAAGCTGGCTGAAATTCGCCCCTATGTGACCTATTTCCACTCGTCAAAATATGTCGGTGACTTAGCCAATGGCAATATATGTGTTGCCGCTGGCTTTTCCGGTGATGTGCTGCAAGCCGCTGATCGTGCTGATGATGCAGGTCAGGGTGTACGCGTGGCATACAGTATTCCCAAAGAAGGTGGCAACCTGTGGTTCGACATGCTGGCGATTCCCGCTGATGCTAAAAATGTCGAAGAAGCCCATGCTTTTATCAACTATCTGCTTGACCCTGCAGTGATTGCACAAGTCAGTGATTATGTGGGTTATGCCAATCCCAACCGCTATGCTGATGCGTTGATGGATGAAGAGGTACGCAACAATCCAGCGGTCTACCCAGCACAAGCGGTATTGGATAATTTGTTTGTTTCACAGCCATTACCTAGCAATGTGCAGCGTATAAAAACGCGCAGTTGGACACGCTTTAAATCCGGAAAATAACTATTTTTTAAGTTAAAAAGCTCAGCCGCAAGGCTGGGCTTTCTGCATTGGGAGAACCCTATGGCAATACCCTCAGGCGCGTACAAGAAAGCACTGGCTAACTTGCAAAAGCCTAAAGAAGTACTGGTTAAGATTGAGCGCGTCACTAAGTACTTTGATGACACCTTGGCGGTGGACGAAGTCTCGCTGAAAATTAATAAAGGCGAAATTTTTGCCCTGCTTGGTGGCTCAGGCTCAGGTAAGTCGACTTTGCTGCGCATGTTGGCTGGTTTTGAGACGCCAACAGAGGGCCGTATCATCCTTGATGGTGTGGATATTACTCATATGCCGCCCTATGAGCGTCAGATTAATATGATGTTCCAGTCCTATGCCTTGTTTCCGCATATGACGGTTGAACAGAATATTGCCTTTGGTTTAAAGCAAGACCGTCTGAGCAAAGAAGAAATTGCTGAGCGTGTGAGTGAAATGCTGAAGCTGGTGCACATGACTCAATATGCCAAGCGTAAACCGCATCAGTTATCCGGTGGTCAGCGCCAGCGTGTGGCTTTAGCCCGCTCCCTAGCTAAGCGCCCTAAGTTATTATTGCTCGATGAACCTATGGGTGCGTTGGATAAAAAACTGCGCTCGCAAATGCAGTTAGAGTTGGTGGAAATCATCGAGCGTGTCGGCGTGACCTGTGTGATGGTGACCCACGACCAAGAAGAAGCTATGACTATGGCTGAACGTATCGCCATTATGCATCAAGGCTGGATCGCGCAAGTGGGCAGCCCGATGGATATCTATGAAACGCCGGCCAGTCGTTTGGTTTGCGAGTTTATTGGTAACGTCAATTTATTTGATGGTGAAATCATTACCGATGACTCTGACCATGCGGTGATTATCTGTCCGCAACTCGAGCGCCCCATTTACATTGGTCATGGTATTACCAGTCTGGCGGAAAACAAGCGCGTGACTTTTGCTCTACGTCCAGAAAAGCTTCTGCTGTGCAGTGCAAAACCCGAGGACCTTGAGCACGAAGACTACAACTGGGCCAAAGGCATTGTGCATGATATTGCCTACTTAGGCGGGCACTCGGTGTACTATGTTGAATTGGCTTCAGGCACCATTGTTCAAGCCTTTATCGCTAACTCTGAACGTAACGTCAAACGTCCCACTTGGGATGATGAAGTGTATGTGCACTGGGTCGACGACAGCGGCGTGGTATTCCAATCATGACCCTGCGCAATAGATTACTCGGGTTGCTGCCTAAAGGCCGCCATGCAGTGATTGGCGTGCCATTTTTTTGGATGTTGCTGTTCTTCTTACTGCCGTTTGCCATTATTCTTAAAATCAGTTTTGCCGAAGCCGATATCGCCATCCCGCCGTATACCAGTTTGACGGAATGGGCGGACAATCAGCTGACGATTTTACTGAATTTCGGTAACTATGTTTTACTCAGTGAAGACCAACTCTACGTTGCTGCGTACTTAGGCTCATTAAAGATTGCCATAGTCAGTACTGTCCTGTGTTTGTTGGTCGGCTATCCGATGGCCTATGCCATTGCGCGCTCGAGCAAGCAGATGCAGCCGGTCTGGTTGTTGCTGATTATGATGCCAACTTGGACTGCTTTGCTGATTCGTGTGTATGCCTGGATGGGGATTCTCAGCAATAACGGTTTACTTAACAATGCCTTGCTCTGGCTGGGCGTGATCAGTGAGCCGTTGCAAATACTGAATACCAATCTCGCCGTGTATATCGGCATTGTCTATGCCTACTTGCCCTTTATGGTGCTGCCGCTGTACGCCAATCTGGTTAAGCATGATCTGTCGCTGTTAGAAGCCGCAGCGGACTTGGGTGCTAAAGGCTACAGTGCGTTTTGGAAGATCACCGTGCCGTTGTCCAAAGGTGGCGTTATCACCGGCTGCATGTTGGTGTTTATTCCAGTGGTGGGTGAGTTTGTTATTCCAGAGCTGCTTGGCGGCCCAGAAACCCTGATGATTGGTAAGGTGCTGTGGCAGGAGTTCTTTAACAACCGCGACTGGCCAGTGGCCTCATCCTTGGCGGTAATTATGCTGCTGATTTTGATGATCCCGATTATTTTGTTTAATCGCAACCAAGCCCGTGAGTTGGAGGGTAAAGCATGAAGAATTTTAAATTCTCACGTTTTATGCTGATTGCCGGCTTGCTGTTTATTTACTTGCCGATGCTGATCCTGGTGATCTACTCCTTTAACGCCTCACGTTTAGTGACCGTTTGGGGTGGTTGGTCGACCAAATGGTATGCCGGCTTATTGGATAACACCCAGCTGATGAGTGCCTTGATGCGCTCATTGGAAATCGCCACCTATACCGCGATTGCCGCCACTGCATTGGGCACCTTAGCGGCACTGGTGTTAACCCGGATTGGGCGCTTTCGCGGGCGCACCTTGTTTGGCGGCATGGTCACTGCACCGCTGGTGATGCCCGAGGTGATTACCGGTCTGTCCTTGTTGCTGCTGTTTGTAGCCATGGCCCAGCTGATTGGTTGGCCTATGGAGCGCGGCATTATCACCATTTGGATTGCGCATACCACCTTCTGTACCGCCTATGTGGCAGTGGTGGTATCGTCACGGCTGCGCGAAATTGATCGCTCAATGGAAGAGGCGGCCATGGATTTGGGTGCTAAACCCTGGAAAGTGTTTTTCCTGATTACCGTACCTATGATTGCGCCATCGTTAGCGGCAGGCGCGATGATGTCTTTTGCCTTGTCATTGGATGACTTGGTCTTGGCCAGCTTTGTTTCGGGTCCAGGTTCGACTACGTTACCGATGGAGATCTTTTCTGCAGTGCGCATGGGGGTTAAACCAGAAATTAATGCGATTGCTAGCTTGATTCTGTTGTTTATTTCTTTAGTAACCTTCTTGCTGTGGTTCTTTACTCGACGCGCTGAGAAACGTCGTAAAAAAGCCATGCAGCAAATTAAAGAACTGGAGCGAGCCGGCCAGCTATAGCACAGCGCTACTAAATAAAAAGGCGCAGTTTACTTTGCTAGACTGCGCCTTTTTTGTGCTTCGCTAAGCGGATAGCTAGGCTGCTTTACTCGCCTGGGCTGGCCTGTGCGCCAGCCGTGTTATCGAGCAGGCTGCTGGTTGCGGCTTGGATATAGGCATTGAGCTGCTGCAACCACTGTGCGTCGTCGGCATGCTCTGCAGCGGGAGCACTCTGCGCGTTGTCACCGAGCTGATAGGTCCAAGTACGAGGGCTAACATCCTTAGGCTGGATTAGAATTCGATCACCTTTAATCAGTGCCACAGTCTGATCGCTACCGGAGGGCTTGATAATGGCAAAGCCTTGGTCATCCTCTGGCAAAGTGAGCAGGTCGCGCCCCCAGCACTGATGCTGCACATCATTGCCGAGACGACCCATAATGGTCGGCACCATATCCACTTGCGCGGCCACGGTGCTGTTGGTTGTTCCCCATTTATCTTGCACACCTGGCGCTATGAGTAGCATGGGTACATGAAAACGGTGCAGATCCATTTCGGTCATTTGCTCGGGCGTGCCAAAACCATGGTCGCCGAGTACGACAAATAAGGTGTCGTTGTACCAAGGCTGTTGTTTCGCTTGTTTAAAAAACTCACCCAGCGCCCAGTCAGAATAACGCATGGCGGTCAGGTGCAAGTCTAAACTGCCGTGACCAGTGACCGGCTCAATTGGCAAAACATCGGGCAGGGCGTATGGGGTGTGATTGGATAGGGTTTGCAACAAGGCATAAAACGGCTGATCATCTTTAAGCTGATTCAGCTCAATAATACTGCGGTCAAACATATCTTGATCGGCGACACCCCAGGTAGGGTCAGACACCACTGGATTAATATAATCATTGCGACCGACAAAGTGGGTCATACCCTGATTACTAAAAAAGCCTTGCTGGTTATCCCAAGAAAAATCGCCGTTATACACATAAGCATTTTGAAAGCCGCGGGCGCTTAACAGCTGCGGCAGACCGGAAAATTGATTGCCGCCTTCTGGGGTTTGCATCAGATACTCAAAGGCAGGCAGGTTTGGAAAGCACGCCATACTGGCAAACATACCCTGATGGGTGTGGGTACCGTTGGCAAAAAAGCGAGTAAACAGCAAGCCTTCCTGACTTAATTTATCAAACTCTGGAGTGATCTGATCCTTACTGCCTAATGCACCGACATAACGCCCAGCGAAGCTTTCCATCAGAATCACCACAACATTGCGGACCTGCAATTGCGTATTTGCAGTTGGCGAGTAGATGCGGCGAATCGCTGCGCTGTCTGTATCTATCAGCTGATCATGCTCAGTGAGCACTAGCTGGCGGGTGATGTCCTGAGCTTGAGCAGCCGGTAGAGTGGCTTTCCAAATATTGTCACGGTGCGCAGAAAACGTGGTTTTTGCCGCGTTATACAAGCTCAGTACCGGGTTTAAACCCAGATGATTGGCAAACATTGAATGGGTGGTATAGGCATCCCCCCAGCGCAAGGGCGGGCCTTGACGCAAGGTGCCGCGCGCAGCAATCAAGCAAATCACTAAGCAGATCGAGAAGGCAATACCCTGAGTAAGGTAGCTGTAGCCTGTTTGAGTGCTGCTGTAACGTCGAGTTTTGCGCTCAGCCCAAGCGAATAAGAAAAACATCACTAGGGTGCAGGCGAGCCACATGCTCAATAAGGTTATGACAGGAAAACCATGCCAAAGCATACTGATCACAGTGGCGGGGTCCTCATTGAGGTATTGGAACACCAAGCTGTTAAGGCGCTGGTGAAATTCTCGATAGAAATCAAGCTCAATAATGCCCAGTAAAATACTAATAGCTGCGCTCAATGTTAGCCAAGCCACTAGCATGCGGCGCCGATTGATTAGCCATGGAATCAGGATCGCCAATACCAAGGGAATACTGATATAGACAATCAAACGCAGGTCAAAGCGCAAGCCATTGGTGAAAGCTTCCAGCAGATCTGCACTATTGGTGCTGCCAAGCATTTCATGGTTGTAAGCCAAGAGTAAGGCGCGCAAGGCGGTTAATAACACCAGCCATAGCACAATGCTGGCTGTGGTAAAAAGTAAGTGGGAGCTGAGGGTGATGCGGTTTTTCGGTTCGCGAGACGTGTTAGCGAGCATGGATAGCGCCTATGTGGCATGCAAAAAATAATTATTGTTTTTTGGGCGGTGTTATCCAAAAAAGCTTTAGCAGCTTAGTGCGTAGTTTTGGGTTTAGGTTGCAGTAATGCTGTAAAAAAACCTGCCAGTCGGCCTCAGGCATTTCACCGCGATGGCGCCCCAACTGCTTTATATCACGTAGAGCCGCGTGATATTTAGGCCAGCGCTGGCGCGCTTTTTCTAAATCTATAAAAGCCACTTCCGGCGCATGCTCTGGGCTCGCTTTGATATAAATATGCTTAGCGTAGCAGCAACCATGTTGCCAGCCGCCAAGGTGCATTTTATAAAAGTTGATGGCGATCTGCTGTAATACCGCATCAACATGTGCGCGATCAAAGGGTTGCAGATTTTGTTACTCGTACCACTGGTCTAAGCTAACAAAACCGGTAAGTGCTTCGGTGATCAATAGTGCATACCAGTCTTTATCTTTTTTAATAGCGCCATAAAAAACCAGCTTGGGTGCTTTAGCGCCCAAACGTTCTAGACCTTGTATGGCGTTTTTTTCGCGCAATGCGGTGGGGTGACCGAAAGGATGGCGTAACGAAAAGAACATGTGATTGATTTGCCGTTTACTGTACAAGCAAGGCTGCCCTGGTGTTTCAGGCTTAATAAACTGCACGCCACTTTCACCACCACGGCGTTGGTTAGGTTCTTCAACCCACTCACCAGTACGTGCCCACCAGTTATCAAATTCCTCATTAAAAGCTTTTTGAGTTGTGTGCATATCGAATTCCTTTGCAGCGCCATTGTTGTTGTATATAGAGCGCATCATTGAATGTGCTTAATTTAGATTATTGCGGCAGTAAGCGTAAGGTACTTTGCGTATGCTGCCCAATGTCTTGCTCAGCCAAGTGTTGCTGAAAGTAGCGGCCTTGCATATAGGCTTGCGCTTGGTCGGCATAGTGCTTGTCAAAACGTACACCACTTTGCCCGACCGGATTAATGCCGAGTGATTTCTCCGGCGTAGCAAAGTCAATAATGCGCCGTGTCGATGGACCGTATTCCACCGCCCAAGGTGCGTTGCTGTAGCCGCTGGAGAAGTTGTTGGGCATTTCGTGTCCGCCCGGTGCGGCAAAACTACCAACATTAAGCAGGCTGTCGAGCGGTGATTGCTGGCCCAGTGGGTGTTTGTGGGTGAGGGTGTGCGCATCGCCCCAAAGCCAATCTTTTGGATCTGAGCCCAGCGTGGTGCGCAAGTGCCATAGCGTCGCCTGCCACGCTTGGGCGACGACCTGTTGGCGCGTCTGCTGTTCGCCACTGGCATGGTTATGCCACCAAGGTGATTGCGGGTCAGCGGCCAACACCGGTAGAGCGCTATCAATAATGCGTGTTCGCAGTAAATTAGCGAAAACTTCTTCGCCGAGTTCGTCTTGCATCGCCGCTTGTAACAGCTGCTGAGTAAATTCAGTAAAAATGCTCGGCAAGTAGCTGTCAACGGGATAATCACCCTGCCAAGCGCTGAGCTGCTTAATCAGTTTTTTCTCTTCGCTACCACGGGCAATGGCCTGCAAGTCTTCAAGCAGTGGGCCGAGTAAGCGTTGAGCATAGCCGGTGCGGATACCCAGTTGCAGCGCTTGGCTGTTTTGCGTGTCCCATTGTTGCTCTGACTGGCTCAGCTGTTCGATCAGTTGTGCGCCGCGGTCGGCTAAGTTGTAATAACCGGGCAAGGGCACTTTATTCGGTGATGCCGGTAAAAAGTTGGCAGAGACAATATAACCACGTGCAGGATTTTCTTCCTGAGGGTTATCGCTAAATGGATAAAAACCGTACTTTTTACTGTTGGCTGATTGGCTATCGAGAATCAGTGCAGGTTGTGCTGAACTATCACGGATTGGCATTTTAGCTGCCGCCCACCAAGCAATATCACCTTGGCCATTGGCCCAGACAATATTCAGGCCGGGCGCATGTATTTTGCTGGCTGCTTGGCGCGCTTTATCCAATGTATTGGCGCGGTTGAGTTCATAAAAAGCATCTAAAATAGGGTTCTCAGTTTCTAAAAAGGCCCACCACATAGCAATCGGCGTGTCACTGCTGTGCTCACTGAGGATGTCATTAATAATCGGGCCATAGGCTGAGCGATGCAGGATCAACTCTTGTGGTTCTTGATCTTTAACCGCAATCCACTGAGTTTGCTGGACCAGTGTTTGCCATTCATTGTTTTGCCAGACTTGCTGTGGATCATCTGGATTGCTTTTGAGTGCAATTAAATCCAAATCATCATTTTGAAACATAGTCACTGTCCAGCCAAACTCTTGGTTATGGCCGAGCAGGGCAAACGGATTTAACGCTTGGAAGTGGCCATATAACTCAAACTCAGGCGTTTGCAGATGGGCTTCGTACCACACCGCGGGAACGGAAAAGCTAATATGCGGATCGCCGGCCAGCAGCGGTTTGCCACTGGCAGTTTTCGAGCCGTCCACGACCCACGCATTACTGCCTTCAAACTGCGGTAAGCCTGCAGTAAAAAAGGCTTCTTGGCTCAGTTGGGCAACGCTGTGTAACAGTGACCAGTCGTCTGTACTTAGGTTGGTTTGCGCACTGTACGGTAGTGCGCCAGCGCTGGGTGCATCTAGGTCGAAAATAGCTAAGTAGTTATCACCCAGTTGTTGACGAATATAACTCAGGGTCGGCTCGGTACGAAATGCGGCAGCAAAACTGTAGGCTAAATAGCCGGCAATGCTGACGGTGTCTTCCATGGTGAAGGGGCGCGGCGTAATTGCGAGTAAGTCAAATTCAACCGGCTTGGCTCCTTGTGCTTGGAATTGATTAACACCGTCAAGGTAGGCTTGCAAAGCTTGGGCTGGTGCGCCGTTTTGATCAATTGTTTGTACATACTGCTGGGCATGTTCGTATAAGCGTAACGTGCGGAACAAACGATCCAGTTTAATCGTCTTTTCACCGAGAATTTCCGACAGCTCGCCACGCGCTAAACGGCGCATGATCTCCATTTGAAACAAACGATCTTGCGCCTGCACATAGCCTAGCGCACGGTAGGCGTCCAGTTCGTTTTGCGCTTGAATATGCGGTACGCCGCGTTCGTCATAGCGCACCTCAACGGCGTCACTGAGTTCGGTCAAATATAAGTTGCCGCTGCGTTGTGGCAGTTTATCTTGTGCGTACCAAGTGACGGCCAGTGCACTGCAGACGATTAGTACGCCGCAAAAGATCATAAAACGTTTCATCGTTATTGAGCCTACATAAAGCAATAAATATGTTGAACAGAGCCAGCACTAAGCGTGGCATCAAATTGTCCTTAAACGCTGCATAGCTAAAAGGGCGCAGCGGGTGTTGTCAATCGTTTCAAATTAAAGTGCTGAAAACTTAATTTTGTGTGGCTGAGTCGATAACTCATGTGAATAAAGCCACAGTTGTTAATCCTCGACTTATGGCCTATAAGGCTGCAATATCACAAAGATAAAGTCGGTTGTTTGTGACTCGATAGTCATCTATAGCTGTACAGAATAATAAGAAATATCCGGGGGTTGCTATGAAGATTCTACTGTATCCAGCGATTAAACTGATGAATCGTTTAAGTTTTGCGATGAAGTTTAGTTTGATCAGTGCATTGTTTTTTTTACCGATGCTGGTCACCAATTTTTATTTGGTACGTGACTCATATAAAGACTTTATTCATACACAGGCTGAAGTGAATGGTTTACAGCTGCTGGATAAGAGCCTAAAAACCACGGCCCAGCTTGAAGACTGGCATGACTTATTGCAAATCAATGCGGTGCTTGGTCAAGGCGGGGCGAGTGATGAACTAGAGCAGCGTATTGATCGTTTACAGGAGCAAATTAGCAGCCAATGGCAATCTTTAGAGCTGCTGCAAGGTGGCGCAGAGCAGCGTGCTGATTTTGCGTTAAAGCGAGATCAGTTGTTACAGCGCTTGAGTGCGGTACGTCGCGAAGCTTCATTGCAAAATAGTGCTGTTTTAGCCAGTGAGCTGCTGGCCAGCGGTGTGTTGTTTAATCGATTTATTGCCAGTCAGACCGGTTTGAGTCAAGACCCGCAGCTAGATGTGCGCCAATTGGTGGCCTTGATTACTGAGGTGACGCCTGATATCACCTTGCGTCTCGGTGAAGGGCGTTCGGTGACGAGTCTGTCGATGGCGCGGGGGTATTTGGATTCGACCAATAGCAAGCGCTTAGATGACTTGCAGTTGGGCCTTGAGAAGCTCAATGCAGAATATGATATGAAGCTCAATGAAGCCTTGTCGGATAGTGGCGCGGCTTTTCAAGCGCTGAATAAGTCTGCAACTGAAAGTCGAGCAACCTTGCTTGATGCGCTGCGCTTATTTGAAGATGAGGTCATTATGGCAGATTCTTTAGATAAACCTTGGCAAGCCCTCTACCAAAAGAGCTCTGATCTAATCAATAAAACCCATCGGTTAAATAGCCAAACCGTTAGATATTTAGACGGCCTGCTGGGTGAACGTGTGCTTATGTACCGTTTACAGATGGTGTTGCTGATTGCCGCGCTTGCTGCCGTATTTTTGTTGATTGGTTACCTGTACAGCGCCTTTTATGTGTCGACGCTAGCCAGCTTGCGCAGCCTTGGCCGGGTGATGGATAAAGTTGCTGCCGGTGATTTGACCGCGCACTTTTCAGTGCAAAGTAGGGATGAGCTGGGCGAACTTGGCACAGCTTTTAATCAAACAGTACAGCGCATTCATAGTTTGCTGGGCCAAGTTAATAGCACTGTTGTGGATGTTGAAGGGCAAGCAGCGCGAGTGGAACGTATCTCTGCGCAAAGCAGTCAAGCTGTGGATCAGCAGCGTACGCAAATTGAGCAGGTGGCCACGGCCATGAATGAGATGTCGGTTACCTCACAAGAAGTGGCCAATAGTGCTGCTGCAGCAGTCAGCAATGCGCAAAATGTCAATGATGAAACGGTCACCGGCCGTGCGCGGGTTGAGCAGCAAGTCAGCAGTATCCAAAAATTAGCACAAGAAATTGATAGCTCTGTGCTGGTCATTAATCAGTTGGCGGCCAACAGTAAGTCGATTGGCCAAGTCTTAGCAGTGATTAAATCTATTGCGGAGCAAACTAACCTATTGGCGCTCAATGCCGCGATTGAGGCGGCACGTGCCGGCGAGCAAGGGCGTGGCTTTGCTGTGGTTGCCGATGAAGTGCGTAATTTAGCGCGACGTACACAGCAGTCCACGGCAGAAATTGAACAGATGATCGATCAGTTACATAGTGGTGTCAGTTCAGCAGTTAAAGCCATGAGCAGCAGCCATGCAATGGCTGATGAGACAGTGGCGCAGTCTGCCGATGTGCAGAGTGCATTAGAAAATATCTTGGCCGCTGTAGGGATGATTGTTGATCAAATTCAGCAGATTGCTGCTGCCGCTGAACAGCAGACTGCTGTCGCGCACGATATTGATCAGAATATTGTACAGATTAATCAAACCGGTGAATTAACCGCCCAGGGTGCTGATGAGACAGCGCAGGCCAGCCAAGATATGAGCGTGCAAGTGGAGCAGCTTAAAACCTTGATCAGCGCCTTTAAGATGTAATTGAGCCAGCAGGGGATGCACTGTTCCAGTTAAATAAGCGCTGCACATTTTGGCTGGTTCTTGCTGCAAAATCATGTGCGCTAACCCCGTAAATCTGCGCCAGATGCTGGCAAATCTGCGGCAAGTATTCAGGGCTGTTGCGTTGCCCTGCGCGCCACTCGGGTGGCATATCAGGGCTGTCTGTTTCTAAAACAATACTGTCCAGTGGGAGGCGCTTTAATACGGCTTGTAAACGCGTCGCGCGCGGCCAGGTGGCTGCGCCACCAAAGCCTAGCAAAAAGCCCAACTTGATATATTCCAGCGCCTCTTCATAACTGCCAGAAAAGGCATGAATAATGCCTGCGCGTGGTAGTTTTGCCTTTTTTAAGATAGCGCTAACCTGTGCATTAGCGCGACGCGAGTGAATGATGAGCGGCAGGTTAAACTGCGCAGCCAGCGCAACTTGCTGCTCAAATAAACGAATTTGCTGTGCAGGGTCGAGATCTTTTAAAAAAAAATCCAAACCAATTTCGCCTACTGCGCAAAGCTTGGGATGCAAGTGATAGCGCTGCAGTTGTTCTGCTAAGGCTTGAATATCTGCGTCTTGATGCTCGGCGAGAAAATAGGGGTGCAGGCCCAAAGCTGCATATAAACCTTCTGTATTTTCTACTGTGCTCCATAATCGCGGCCAATGCTGACGCGTGGTGCCTGCTACAATCATTTTCTGCACGCCCAGCGCTTGACTGCGAGCAATCACCGCCTCACGGTCATGATCAAAGTCAGGGAAGTCCAAATGGCAATGGCTATCAATCAGTAACATGCTGTGCTCCGACAAAAAAGCGCAGGTTAACCTGCGCTTTTAGGATGAAACTCATGGCATTTAGCTTAGCGCATTTAGTGGGATTCGCGCGTGGCTAAAAACTTAATATCTGGCCAGCGCTCTTCCATAATGCTCAGATTGACCCGAGTGGGTGCAAGGTAGGTCAGGTGACCACCGCCATCCACCGATAGGTTCTCGTGGGCTTTGTCTTTAAACTCTTGCAGCTTTTTCTTATCGTCGCACTCGATCCAGCGTGCCGACCAGACGTTAATATTTTCGTAAATACATTCCACTTTGTATTCTTCTTTTAGGCGGCTGGCGACCACATCAAACTGCAGCACACCAATGGCGCCGAGAATAATGTCGTTGTTGCGCTGGGGGAAGAACACCTGGGTTGCACCTTCTTCGGCTAACTCTTGCAAGCCTTGGCGCAGTTGCTTAGCGCGCAACGGATCAGACAGGCGTACACGACGGAACAGTTCTGGAGCAAAGTGCGGCACGCCGGTAAAGGACAGCTCTTCGCCTTCAGTAAAGGTATCGCCAATTTGAATGGTGCCGTGGTTGTGCAGACCAATAATATCGCCGGCATAGGCTTCTTCAAGGCGCTCACGGTCGCTGGAGAAGAAGGTTAGGGCATCGGCAATGCGGATATCTTTATTGATGCGGGCATGACGCATCTTCATCCCTTGCTCATATTTACCTGAACACACGCGCATAAAAGCAATACGGTCGCGGTGGCGCGGGTCCATATTGGCTTGGATTTTAAACACAAAGCCGCTGAAGGTTTCTTCGCTGGGCAGTACTTCACGCTCCAATGCCATGCGCGGCTGTGGTGCTGGCGCCCAGTCGACAAAGGCATCTAAGACCTGATCGACACCAAAGTTGCCCAGGGCAGTACCGAAAAACACCGGAGTCATTTGGCCTTGCAGAAACTCATCATGCTCAAACTCATGACAAGCGCCTTGCACCAACTCCAACTCTTCTAAAAAGTCATCGTAGAGATCACCGATATGCGCGCGCGCTTCATCGCTGTCGAGATGCTTAATAATTTTGGCATCCGTGCGCTCATGACCGTGACCTGGCGAGTAGACATAAATCACATCTTCAGTGAGGTGATAAACCCCTTTAAATTCACGGTAGCAACCAATTGGCCAAGTGATGGGCGCGGCTTTGAGGCCAAGGACTTCTTCAATTTCATCCAGCAACTCAATCGGATCACGAATATCGCGGTCCATTTTGTTAATAAAACTGATAATCGGCGTATCACGCATGCGACACACATTCATCAAGGCAATGGTACGCGGCTCCACCCCTTTACCGCCGTCGATCATCATCAAGGCACTGTCCACCGCAGTCAGGGTGCGATAGGTATCTTCGGAGAAGTCTTCGTGACCTGGGGTGTCGAGCAGGTTGACCATGTGTTTGCGATACGGGAACTGCATCACCGAGGTGGTAATCGAAATACCCCGTTGTTGCTCCATGGCCATCCAGTCTGAGGTGGCATGGCGGTCCGATTTACGTGATTTAACCGTACCGGCAACAGAAATGGCCTGTCCCATCAGCAATAAGCGTTCGGTAATGGTGGTTTTACCGGCGTCCGGGTGGGCAATAATAGCGAACGTACGACGTTTCGCAACTTCGGCAGCCTGTTTGCTCATGCTGATAGCGCCTCAAAGAAAAGAGTTCAAAAATTAGCCGGCGATTATAGCGGAGTTACTGACCAAGGTGGAAATAGGCGTGCTTAATCAGCGATTTAATCGGCTCAAGCTTTAAACTCTCAAGGTGCTGGCTGGCGCTTAGGTTAGAATGATTGGCTAAGTATGTAAGAAAAGTTAGAAGTCGAGATGACTAATATCAAAGGTTTTGCCTTAACGACCTTACTTTGTTATTTAATTTGGATAAATGGAATTTAGTTATGAAGGAATTATTGCAACACCTTTGGCCTAAGTTTTCTGCTATTGGAGTGGGTGAAAGTGCCGCTTTGAGTGTCTGGTTTTGGATAGTGATGGTAGTGATTTTTATCACTACATTGTTTTTCATATTGCGACATGGCTTGAGATTCCGTTCACGCATGCGCGCTTTAAACAGCCTGCTGGAAGGGCAAAATAGGGAAGGTCTTGCTGTAGCTCGTCGAGAAATTTTACAAAGAGCTAATGTTTTACAACGTGATGTACGTCTGCTTTGGTCCGAGTTTGATGAAAGCTTAGTTATCACAGAGGACCAAAAGAAAATATTTAACACTCTCGATGCCAGTTATTTTTTTAATGCGAAGACGTTAGCGCCAGGTTTAACAGGCAGCCGTTTGTTAGCTGCAGTGCCAAGTTTTCTCGTCGCGCTGGGTGTGCTTGGAACATTTGTTGGTCTCACTATTGGTCTGTCAGGCTTAGCCGGGACTAGCAATGAAGTCGAAGCGCTAAAAGGTGGTATTAACGAGTTAATCTCTGGTGCGACTGTGGCCTTTATGACTTCGGTTTGGGGGGTGTTTTTTAGTCTGGTCTTGAATTTTATTGAAAAACTCATTGAAGGTAATGTTTTAAATAAAATCAGCAAATTACAGCAACGTGTTGATGAGCTTTATTTGCGCATTCCAGCAGAACAGTCACTGCTCTACATTGCTGAGCACAGCAAGGAGAGTAAGCATGCTTTGCAGGAATTACACGAGCGCATCGGTGACCGACTGCAAGAAACGCTCAGCGGTATGAGCGATGCGATGCAAGAGGCGGTGACTGAAGCGCTTAATACAGTGATGGCGCCAGCTATTCAGGCGTTAGTTAACAATAGTAGCGAACAGTCAAGCCAAGCACTTACAGCTCTAGTCGAGCAGTTCATGGTGGGTATGGCTTCAGCGGGTCGTGAGCAGGGCGGACAAATGCAGCAGGCGGCAGCTGATGTAAATAGCGCTGTAAATAGCATTGGCGAGCGTCTTGATCACTTGTTTACAAATCTGAGCGATCAACAAAATCAGCAATTGGAGCTAGCAAGACAACAGAGCTCTGAGTTTAGTGGTCAGTTACAAAAACTCACTCATGCTGCGGATCAAAAACAAGAGCAGCTTGAACAGCGTTTTGGTGAGTTGATGTCGAGCTTGTCTAATCAAATGGAGAAGCAACTGGGTGCCGCGCAGAGTCATGATGAGCAGCGGCAAGCTGTCTTTAAGCAACAAATGAATGAATCCAGTTCCAGCCAAACAGCCTTGTTGGAGCAACTCTCGCAGACAGTCAATCAGCAAGTGCAGTCGATGACGGAGGTGGGTGCTCAGCGGGATAAGAGTTTTGAAACTATCGTCTCGAATGTCATGACAAAATTAGACGCCCAGTTGGCAAGCCAGATGGATGCTGCTGACAGTCGAGAGCAGGGTCGCCAGCAGCGTTTTAATGAGCAATTAGATGCTGTTACCACGCAGCAACAAGATCTATTACTGGGCATGGCCTCAGCAGTCAGCACAACACAACAGCAAAGCTTAGCCATGGCTCAGCAGCATCAGCAGCTGTTAGATCGCCTTCAGCAGAGTACAGAGGCTGTTATGGCAAGCAGTAAAAATATGGATAGCAGTGCCAACCAGCTTGGCTTGTTGTCGACGAATGTGCGTCAAGCGTCCGAAGTGTTGGGGCAGCGTTTAGAAGCTGTTACTGAGGGTGTAAGCAATGTAAGCGCACAAAGTACAGTCTTGGCGCAGCAGTTACAAAGCCAGGCCGATTCACTGTCACAATTACAAGCTTCTCTGTTGGAAGGCGCTGAGCGATTTGAGCAGGCAGCAGAGATTGCGCGCAATGGCTTTGGTGACATGAAACAAACCCAAGAAGAGTTTTTAACAGGTGTAAAACATGAGTTTACTGCGCTCGGTGAAACGCTACGCACTCAAGTTGAAGCCATTGAGAAACAAGCTGAGCAATGGTTGCAGAGCTACGCCAAAGAGGTGCATACACAAACTGATGATCGCATGAATAAGTGGAATGAAGTGTCACTGAGCTATGCGGATCAGATGCATCGTAACGTGCAGGCTATGAGTGGGATTCTTGATGAACTGGATGCACGCTAATGCGCTTTTTAAAATCGAATGATGCTGCCGTAGATGAGGAAAATCCGTACTGGATGTCTTTCTCGGACATTATGTCGGCCTTGTTAGTTATTTTTATCTTGGCTTCTGTGATTCTGATTCTGCAGCTCATGGAGATTCAACAAGAACTCAAAGAGCGCCAAGTCCGCTTTGATGAAGAAGTGCTGGAGCTTAAAAAAGCTGAAGAAGTACGCCGCACGATTCTTGATGAAGCCGTTGAAGCATTACGCGAGCGCGGTATTGAGGTTGAAGTCAGTCAGAATCATACGGTGCTGAGTATTCCTAATGAGCTCTTGGGCTTTGATACGGGTGCTTATGAAATTCATGCAGGCTATCGAGCGCAAGCACTGGAAATAGGCACGGTGCTCAATCAGGTTATTTCTCGTGATAATCGAGTGGACTTTCTTGATACGGTATTTATTGAAGGGCATACCGATAATCGTCCTTTGGCAGGTTTTATGGGCAAGGGAAACTGGGGTTTATCGACGTTCCGTGCGATATCCCTCTGGCAGTTTTGGGAAGATAGCTTTTCTGGTCAAGACCCGCTATCACGCTTACATAATAAGGATGGAGCACCGCTTTTTTCAGTGAGTGGTTATGCACAAACGCGCCCCGTGGTAGCCAATCAAATCACTGAAGAAGACTTTAAGCGTAATCGCCGAATCGATATCCGCTTTACTATTCGCCGCCCTGATAGCACTCAATATGAGCAAATCAAAGAACTGTTAAGCGAGGAAAAGCAGTGAGACTGCCGCGTATTGAGTGGCCCATCACTCAATGGGACTCAAGATTGCTTGAGCGCTGGACTATTCTAGAAGCACAAGCCGCCGAGATGAGTGAGGCAGCGGGCAGCAATGATGCCTTTGAGAGTGCAGTGGCTGAGCTACGTAACATGGCCAGTACAGGCCAGTTTACTCGATTGGTTGAGATGCTTAGGCGACGTATTGTAGCTCGGGCTTTAACTTGGTTGTGGCTGAATGACGAGCCGTTCGCCAGCAAAATGCTCAATCCACGTTTGTTAGAAACCTTAGTGGAAGCGCAAGCACCACGCTTTACTCGGATGACTTTACAGCAGCTGGCGCAATTGTATTTTCGCCGCTTTGATTTGCTGGATACAAGGAACGATGTGCGTGAGCCTTTAGAGCGTATTTTGGTGCAACAACTGGAAAAAATACCGCCATTAAAGATCCAGAGCACATGGATCGATCCGCTGGTGACTTTAAAGCGCGAAGCCTCTTGGTTATTAAATTTGGATGGTCCGGCAATGCTCGCCAGGCGAGTGCAAGAAGAGGGTCGAGAACTGGGTGGAACCTTTCAAAATTTAGGTTTGCAGGGCTTTGATGACGGCCGTTATGGCGATGTGTGTCGAACACATTTCTATCTAGACACACTGCGTCATTTACCAATTGGAGCTTCTGATCCGGTTTTTAGCGAGTTGCTGAAGCCGTTGGTACATATGGCGCCTTTTGAAGGTACAAAGCGCATTGGTCATGCGGCGTTAGAAATTCTGATTGACCGTACGCTGCATGATATAAGCGACGCTTGGCAGGACTTTATAATAAACCTTGCAGGCGACCCGCGTATCGCTAGCTCAGCGCGCAATTACCGTGAGTGGTGGCAACCGCTCGGTGAAGAGCGTATTCAAAAAGTGCGAGCTTGGTTATCTAAAGAAGATCTGCGGCTTTTCTTGCGAGCGCTAGAACAATATGGCTTTGAATCAGCTAATGACGAGCTGCAGCGCATGTTTCCAGCGCGCAAAACATTTCTTGAGGGCTTGTTTAGGTTAAAGCTGATCCGCAGCACTCGACTCTTGCTCGGTGATAGAGCAAGGCAAGCTGTAAATAAAATTCTCGATAAAGACGTAAATACCAGCTTTGCATCTATG
The DNA here is from genome assembly GCA_964385265.1 of uncultured Thiopseudomonas sp. Classification (GTDB taxonomy): domain Bacteria; phylum Pseudomonadota; class Gammaproteobacteria; order Pseudomonadales; family Pseudomonadaceae; genus Denitrificimonas. The sequence goes on from CAYLOI010000001.1 coordinate 124,103, forward strand.
GATGGACAGATGAATGATAAGGCCGTGATCTATCTCGATTGTGGAGATTTTCATCTTATCGAGGGCTCACATAGTTTTAAAATTTGGGTGTATTTTGCTATGCCCAGTGAGACGTTGCGTACATATGAGAAGAATCACTTCAGTCATGCTGATTTAACTAAAGTGATTCCTAACGAGTATAAAAAAACCTACCCGAGATTACCCTTTGATAGTTTCGTGCACTCGCCGAACACTTGGCAAAATAACGTGTTTAATTTTTTGGCGAGCAATGGCATTGAGTTGGATGTTGAGCAGTTGTTAAGTCCTCAGGACTATCGCTATGAACTGAATAGGTTTGGTTTGCCGGTTGTCAACCGTGATATCCGACTGGATAGGACGCCAGTTTTCCAAGATAGGCGTCGGGGTATGAGCTTTTCTCAAGCTATAACAACTGTAAATCAGCTGCCAAAGCTAACATTTGAAAAATCGCGAAAAATCTCTTTGGATTCAACTAGTGAAGAGAAGGGGACTCCAAACCCTTTTGCTAGTAGTTTGCGTTCGCCGCGCAATATTATTAAGCCCCTAAGCTCGATTGATGCAACTAATAAAACAGCGGTCAGTAGTCGGCCCATGTCTACGTCAAATGTGCAGGATAGTCTCAGTCGATCAGTAACTGATGAGCCGAGTAACCACCCGCTAGGTGTGGTGAGTGAGGTTAAAGAAACGCGAGCCTCCGAGAGCGAGAGTAATGGAGCGTCCCGTATCTCAAGGCTTAAACCCTTAGAGCTACAAGTGTTGCGTTATTTTTATGACAATCCAGATGATAAAGCTCGCCATGCTGCAGTAACTCTCAGTGTTGAAAGAGCTGATGTTAATAGGGTTTTGTACAGCGCTTTAAGAGGCTTATGTCGTCAAGGTACTGCAAACGGTTGGAAACTCACAGATACCGGTCGTTCAGAACTTGAAGCCTTTGACCAACAAGGATAATAGCAACGCATGCAGCTTAAAAAATTTCTACGCTCACTGGTTGGTGGGCATGATGAAGCCTCTGATAAGTCCGGCGGCTTTCAAATAACACCTGATTCAAAAGGTGTAAACTTTTATCTTGCTCAGGCTGCTTTTTCAGCTTTGCAGGCGGGGCGTGGCAATACAACTGAAAAAATTCAGCTCATTGTGTTGAATATGTTGGCCGAGCAAGGGCTTGCCACGCCCATAGCTAATGGTTTTCATATCACCTCTGAAAATGTCAGCGGTATGGACGCAGAGCAGGCTGATATTTTATCCCTACCAAAGCGATTCGAATATGGCTTTCAAGCTTCGATCAGTGGCCGCACAGGCCATAGCAGCTTTAGAGTTTCGATGCTTGCAGAAATGGCAGAAGGAGCTGTGCCTTTCAATCGTAAAGGCCCCTTCCTGTATTTGACCAGTACGGAAAATTATCTATTAACCCCAGCTGAGTTAATGGGCTTAACTGCTTGGGAGCACCACGAGCAACTTTTGCCTGAACAACGTAATGAGGCAGAAAATCTACGCCTTATGGCAAAACTGCAAACAGCAGCCCGCAGTGGTATGCGTGTAGATCTAAGTCACTTTGATCATCTGGATGTCGTAGTGCCAGATAATATTGGGGTGACTGCTACTCGATTGCCTGATGGCAGTTTGCAGTTGTGTCCCAATCTGGGTGATGGCTCAACGCCTGAGAGTTTAGAAAGACGCTGGGCACAGCTTGATATGTCAGCTGACGGTGGCGTGTTACGGATTGATAATCGCGTGGTTTTGCTTGATCCATCGAAAATGGATGGGATTCGTAATGTTTTAGCTGTTAAGCGCATTCCAGCTGAAAAAGTAGCAGAGTTTATCGCGACACCCACTGCGTTTCTTGATGCTGCACTGGTTAATCTCGAAGTTGGTTTTTCGGTTCGAGTTGCCGGTATCGGCAAGCTGCAGCATATGGATTTTGGCGCAAATGATGCAACCAAGAATGACTGGTTTGCTTTAGATAAGCGTCCAGCACCACCTGAAATCATTACACAGCTCATACAGACGCCAGAAGAGCTAGAACGTTTTGATGAGTTATTACAGGCCGCTAACAAACAAGGCGCAACCACGCTGACTTTTGCTGATGAAGTGATTGATATATCTGATGAGCAAAAAGTTCAAGAGCAACGAGTGAAGGTGCAGGAGAAGTTTACAAAGCCTGCTGAGCCAAGCAGTAAGCCTGATACTGAGAAAGACACTAAAGAAAATGTGGCAGTCATTCTTAAAGAAGCAGGGGAGATCAGCGCTACCTTACTGCAAAATGCTAACAATGCAGATTTGCTACATACCCCAGACTGGTCAACCTATGCCCGCCAGCCTTTCCCGCACCAGCATGAAGGTGTTGAGTGGATGTTAAAGCTCATGGGGGCTGCTTTTGCGAGTGATTTTGAAGACTTGTACCGCGTGCAAGGCAGCTTACTGGCTGATGATATGGGGCTTGGTAAAACCTATATGGCGTTAATTGCTGTAGCTGAATACCTTGCTGCACAAGCTCGAGCAGATAAGCCTCAGAAACCTATTCTAGTTGTCGCGCCTTTGAGTTTGCTTGAGAACTGGGAAGATGAGGTCAGTAAAACTTTCAATAACTCACCGTTTAGAGATGTGGTGGTATTGCAGTCTGGTCGTCATCTAAATAACTATCTAGTCAAAGGCGCCGAGCGCGAGTCTGTGCAGCTCGCCTCTTTGGCTGATGCGGATGGGATGATGGATCCACAGAGTATTCGTTATGCGCTAACTATCGGCCCTGATGCAGGTGTGCAGCGTTTGGATATGAATCGCCGCTTAGTGCTAACGACTTACCAAACGCTACGTGATTACCAGTTTTCCTTATGCCAGATCGACTGGGGTGTGGTTATTTTTGACGAAGCTCAAAACATCAAAAACCCCAATGCACTGCAAACTAGAGCAGCTAAAGGCTTGAAGGCTGATTTCAAGTTACTTGTCACAGGAACGCCAGTCGAAAATAGTTTGGGTGATTTCTGGTGCTTGATGGACACAGCGCAACCTGGGCTTCTGGGGAGCTGGGCGAATTATCGAGACACTTGGATTAAACCGATCTTGGCCGCTAGCGATGAAGACCGCGACGAAGTGCGAGCTGACTTAGGTGAGCAGTTACGTAAAAAAGTGGGCACTTTTATGCTCCGCCGTGTCAAGGAGGATCAGCTGAAAGGATTGCCGCCTAAAACAATCAAGAGCGGTGTGCCACAGCCTGATCAGGGCATACAACGTCACACTCCAGAGCTTGGAACTGTCATGAAAGGCATTCAGCTGCAGACATACGACAATGTGCTTGATGAGTATCGTGCACGTCGAGCTAGCGCTGAAGACATGCGAGGCTTGGCGCTGACTGCGTTGACAGAGTTACGCTCCATTTCTTTGCACCCACGTTTGAGGGATGAAGCGTCTTTGTACAGTCGTGACGCTAAGCACGCCCGCCAGTTGATGATGGAGTCCGGCAAGCTCACAGCGATGCTGCAGTTGCTTGATGATATTCGTACAAAGCAAGAAAAAGTAATCGTATTTATGATGACCAAGAGCCTGCAGCGCGTAGTGAAGTTTTGGCTTGAGCAGATCTACGGGTTAGATATCGCCATCATTAACGGTGATACCAAAGCTGTGGCAACTAAAACCGATGACATGACCCGTAAGAAGCTGATTACAGAGTTTGAGGCGAAACCTGGCTTTGGCATTATTATCATGTCACCTGTGGCTGCGGGTGTTGGCTTAACAGTGGTTGGGGCGAATCACGTTATACATCTGGAACGACATTGGAACCCTGCCAAGGAAGCTCAAGCATCTGACCGCGTGTACCGCATCGGCCAAGAGAAAGATGTGTTTATCCATTTACCTGCAGTGATGCATCCGCAATTTGATTCGTTTGATGTTCATCTCGATAGACTGCTACGCGGAAAGCTGATGCTGAAGGATGCAGTGGTAACGCCTGAGGCGGTGACAGAAAGCCAGATGGTTCAGTCGATGGGTTTTTAAGCTTTAGAGCCATACGCACTACTTACATTGAATGACAGTCACTTTATCGCTTAGTTGCTAGAGGTTACATAGCTAGTCTGGTTAATACTCCTCATTGATGGTGCTATGCGACTATTCAATGCTAATTTTTTAAAGGTAAAAAAGTGTATGGCTTGGTTTGATTGGTTTGAGCGGCGGGTAAATCCGTATCCAGAAGAAATGCTGGCACCAGAAAAAATAACGCTCTTTCATTTTGTTAAAGCTTGCGCTCGTGGTACTGGACCATGGCTGCTGGTCTTGGTGTTGTTCAACGCAGGCCTTGGTGTATTTGAAGCAGTCTTGTTTCAAATGATGGGCTTGATTGTGGATTGGATGAATCAATATGGTCCAGCGCAATTGTGGGCGGAAAAAAGTACGCCACTATTGGCGATGCTGACGCTGATTGTGCTCAGTCCATTGTGGGTGTTGATTGCCAGTAATGTACGCTTTCAAACCCTGCAAGGCGTGTTGCCGATGCGCATGCGTTGGCAGTTTCACCAGCTACTGCTTAGTCAGAGTATGCAGTTTTATCAAGACGAATTTGCGGGGCGTATTTCCGCCAAAGTCATGCAAACCGCCTTAGCGGTGCGCGACACCATTATGATTTGCGCAGAAATGCTGGTGTATGTGGTGATTTACTTCCTCACTACAGCAGTTATTTTGCTCAGTTTTGATGCGTGGCTGCTGCTGCCTTTTGTCGCTTGGCTAGTGATTTTTGGCATAGTACTGCGCGTGTTTGTGCCGCGTATGGCGCAGCTGGCCAGCACCCAAGCCGATGCGCGCTCGTTGATGACTGGGCGCATTACCGATGCCTATTCCAATATTGCTACAGTCAAATTGTTTTCCCATGGCGGCCGTGAAGCGCGCTATGCCAAGCAAGCCATGCAAGAGTTTATGGGCACTGTGCATGCACAAATGCGCTGGGTCAGCTATTTAGAGTTGCTCAACCACAGCTTGAATATGCTGTTGGTCGGCGGCACCGCAGCCCTGAGCTTGTATCTGTGGCAGCAAGATTTAATTGGTGTAGGCGCGGTGGCAGCGGCGATTGCGATGGCGCTGCGTTTGATTGGTTTGTCGCATTGGATTATGTGGGAAGCCACCATGTTGTTTGAAAACCTTGGCACCGTGCAAGATGGCATGAACACTATCAGCACGCCGGTAAAGCTGTTGGATGCGCCGGATGCTGCTGAGCTTAAAGTCACTCAAGGTGATATCGAGTTTAAACAGCTGAGCTTTGCCTACCGTAACGGCAAGCCACTGATGAGTGATTTTAATCTGCACATTAAAGCCGGCGAGAAAATCGGTTTAGTCGGTCGCTCCGGTGCCGGGAAGTCCACGCTAGTGAATATCTTGCTGCGTTTTTATGATGTCAGCAGCGGCCAGATTTTGATTGATGGCCAAGACATCGCCAAAGTCAGTCAACAATCTTTACGCCAGTACATTGGTATGGTCACTCAAGACACTTCATTGCTGCACCGCTCAGTGCGCGAGAATATTGTCTATGGTCGTCCCGATGCCACGGAAGCAGAATTGCAGCAAGCCATTGAGCGTGCGCAAGCGGCAGAGTTTATTCCGTCGTTATCGGATGCCAAAGGCCGCACAGGGCTGGATGCGCATGTCGGTGATCGCGGGGTGAAACTCTCCGGTGGCCAGCGTCAGCGTATCGCTATTGCCCGAGTGATGCTCAAAGACGCGCCGATTTTGTTATTGGATGAAGCCACCAGCGCCTTGGATTCTGAAGTGGAAATGGCCATCCAAGAAAGCCTGTATGACTTAATGGCAGGCAAAACCGTCATCGCGATTGCTCACCGCTTATCCACTATTGCGGCGATGGATCGACTGGTGGTGATGGATCAAGGTCAAATCGTAGAAGTAGGCAGCCATCAAGAGTTATTGGCAAAGAATGGCCTGTACGCACGTTTATGGAATCGGCAGTCCGGTGGGTTTTTGGGTGAGTAGAGCGCCTAACCCATGCTGTTTAAATCCCTGCTCAACCGCTTGAGGAACTTGGCTGATGAACTTTGCAGTGTTAAGCGCTTATGTGTTGTCGATTGTGGTGCTGATAGGAACGCCTGGGCCCATTGTCGCCTTGGTGATTAATGCAGCCTCGCGCCATGGTTTTAAATATGCGTTGATCACTGTGCTAGGTGCCAATTTGGCTTCTATGGTCTTGCTGAGCACTGCAGCACTGATTATTACTGGGGCGATTGCGCTGGATGAGCAGATTTTACAGTGGATCAGTTTGCTCGGTTGCGGCTTTATTGCTTGGATGGCATTGAGTGGCTTGCGTGCACAATTAACCAAGCAAGATGAGGTGCAGCCTGAGCGACTGGCCCCAGCAAAAAGCCACTCCGGATTCTTTAATGGTTTTTTTCTAGGTGTCTCCAATCCAAAAGATATCATTTTCTTCGTTGCATTTTTTCCGCAGTTTATTAGCCTAACGACCAATCTTAAGCTGAGTTTAAGCGTATTAGCGCTGCTGTGGATGTTAGCTGATTTTGTGATCTTACTCAGTTACGCGCTATTGATGCGCGGCAATTTTTTTCAACAGCAGCAGCGCAACATTGCTCTGCTTTCGTCCGCATTCTTATTATTGATCGCCGTGTTTGCTGCGGTTTACACCTTAATGGGCTGGCAGAGTTAATCTCAGTGCTTTAGGGTTGTTGATACTTTATGAACTTTTATTGCTTAGTGCATTGGTCTGAAGAATCCTTATAACAAATCAGTCTTAAAATGTGCTTTTTAAAGTTGCTATCGCTGAGTCATAGCCCTAAAGTGCGCGCCTAGAACGCTCATGCTGAAACGATCCATCCGGCTCAAGTACTGACGACGAGAGGTTGATAGCTTTAAGACTATGAATCATCGGCGACATGCCTTGGGAAGTAGGCGAACCAAAGTGGGGAAACGGATTCAGCGTTCAGATTTAATCCCTTATTTTCTTGATTTTGCCATGACCCGGAGAGGAGTCCCGCTATGTCCATTAATGTGGAAGATTACTTCGCGCCTGAAACATTTAAAAAAATGAAGGCGTTTGCTGATCAACATGAAACCCCATTTGTCGTGATTGATACCGCAACCATCGAGCGTGCTTACGATGAAATTGCTGAGAACTTTCCTTTCGCGAAAATTTATTATGCAGTTAAAGCTAATCCTGCAGTAGAAATCACTAAATTACTCAATAACAAAGGTTCCAACTTTGATATTGCCTCGATCTATGAACTCGATAAAGTGATGTCGTGCGGTGTAAAACCTGAGCAAATCAGCTTTGGTAACACCATTAAAAAAGCCCGTGATATTCGCTACTTCTATGACAAAGGTGTGCGCATGTTTGCCACTGACTCAGAAGCGGATTTACGCAATATCGCCAAAGCCGCTCCAGGCTCTAAAGTCTATGTGCGTATTCTGACTGAAGGCTCAGGCTCAGCGGATTGGCCCTTGTCACGTAAGTTTGGCTGTCAAACCGATATGGCCATGGATCTGCTGGTGTTATCCCGTGAGTTGGGCTTAATTCCTTACGGCGTATCCTTTCATGTGGGTTCGCAGCAGCGTGAAATTGGATCTTGGGATGCGGCGATTGGTAAAGTAAAAATCATTTTTGAGCGCCTGCTCAATGAAGATGGTATACGTTTGCAAATGATCAATATGGGCGGCGGTTTTCCAGCTAACTATTTGAACAAAACCAATACTCTGCAAGCCTACGCTGAAGAAATCACGCGCTTCTTAAAAGAAGACTTCGGTGATGATTTACCAGAGATTATTCTTGAGCCAGGTCGTTCCTTGATTGCTAACGCCGGTATTTTGGTCAGCGAAGTGGTGCTGGTTTCACGTAAATCGCGTACCGCGGTTGAACGTTGGGTATTTACCGATGTGGGTAAGTTCTCTGGCCTGATCGAAACTTTGGACGAGTCGATTAAGTTTCCGATCTGGACTGAAAAGCAGGGCGAGCTGGAAGATGTGGTGATTGCCGGCCCTACTTGTGACAGCGCCGATATCATGTACGAGAACTACAAATATGGCTTACCACTGAATTTAGCCAGCGAAGACCGCCTGTATTGGTTGTCCACCGGCGCCTACACTACCAGTTACAGCTCGGTAGAATTCAATGGCTTCCCGCCACTGAGATCCTACTACTTGTAAGAACTGCGGCTCTTATAACAAGAGCGAGTTGATATATATCAATAAAACAATGGTAATGCTAATCGTTATCATTTAGGATTCCTCCTCCCATAAAGAGGAGGATTTCCCTTGCCTGCATCAATTATTGCTTCAAAAAAACAACCTCGTTCCTTGTTAGTCACGGCCGTCGGCCTTGCGCTGGCATCGGCCAGCCATATCTCAGTTGCTCAAGAAACCACATCGGCAGTTGAGCTGGATTCACAAACTGTCGTGGGTGAAACACCTGCTTATCGCAGCACTCATTCGGTTTCAGTTAAAAACACTGCGCCGTTATTTGATACGCCACAAACCATCCAAGTGATTCCTGCTGAAGTGATTAAAGAGCAGCAGGCACTGAGCCTGCGCCAAGTTCTGAGTAACGTCTCGGGCATTACGTTTAATGCCGGTGAGGGCGGCGGTGGCTCGGGCGACAGTATCAATATTCGTGGCTTTAGCGCCAATGCCAATATGCAAATTGATGGCCTGCGCGACAGCACGCAAACCAACCGAACCGATACTTTTAATATTGAAGCGGTGGAGGTGATTAAAGGCCCTAACTCAGTATTTGGCGGCAGCGGCACCACCGGCGGCAGTATCAACCAAGCCAGTAAAGCGCCTAAGCAGCGTAATTTTGCTGAGCTCGGCGCATCCTTGGGCACCGATGGTTATCACCGTATGACCCTGGATGCCAATCAGCGCTTAGAAGGCGTGGGCACTGGCAGTGCGTTTCGTCTTAACTTGATGGCGCACGAAAATGATGTGCCAGGTCGTGACGATATTGATCGCCAGCGCTGGGGTATTGCACCCTCAGTGTTATTTGGTTTGAGCGATGCAACGCGCCTCACGCTGAGTTATTTCCATCAGGTTGATGACAATCTGCCAGATTACGGTGTGCCTGCGCGCGACGGTAAAAAGCTCGCTGGCGTGAGCCGTGATGATTATTTTGGTTTCCGAAACTTTGATAAAGAAGACATTACCAGCGATGCGTTTACGGTTAAATTTGAGCACGATATTAATGATTCGCTACAGCTACAAAACTTAACCCGCTACAGCCGTATTGATCGCGATACCGTGATTTCTGCAGCACATGTGAATCTTGATAAAGAAAAAGGCACGAATCGGCCTATACCTCCTGGACGTTACCAGCCAGCAGGCCCACAGGGTTATGGTCGTGATGTCGAGTCACAAATGTGGATCAATCAGCTGAGTTTGATTGGTGAAAATGAGTTGTTGGGTATGCAGCACAGCTGGGTTGCGGGTGGCGAAATCTCCCGCGAAACCTACGAGCGTGAAGCTTACAACCATGCGTTTGATTTCACTGGGATTGATTATGACTTATACAATCCCCCTGGTTATTACGCCGGTCCTGCGCAGCGCACCTCATTGGATAACACCGAAACCCATCTGACCAATAAAGCGTTGTATGCCTTTGATACCATCAGCCTGACCCCGCAATGGGACATTAATCTGGGCCTGCGTTATGACTGGCTCAATGGCGACTATGAAAAAACCACAGTCAAAACAGGTCTCACCGATAAGTACCGCACTGAAGACAAAAAATTCAGTGGCCGTGCTGGCTTGGTGTATAAGCCTGCGGACAATGGCCGTATTTATGTAGCCTACGGCACCTCCTTTAACCCATCCGCTGAGTTCTTAACCTCTATGGGTTCTGGCGTTAGTGCTACTACGGCAGACTTATCCCCTGAGAAGAACCGTACGCTTGAGTTAGGTACTAAATGGACCTTCTTCAATAGCGCCTTAGAGTTGGATGGTGCGCTTTTCCGTGTTGAAAAAACCAATGCTCGCGAACAGTTAGCCGATGGCTCTTACCGTATGGCGGGTGAGCAACGGGTGCAGGGTGTGGAGTTAGGTGCAACCGGAAAGGTAACAAATGATTGGAAGGTCTATGCCAACTACACCTACCTCAGCAGCGAAACCACCAAGTCAAATGATGCCAATAGGAAAGGTCAGGCACTAGGCAATACGCCACCGCATTCATTCAACCTCTGGACTACGTATGATCTACCACAAGGCTGGCAAGTGGGTTATGGCAGCCGTTATGTCAGTCAGCGCAATGTTACCTCGGAAGATCAAGCTAAGCTGGCCGAATACTGGGTGCACAATGCTTTGATCGGTTATCAGGTGAATGATCAACTGGACGTGCAACTGAACCTCAATAATATCTTTGATAAAGACTATGTTGAGTGGGTACGTCAGCGTCCAGGTGATGGCTCACGCTCATCGGCAGTGGAATTTGGCGATGGCCGTAATCTGATTTTATCAACCACCTACAGGTTCTGAAATGATGTCGCCCTTGGTGCTTGATGCATCAAGGGTGTTTTGAGATTAAAACTATGATGTTACATATCCCTAATGTATTAACGCCTGAGCAGGTACAAGAGTGTCGTCAGCTATTGGCGCAAGCGAGCTGGCAAGACGGTAACGCCACTTCGGGTTTTCAGTCGGCGATGACAAAGAACAACCTGCAGTTAGCACAAGACTCTACTGAGGCGCTTAATATTGGTGAGCTGATTGTGCAGGCCTTACACAACAATCCGCTATTTGTGTCTGCTGCGTTACCCGACACCATTTTCCCACCACTGTTTAACTGCTACCAAATTGGACAAGGCTTTGGCATTCATGTGGATAATGCGATTCGCATTGATCGGAATACCGGACAAAAAGTGCGTACGGATTTATCGGCAACCTTGTTTTTTAGCGAGCCGGATGAATACGATGGCGGTGAACTGGTGGTGGAAGACACTTACGGCGCGCACAGCGTTAAATTGCCGGCTGGCGATATGATTCTGTATCCATCAAGCAGCTTGCATCAGGTGCTGCCAATCACGCGTGGCCAGCGCGTCTGCTCGTTTTTTTGGTTGCAGAGTTTGATTCGTGAAGATGCGCAGCGCAGTTTATTATTTGACCTGGACACCAGTATTCAAGAGATCAATCAAGCGCTGGGTGTTGGTCATGCTACCAGTGTGCAGTTGACCGGTGTGTACCATAATTTGCTCAGACGCTGGGCGCGTTAAGCTCCCCAGTCGATCTCAATATAGATCAGTACGATAGCGCCCTTGTTGCTGCAGGCTCTGCATCTGTTCTGCGCTGAGCAACTGCGTCAAGCTTTCTTGCACGCCACGCCCCATCCCTTGCAGGCGGCCGCAGACATAAATCGTTGCGCCTTGCTCAAGCCAGCTGATTAAACGCTGTTGCTGCTCAACGAGATAATCTTGCACATAACGTGGTGTGTGTGCATCGCGGGAAAACGCGTAATCAAGATAAGTGAGGTGCTGATTACGCTGCCATTGGTGTAGTTCTTCAGGCAGCAGTCGATCGGTACGCGGGCAGCGTTCGCCTAAAATCAGCCAGTTTTGACTGAACTTTGGCCGTTCGGCAAGGTGTGCTCTTAAGCCTGCCAAACCGCTGCCAGCGCCAATGAAAATCGCCGGCTTGTCTTGCTCTACAGCGTGAAAGTTAGGCTTGGCACACAGACTAAAGGCAATGCTGTCGTTAATGCTTAGCGCTTCACACAGCCAGCCTGAGCATTGCCCCGGCGTTTGTTTAGCATCGTAGCTGAGGCGCACAATCAGCTCTAAATAACCACTCACAGCGCTCGATGCAATGGAGTATTCGCGGGTGCTAAGCGCTGGATCATTTAAGGGGTGAACCAGCACAGTATCGCCTGCTTGCCAGTCACAGTGCGTGGTTTGAAAGCGCAGTTTGTAGAGGCCAGGGCTGTTGCTGAAAGGGTTGAGATGCTGGCGCTCAAGCAGAGTGGCATTAAACCAAACGGGTTGGTATTGGCTCGGATTAATAGTGTCGATGGCAAAGTGTGCAGCCATACGTTGCTGCCAGTGAGCCAGCTGCTCTGCTTGCATATTGTCCACAGTCACTAAGGGTAAGCTTAGTTTTGCACCCTGTGCGACTAAGCGTGATTGCAGCTGTTCGGCAAATTTACAAAAGTTAGGATAACGATGATCGCCCAATCCGAGCACCTGAATATTGAGGTGCTGCAGATGGCAGTCGGTCGATAGATTTCTTAAGAATAGGCGCGCATGTTCAGGCGCTTCACCCTCACCGAAGGTGCTGACGATAAAGATGATCTGTGTGCTGTTTTGCAGTTGAGTGTTGCTGAGTTGCTCAAGAGGAAAGCATTGCGCGGTATGACCTGCATTGATCAGCTGTTGATGTAGCTGTTGAGCGAGCTGTTGTGCGTTACCACTTTGACTGGCCCAGACAATCAGCATGTCAGTTTTTCCGTTTTTATCGTTAACAGCGAGTTTTTTTGCAGCTGTATGACGCCGCCATAGGCAAACGCAAAATCCGCAATAACTCAGCAGCAGGCCAGCTGCAAGCAGCTGGCGGCCATGCTCTGCAGCGATCTCAAACATAGGTGCTTAGGGTGCCAACACTTCTAGAGTGGCGCTGTAGCTGGCACGTTTTTCTGTGGCCGGTGAGGCTGTGCTGGTCATCGCTTGCGTGCTCACAGCTTCGAGCCAGTACATGCCGGCCTGTGGCCAAGTGATAGAAAAAGCCCCGTTCTTATCGGTGCTCAGTACGATCTCGTTGAGGCTGTCGCGGTAGCGAATCCCTTCAGCAATCACCGTAACTTTTAAATCTGCGGCGGGTTTACCATCGAGTAGAAAAGTAAAGCTCGCTGTTTCACCGGCGAAGAGGTCGTTAGGGTGGGTTTTGGCGATCAGCTCTAAGCCCTTGTTAGTCGGTTTAAGCACCTGCTCGCTGGGCTTGCCTGACGTGACAAAAACTTCCATGCGGCTGGCGCTTTCGGTGACTTGCAGTTTTTCTGCGTCTTTGGGCACTTGTTTGGCAAAGTCTGCAGCTTTGCCTGACCAGCGCTTCATTTCGCCATTTTCTTGGTAACGAGCAAAAAGACCTTGGTTAGCAATGGCTAACTTCCATGTACCTTTTTGATCCAGTTGTACATCAAAGGTGCTGCGGTAACGGCCGGTATTGCCAAATTGCGGCTGCGCTAAGCTACCGTCTGGACGGATAATTTCCAGCTGTGCACGCGGGCGTGCAGGAGGAGCTTTGGCATTTTTAGCGGCTGGTGTTTGCTCAGGCATCACCAAGGGCTCACCAACTCCTTCGATTTGTAGCGGGAAATGCTCAAAATAGAAAAGATCATTGGAAACTGCCGCGTCAACGCTAATCCAAGGTTCATCGCCTGATAGCACTGTCGCCGAAGGCAGCATCCAGGCGCGGTGGGCATTGGCGCTGAGCGGCAAGCAGATGGCTAAGGCCAGAGCGGTCCATTTAATCATAGGTTTCATCGTTAGGTTTCCTTAAGGAGTGAGCGTGAGATTGATGGCGCCAAGTTCGCTGGAGCCTTGGGCTGTTGCGCTGACTTTTTGCGTCGGTGGCCAGCTGAAAGGAATACGTAAAATTTCACGCCCGCCGACTTCGCGTACCGCTTCAACCAGCAACTCATAGTCGCCGGCTTTGAGCTGCTGGAGGGCAGTGCTGTCACTGTTAAAACTGATTGCATGAGTACCCGTAGCACGGGTTGCGCCGCTGACACCGTCGACTGGCAACTCTAGGCTACGGCCACTGCGACGCCACCATTGGCGCATATCTTTGAGCCATTTCTCGCCTTCGTTGTCTTTCATTTTCAGGTCATACCAGACATTTAAATTGGCAATATGCTGGTTATCTTGCTCGATCCACAGAGCGACGTAGGGGCGGTGATATTCAGCAACCTCGAGGCGAGGTATTTCTACCTCTACAGTGAGGTCAGCAGCGCTGACTGGTAAACAGGTGGCTAACGCGCATGCAGCAAGGGCTTGTTTAAGCATGAAACGATCCTTCCTTAATGAATAAATAACAGCATGATGAGTAATGGGACTACCAAGCCTGCCAAGGTGACCGGCCAAGTGCTTGGACGCATCTTTGTTTGCCGCGTCAGTAACCACAGGCCAGTGAAGCTAAACAGCACGCAAATGCCAGCGAAAATATCGATAAACCATGACCATGCCGCACCGCTATGACGGCCTTTATGCAGATCATTAAAATAAGCAATCCAGCCACGGTCAGTGCTTTCATAGAGCAATTCACCGCTGTCTAAATCGATACTGAACCAGCCATCCCCGCCAGGACGCGGTAAGGCCAAATACAGCTCGTTAGAAGACCACTCCGCATGGGTTGGATTGATCGACTGCTTGAGTTGTTGCTCAAGCCAATTGTGTACTGAACTGGGAAGCTGTTGTTGTGTTGCGGCGAGCTGCAGCTCAGCTAACAAGGGTTTAGGCAAGACGCTGTCGAGGGTAACGATGAGCGGTTTAGCACTAATTTGGCTGGCGTGATTTAGAGTTATGCCGGTGACGGCAAACAGCAGCATGCCCGCTAAGCACAGTGCCGAGCTGATCCAGTGCCATTGTCGAAGTGTGCCGAGCCAAACAGGAGAAAGCATAAGAAGACCTGCTACAAACACCACTGGCACATCTTGCATGCCAGTGATGTTTAAACGAGTGGAAAGTTAGAACGCGTAGGTGGCTGACATCCATAGGCGACGGCCTTCTTCGATGGTGCCTGAAGAGCCTGCAGTGGAATGCGTGTAGTCTGTGCCGTAAGCGATACCGTTAGCGACGCCAGCATTGCTGTAGGTGGCGTAACTTTTACCTTTAACAAAGTCTTTATTGAGCAGGTTGTAGATGGTGGCGTTGAGAGTCAATTCTTCAGTGGCTTGATATGAACCGCCTAAGTGGAACAAGGTATAAGCTTGCATGTTCTTGCCAAGATTTTGATAAATGGACTGGCTGGTGGAGTAACTGCCATTGGCGTTGGCAAGGTTGGCGTATTTTGAGGTGAAACGTGCGCGTTCGCCGCGGTATTCACTTTTCAGCCACAAATTAAGCTTGTCAGTGGTGGCCCAATTTAAGCTGGCGTTAGCCAAGTGCTTCGGTGTGTTGGTTAAAGGTTCGCCCTTATCTTTGCCGCTTTTCTGCTCGCTGTCAGTAAAGGTGTAGTTGGCGTTGATGCTCCAAGCATCAGCGAATTGCCAGCGACCTGCCAGTTCAAAACCTTGGGTAATGGCTTCATCAACGTTAATTTTTTGAGAGCACTCGCCGCCCGTATTACCGGCGCAGAGTGGATCGATAATGGGATTGCCGGTGGCGATTTTATCTTTAAATTTGTTATGGAAAACTGTGGCGTTGGCATTGAAACCGGTAAGGTTGTCAAAATATACGCCAAACTCAGTACTGGTACTGGTTTCTGGCTTTAAGTTGGGGTTACCAATAGTAATGGTCTGACCCTGCTTGGTGGCACCATTGACACCATTGTGTAAATCATTCAAGTCCGGTGTTTTATAACCTTTGCTGACACCACCTTTCAGTGTCCAGTTATCCGTGGTATTCCAAACTAAATATGCGCGTGGACTAAAATTCCCACCAAAAGCTTGGTGACGATCATAGCGACCACCTAAAGTCAGGGCTAAATCATCAATAATATGCCATTCGTTTTCAGCAAAGATGGCGGCTGATTCTTGTTTGAAGATATCGGTGGCGATGCCGTCTTCAAGTTTCGAATCAATATATTGTGCACCAACAGTAGTCATATTGTTGTCAGTGATTGGTGCAACAAATTTAGTGTCTAAAATCAGGTCTTTAGATTTTAAGGTGCGATTATCACCAGCGATAATGCTTGGGAAAGATGCATTGGGTGCTTTACCAATACTGTTCCCAGGAATAGTCCGGCCGAGTGTTTCTGTCATGTTATAAGTGATGGCACTGTCTAAAGTACCCAAGGCAAAACGACCCGTATGGGTTAACGCATACTGATCGCGCTCAAATTTTTGCTCATCTAGGTAGCCAAGAGCTTTGGTTGAAGGGCCATTACAATTATCATTCTGACCGTCAAGAGTTCCCAGTTGACACTCATCATTATTGTAACGCTGACGACCTTTCTCAAAATCTAAAGCAAAGTCATGATCATCGTGTGGGGTGAAGTTCAGGCGGGCTCCGAGGTTAAAGTTTTGTGCTTCAACCGGCGAGGGGCCGCGCTTGCTGACATTGATGCCGTTGCCGTAGGTTAGATCTGATGCTTGGCGATCAAAGAAACTCCCGCGTACGTTGAGGCCGAGCAAACCCTCAACTAAAGGACCGCTGCTGTAAAAACTGGTACTACCAGTATCGCCAAAATCACGTTCTTCTTGGTAGGTGTAGTCAGCAGTGACGCTACCGGTCCATTCAGTACCGACCTTTTTGGTGATGATGTTAATTACACCGCCCATCGCATCAGACCCGTACAAGGTCGACATGGGGCCGCGGATCACTTCAATGCGCTCAATGGCCGACATCGGTGGCATAAAGCTGGTGGATGTTTCGTTAAAGCCGTTCGGCGTGACGTTACCTGCTGGATTTTGCCGGCGACCATCAATCAGGATTAGAGTGTAATCACTGGGCATGCCGCGCATGCTAATGTTCAAACCACCGGTTTTACCTGTGCCTTGTTTAATATCGATCCCTTCCACGTCATCTAAGGCTTGAGCGAGATTGCTGTAGCGTTTCTTTTGCAGATCAGCGTTGCTCACCACGGAAATACTGGCTGGCGCATCGGTGATTTTCTGCTCAAAACCTGAGGCGCTGACAACGGTCGAGCCCAACTGAGCAGGGGATTGATTGGCGAAAACAACGCTGCTGCTGAGAACAGAACAAGCAAGAAGTGAATAAGCAAAGGGGGTGCGCATGACAAACCAAGCTCCAAGTAAGAAGATCGCGCATGCTATCGATTCTCATTTGCCATGTAAATAGTATTGTGAATTATTATCATTTGGAGAGTGCGTGGCTTTTCACGCACCACTGCTTGGACACCGCTATTTAATTGTGTTTTAGGGTGAAATCATCACAGCCCAAGGCGGTTGAGCTGTGATGAAGATTTTCATTAAGGTAGAGATATTTCAATCACTCCATCGGCAATAATACTGACTTGGCTGCTGCCTGCTTCAACTTCAGGTGTCGTGCTATTGTCATCCGACATTGCCGATGAGAGCATTTTTGCCGAACGCGCGTAGATTGGCGGGCGATTAAAGCCACTGCTATTGAGATTTAAATTAACCACTTTGTAACTGGAAGCACCAAAGGCTTCACTGATCAGCTTGGCCCGTGCTTGGAAAGCGTGAATGGCATCTTTAAGGAGTTGGTCTTCGCTGTTAATACGAGTTTTTTCGGCAATACTGAATTGCATATTGACCATCTGAAGTGTTTTCAGCAGTTCGCCTGTGAGCGTCGATAGCCCGGCAAAGTCAGTACTTTCTAAGTGGATTTCTGCACGTTCACGCCATGCAGTGATTTTTTGGCCTTTGTTATCATGCACAGGATAGCTTCTACGGCTGCCCATCTTTACACTGACTTTGGGGTGTTGGCGAGCTGTTTGCAGTGCCTGGTTAAGTGTTTGTGTGACCTTGTTGGCCAGTTGTGCTGCATCGATGTTTTGTTCTTCAGTGTAGAGCGTGACTTGCATTTGATCGTGGGCCACGTCTTGGTGAGCTTCTGCGCGTAAAGAAATTTGGTTGTAAGCCTGTTCACTGGCCAGCACAGCTGTGCTTGTGAGTAAACTTGTTATAAACAGCGCCATTGGTGCTGTGCGTAATAATTGAATCATAATAACTCCAAGTACATGCTGTACATGTAATAACAAGACAATATTGATAAATGCGAGTTCCTCGCGGCTGCATGTGTGGCCATACTGTGCACCTTAGAGTGATTAGGCATCAAGCTGTAATACTCAATATCTAAATAAGAGGGCGTTATGCTGGCACCCATTCAGCTTTTATCGGCAAGCCGTCAAAATATGTGGCGACTCACTGGAATTCGTCTTTTAGTGTTGACTGCCCAAGCAGCGACGCTTGCTTTTGCTTATCTCAGTGGTGCGGTTTCTTTGGCTTTGTTGCCATTGCTGGTGTTATTGGCGATATCGCTGGGCATGTGTGTTTTGACCAGTCTGCGTTTGCGTGTGAACTGGCCAGTGACTGAGTTAGAGTTTGCGCTGCATTTGGGCGTGGATTTATTTATTCACAGCAGTCTGCTGTATTACGTAGGCGGCTCAACTAACCCCTTTGTGGCCTATTACTTGGTGCCGCTGACTATAGCTGCAGCCACTTTGCCTTGGCTCTATTCTGTTGTGCTCAGTGGTTTGGCGCTCAGTGGCTATACCGCGTTAATGATCTGGTATCACCCCCTGCACTTGCAGGGTGAGCACGTCGATGAGTTACTGATTAATCTGCACTTGTTTGGTATGTGGCTCAATTTTGTATTATCTGCTGTATTTATTACTTTTTTTGTATCAAAAATGTCAGAAGCCGTACGCGAGCAAGATCAATTGCGTGCAGCACGTAGAGAAGACAGTATGCGTGATCAACAATTGCTCGCTGTGGCAACGCAAGCTGCAGGCGCTGCGCATGAGTTGAGCACACCGCTGTCAACCATGAGCGTGTTGTTGACTGAGCTGCGCCATGCGCACTGTGATGAAGCGGAGTTGCTGGATGATTTAATGTTGCTGCAAGAACAGGTGAAGCTTTGCAAAGGCACGTTGCAGCAGTTGGTGCGTGCCGCTGAGGCAGATCGCCGTCAAGAAATTGCAGAGCAAAGCGTAACGGATTGGCTGGAAGCTTCTTTAAACCGTTGGCACTTGATGCGCCCAGAGGCCACATTTCGTTATCAGTTGCTGGCTGAGGGGGATGCGCCTGCGGTGTCACCGCCGGTTGATTTAACCCAAGCGTTGCTTAACTTGTTGAATAACGCAGCAGATGCCTGCCCTGACAACTTAGAGGTACAACTGCGCTGGGACCCACAGTGGATCACTATTACCATTCGTGATTACGGTGCAGGTGTGCCCTTAGCGATTGCCGAGCAACTGGGCAAACCCTTCTTTACCACTAAGGGCAAAGGTTTTGGTTTGGGACTGTTTTTAAGCCAGATTAGTGTTATTCGTGTGGGTGGTACAGTAAAGTTGTATAACCAAGAGGGTGGTGGGACGCTAACTGAGTTACGTTTACCACGCACCCATACACTGCTTTAAGCAAGGAGTTACAAGTGACTGAAGACAACCTATTTGAAGGCGAAGAGCCGTCGCATTTATTGCTGGTGGATGATGATGAAACCTTTACTCGGGTTATGGCACGTGCAATGTCACGTAGAGGCTTACGTGTATCAATTGCGAGCTCTGCCGATGAGGGTCTAGCTTTAGCTAAAGCCGATATGCCTGATTTAGCCGTGTTGGACTTGAAGATGGAGGGCGACTCAGGTTTGGTGTTGTTGCCCAAGTTGCTCGAGTTGGATGCGCAGATGAAAGTGCTGATTTTAACCGGCTATTCGAGCATTACCACTGCTGTAGAGGCCATTAAACGCGGCGCGGCAAACTATTTATGTAAGCCTGCAGATGCCAATGACGTGCTGGCAGCGCTGCTGTCTGATCATGCAAATTTAGAGACACTGGTGCCTGAAAACCCCATGTCAGTTGATCGTTTGCAGTGGGAACATATCCAGCGTGTACTGGGTGAGCATGATGGTAATATCTCAGCCACCGCTCGCGCCTTGGGTATGCATCGACGTACCCTGCAGCGTAAATTACAAAAACGCCCCGTCCATCGTTAAAACAGAAAACGCCTGAACCAGTCGTACAGGCGTTTATGCTCGTGTTAAGGCGATTTAGCGTGTACCAAATACCACCATGGTCTTGCCTTTAACATCAACCAAACCTTGCTCTTCTAGGTTTTTCAGGACGCGGCCGACCATTTCCCGTGAGCAGCCAACGATGCGGCCGATTTCTTGGCGAGTGACTTTAATTTGCATGCCATCGGGGTGGGTCATGGCGTCGGGTTCTTTGCACAGGTCAAGTAAGGTTCGAGCAACACGGCCGGTAACATCTAAAAAGACCAGGTCACCTACTTTACGGGTGGTGCTACGCAAACGATCAGCCAGTTGATTGCCTAAGACATACAGCATGTCAGGATCTTTTTCTGACAGTTCGCGAAATTTCGTATAACTGATTTCAGCGACTTCACATGCAGTTTTCGCGCGTACCCAAGCGCTCCGTTCTTGCTCACCGCCAGTGCAACTAAATAAGCCCATTTCACCAAAAAAATCACCTTGATTTAAATAGGCGATAATCATTTCTTTGCCGTCATCATCTTCAATTAGGATGGTGACCGAACCTTGCAGAATAAAAAATAGTGACTCACAGCGGTCGCCGGCAAAAATAATTGTGCTTTTGCTAGCGTAATGACGCTTATGACAATGTTCGAGAATCTTATCGATATTTTTGATCTTTGGCGTGAGCGTAATAGCAACCATGCGATAACCCCAGAAGTGGAACAGCCCTTTAAAAGAGAAGCAAATATTTCTTTATTAGTATTTTGTAAGTGTGCCGCACTTATCATAAAGAAAAGCTTAGATTGCGCAAGGTTGTTCTGTAAGTGTGACTTGTGTCACATTTTTGGCCGCTATATTGCGTCATTCACTACTGCGCGAGCGCCGGTAAGCACTGTGCTAAACTTGCCGTTTTCCATATTGAAGAGAGCAGTATTATGCAGGCGCGGGTTAAGTGGGTAGAGCAGGCCATGTTTTTAGCTGAGTCAGGCAGTGGCCATACGGTGGTGATGGATGGGCCTGAGCAGAGCGGCGGACGTAACCTTGCTGCACGACCAATGGAGATGTTGCTGATGGGCTTAGGAGGCTGCAGCACCTTTGACGTGGTCAGTATCTTGCAAAAATCTCGCCAAGATGTGCAAGATTGTGAAGTGCGTATTGATGCACAACGAGCAGATGTTGAGCCTAAAGTGTTCACGAAAATTGCTTTGCATTTTATTGTGACCGGTAAAGCACTTAAAGAAACGGTGGTGAAGCGTGCAGTTGATTTGTCGGCAGAAAAGTATTGCTCCGCATCGATTATGCTGGGGCGTGCTGGGGTCGAAATCAGTCACAGTTTTGAGATTGTGGAAAGCGCATAAAAAGCGGATCACAATGCGCTAATTTGTTAGCGTTAAAGCTGGCATCTAAAGGGCTTGCTCTGCATAATGGCGCGCCCCTTTTTTACACAGCAATTGGCTGTGTAAGGCAACCAGAATCGCATTGCGAAGAGGTGAAACCTGCCCTACGCAACTGTATTGCTGTGACGTCTGAATACAGTTGACTGGCGTGCAAGATAACGCGGCTGCGCCGCATCAATAAAGAGAGCCTAACGATGACCAGTAAACTCAAGCTCCATGGGTTCAATAATCTTACCAAGACCTTGAGCTTCAACATCTATGACATCAGTTATGCGCGAACCACGGATGATCAGCAAGCCTATGTGGGCTATATTAACGAACAATATGATGCTGAGCGCCTCACGCAAATACTGACAGATGTTGTCGATATCATCGGCGCTAATATTTTGAACATTGCGCGTCAAGACTATGAGCCGCAAGGTGCGAGCGTGACCATTCTGATTTCAGAAGAGCCGGTTGAGCCCACTGCCAGTCAGATTGAAGAGTCTCCGGGGCCGCTGCCGGAAACAATTTTGGCGCATTTAGATAAAAGCCACATTACCGTGCACACCTATCCGGAAATCCACCCAGTGGATGGCTTGGCAACGTTTCGTGTAGACATTGATGTGTCAACTTGCGGTGTGATTTCACCATTGAAAGCGCTTAATTACCTGATTCATCAATTTGATTCTGACATTGTTACCATTGATTATCGGGTGCGCGGCTTTACTCGTGATGTCGAAGGGCGTAAGCATTTTATTGATCACGAGATTAATTCAATTCAAAACTATTTGTCTGAAGACACCCGTTCTGCTTATCAAATGACCGATGTTAACGTCTATCAAGAGCACCTGTTTCATACCAAAATGCTGCTGAAAAACTTTGAACTGGATGATTACTTGTTTGGCGATGCCACGCGCAACCTATCTTACGAGCAGCGCCGTGATGTGGAAGAGCGTTTGCGGCATGAAATGCTAGAGATTTTTTACGGGCGCAATATGCCGAAAAATATGCGCTAGTTACGCCATGGAATACAGTAAAAAGGCGC
Organism: uncultured Thiopseudomonas sp.; assembly: GCA_964385265.1. Lineage (GTDB taxonomy): Bacteria > Pseudomonadota > Gammaproteobacteria > Pseudomonadales > Pseudomonadaceae > Denitrificimonas. The sequence continues at coordinate 146,314 of CAYLOI010000001.1, forward strand.
TCAGTTGAGCGCCTTTTTTGTATGAGTCTGACCTGTGAGCCTGGGTTTAAATACGGTAAGTGCTATGGGTCATAACTTTTGCCATGAGGCGCATACCAAATTTAATTGGTGCGGGAAAGCGATAGCCACCAGCTTCTAGGGCGCTGTCGGCATGCGCAGCTTCGTCGATGCGCATCTGCTCTAAAATAGCGCGCGATTTGCGATCGGACTCAGGTATTTGCTGTAAGTGATCATCGAGGTGTTTGCACACTTGATCTTCAGTGGCAGCAACAAAACCTAGGCTGACTTTATCACTGAGTGCACCAGCGCCGGCACCAATGGCAAAAGACAAGCCATAAAATAGCGGATTGAGCAGGCTGGGCTGGCTGCCTAACTCACGAATACGCTGTTCACACCAGACTAGATGGTCAACTTCTTCTTGCGCAGCCTGCTCCATTTTCTCGCGCACATCGGGCAAACTCGCCGTCAGCGCTTGACCTTGATACAAGGCTTGCGCACAGACTTCGCCGGTGTGGTTGATACGCATCAGGCCAGCGATGTGTTGTGTTTGCTCTGCATCTAAGTTGCTCTGCGGTTCAAGCACTGCCGGTGAGGGGCGACTGGCATGGCTGCTATTGGGAATCAAGGTGCGTAAAGCCGTATCAGCTTGCAATAGCAGGCGGTCAATTGGCGAGTAGTGGCGTTGAGTGGACATAATGGGCTCCAGTTAAATAGGCGCAGGGCAGCAAAATAGATACGGTGTTGCATTGCTTGGCTGCCTAGCCCGGCGGCCAGCTCATCTGCCGCTGTCCCAGCACATGCATATGAATATGGTAAACGGTCTGGCCGCCCATCTCATTGGTATTCATCACTACGCGAAAGCCTTCCGCGCAACCTTGCTCTTGCGCTAAACGCTGGGCGGTATAAAGAATATGGCCAGCTAAAAATGTATCGTCAGCAGTTAAATCAGTCAGCATGCCGATATGTTTTTTCGGGATGACGAGAAAGTGCACAGGTGCGTGTGGGGCAATATCGTGAAAGGCCACAACATGTTCATCTTCATATAATTTACGTGCGGGGATTTCACCAGCAACAATTTTGCAAAACAAACAATCCATAACATAAGCCTCTGCTTGTTGTAACATTCTTGAAGTTTAGCTGGCTGCTGGTGCAATCGCCAGTTTTCATCATAGATTGATAGGTTAGCATCCTTTGAAAAATGATCTTAAAGATTTGCAGTTGGTGTTAGATTCGCGTGTGCGTCTGATTGTGATTGAGTCTTGGGATGAGTTGCGCGTGCTAGAAACCCTGACCTCACTGGCCGTGCAGCGTGGTATGAATTTACGTGTGTGGTCGGTCAGTGAAGGCCTGCAGGGCATGGCATTTGGCACAGAGAAACAGGATGACAGTCATATTCCTGAAAAAGCCTTACGTTTAGTCAAGGCTGACCCGCAAGCTGGTTTGTATGTGTTTTTTGATCTGCATGCTTTTCTTGAAAATGATGCACTGCTGGTGCGTTTAATCAAAGACATCGCCATGGCCACAGGGCCTGGCAAGCCCACCCTTATCTTAGTCTCGCATGCGTTAAAATTGCCGCCTGAAGTGCAGCGCTATGCGGCGCGCTTTAGTGTGTCTTTGCCCAGCGAAGACGAACTGCTGGCTATCGTGCGTGAAGAGGCGTTGCGCTGGAGCGAAGTCAACCGAGGCTTGCGTGTGCGCACGGACAATCGAACCTTGCAGCAAGTGGTGAAAAACTTACGTGGCTTAAGTCACGCTGATGCGCGCGTGTTGGCGCGTAGTTTAATTTGTGATGATGGCGCTATTACCCAAGAAGATTTACCCGAGCTTAATAAAGCCAAATTTAAGTTGCTCGATTTGGATGGTGTGCTCGGCTATGAAGGCGATACCACGCACTTTGCTGATGTGGGCGGTCTGCATCATTTAAAACAGTGGTTGTCTGAACGCCAAGCAGCGTTTCTTGCTGGCAAAGTCAGTGACCTGCCAAAAGGTATGCTGTTATTGGGCGTGCAAGGCAGCGGTAAAAGTTTGGCGGCAAAAGCAGTCGCGGGGCTGTGGGGGCTGCCTTTACTGCGTTTGGATTTTGCCAGCCTCTACAATAAATACTTTGGTGAGACGGAGCGCAATTTACGCGAAGCATTATTGATGGCTGAACGTATGTCGCCCTGTGTGTTATGGATGGATGAAATTGAAAAGGGCTTGGCCACTGGCGACCTGGATAATGGTGTTAGTCAGCGCGTGCTCGGCACATTACTGACGTGGATGGCTGAGCGTAAAGCCCCAGTGTTTGTGGTGGCGACCGCTAATATTATTAAGCGCTTGCCGCCGGAATTGCTACGTAAAGGACGCTTTGATGAGGTTTTCTTTGTTGATTTACCTGCCGCTGCGGTGCGTGAAGATATCTTCAAAATTCATTTGAATAAGCGTGAGCTGACAGTGGCTGAGTTTGATTTGCCAGCGCTGGCAGCAGCCAGTGAAGGTTTCTCAGGTGCGGAAATTGAACAAGCGGTAGTCTCAGCCTTGTATGCGGCGCAAGCGCGGCAAGTACTGGCAACGCAGCCCTTAATTATTGAGGCGCTGCAGCGCAGTGTACCGCTCTCGGTGCTGATGTCAGAAGAGCTGGCGCAGCTGCGCCACTGGGCTGCTGAGCGCACGGTCAACGCAGGTTAAGCGGGCTAAATCGAGCATGACGCCTTCTGTTGTAGTGTGCAGTGCAGCAGAAGACGCGGATATTTATCTTGTGCGACTAAAGACTGATGTGTATCTTGGACACTTTTTGGGCTAACCAAAGCCACAGGATTTAATCATGTAGCGTACTCAATTAAGGCGCTGCAGATATTTTTTATGATAATAATGATGATGATATAGGAGCATAATAATGCGCGTAATTTTGTTAGGAGCGCCAGGCGCTGGCAAGGGCACACAGGCCGGATTTATCTGTAAAAAGTTTGCTATCCCACAAATCTCCACGGGCGACATGCTGCGTGCCGCGGTGAAAGCAGAAAGCCCATTGGGATTAAAAGTTAAAAATGTGATGGCAACCGGTGGTTTGGTGTCAGACGACATCATTATCGACCTGATTAAAGAACGTATTCTGGCCGACGACTGTGCCAATGGTTTCTTGTTTGATGGTTTTCCGCGTACCATTCCGCAAGCAGAAGCGCTGCGTGAAGCCGGTGTTGAAATTGATCACGTGATTGAAATCGCTGTGGAAGATGAAGAGATCGTTTCGCGTATTGCTGGACGTCGGATGCACCCAGCAACAGGTCGCACCTATCACATCGAACACAATCCGCCAAAAGTGGCGGGTAAAGACGATGAGACCGGTGAGGACTTGATTCAGCGTGAAGATGATAAAGAAGAGACTGTGCGTCATCGCTTGTCTGTTTATCACTCACAAACCAAGCCTTTAGTGGCTTTTTACCAAAACTTAGCTGCGGTGAATGGCACGCCAAAATACAGCGCAATTGCAGGTGTGGGTTCGGTTGAGCAAATTACCGCTAAGGTAATGGCTGCGCTGGCTTAAAAGCACAGTTAGGGAATATATTCGCTGTAGCAGTGAGCTTGCTGGTTGTTATAGCGAATGTATTCTTGACCGTTTTGACCCGCAATACCCCCGCATAAGCCATCTCCCTGCTACAATTTCTTTTTTAAATGACTCGACGATAAATCATGACTACTTTGCTGGCGCTCGATACCGCCACTGAAGCTTGCTCTGTTGCGTTATTACACAACGGGCAAGTGTTCAGCCGTTACGCGGTCATCCCTCGATTACATGCACAACGTATTTTGCCTATGATCAGCGAAGTTTTAGCTGAGGCAGGTATTAGTAAAACTGCAGTAGCAGCGATTGCTTTTGGCTGTGGCCCGGGCGCTTTTACGGGTTTGCGCATTGCGGTTGGCGTGGTGCAAGGCTTGGCTTTTGCTCTGCAGATACCTGTGCTGCCGGTGTCTAATTTGGCTGCAATCGCCCAGCGAGCGTACCGCGAGCAGGGTGCAAAGCAGGTTGCAGTGGCGATTGATGCGCGCATGGATGAGGTGTATTGGGGCTGCTACAGCTTGGTTGATGGCGAGGTGCGTCTGCAAGGCAGTGAAGCAGTGTTGCCGCCAGAGCGTGCGCAACTACCACGTACCGCACAAGGAGAATGGTTTGCTGCGGGCACCGGTTGGCAAGCCTATGCTGAGCGTATGGCTGTGCCGGTGTACGCAAGTGATGCGCAATTATTGCCCCATGCTGAGGATATTTTGACCCTCGCACAGGGCATGTGGCAGCGTGGTGCAGCGATTAGCGCGCAAGCAGCGCAGCCGGTTTATTTGCGCGACCAAGTGGCGACGCCCAAGCAGCCTTAACTGGATTGAACTCAGCGCTGAGTCTGGTTAAAGTACGTTAGTCTTTATAGAGTTTTAAAATAATGCGTATTGACGGTTTATCACCTGCTTATGTGCCTAATCGGGCCACGCGTCCAGATGCCAGCGTGCAGATGGATGATGCTCTACGCCAAGCAGAAAGCAAAAGCCGTCAGCAGCAACCCAGTAATGCTTCGGATACCCGTTTGGATACCTACCAAGCGGTGCAGCGTCCCTCCGCGCAGATGCAAATTCAGCAATACGAAGCACGTCAAGCTTTACACAATCCAGCTCAGCAGTACCAAGCCAGTAAAGCCTTAGCCAGTTACAGCAACACTGCGGCATTCAGCCACCAAGCTGAAGAGGCAAGCACTGTGCTGGGCCTTGATTTGTACGCTTAATGTTTGACTCGCGCGCAGTAAAACCACCGCTGATTCGTGTTGATGCCAGCACAGTTGCCGATCAAGCTGCTGCTGTACAGTGGGCGCAGGAACTCGGCTTGCCGCTTGATGGCGAAGCAGTGTTCGCCTTACAGGTTGGCGTGGATGGCTTGCAACTGCAGGAGCTCAGTAGTACTGCACCAGGGCCGATCCGTGTTGATTTTATTGAAGGAGCATTAGCCCATCGCCGTCAGTTTGGTGGCGGCAGCGGTCAGATGATTGCCAAAGCGGTCGGCATTCAATCGGGTGTTCGTCCAACTGTTTTAGATGCAACTGCAGGGCTGGGCCGTGATGCCTTTGTTTTGGCTTGTTTGGGCTGTCAGGTGCAGATGATTGAGCGCAATCCCATCGTTGCAGCGTTACTCGCGGATGGCTTGCGTCGTGCGCGTCTTGATGCTGAAGTGCTCGCTATTGTGCAACGTATGCCCTTGCTGGTGGGTGATGCGATTGAGTTGATGTCGACTTGGGCGGCAGATGTGCCACAGGTCATTCACCTTGATCCGATGTTTCCCAGTCGCGATAAAAGTGCGCTGGTGAAAAAAGAAATGCGTTTGTTTAAGCCTTTAGTGGGTGCTGATGCTGATGCAGCAGACTTATTGGCAGCTGCTTTGGCGTTAGCTTCACATCGCGTGGTGGTTAAGCGTGCGCGTAAAGCGCCAACCATAGCGGGTACGCCGCCAACCTACAGCTTGCAAGGCAAGTCCAGTCGCTATGATATCTATGTTAAGAAAAGCTTAAAGCCATAACTGCAGTAACGAGCGAGACACAAAAAAGCCCGCAGAAAGTGATGTCTAGCGGGCTTTTTTAATCAGCACTATGCGCTCAGTTATTAATTAACCAGCGTACGCCACTCTGCGTATTCTTCAGTTTCGCCAGTGACTAAGTCAAAGTAGGCTTTTTGCAGTATTTCAGTGACTGGGCCGCGGCTGCCAATGCCGATTTGACGGCCATCTACTTCGCGGATTGGTGTTACTTCTGCAGCTGTACCGGTAAAGAAGGCTTCATCAGCGATATAGACTTCGTCGCGGGTAATACGTTTTTCAACGATTTCGATACCGCGTGCTTTGGCTAAGGTCAAAATGGTATTACGGGTAATACCGTTCAGGCAGGCAGTAACTTCAGGTGTATAGATCACGCCATCTTTAACCAAGAAGATATTTTCGCCTGAACCTTCAGCCACATAGCCTTCTGGATCTAGCAGCAGTGCTTCGTCAGCACCACCCGAGACGGCTTCTTGCAGAGCCAGCATCGAGTTGACATAAGCACCGCTGGATTTAGCGCGGGTCATGGTGATGTTGACATGGTGGCGAGTAAACGAGCTGGTACGCACTTTAATACCGTTCTTCAGCGCGTCGTCGCCCATGTAGGCGCCCCAGTGCCAAGCTGCAACAATCAGATGTACTTTAAGGTTGTCAGCGCGGATGCCCATGCCTTCTGAGCCGTAAAAGGCTAAAGGACGGATATAGGCGCTGTCCAGATTGTTATCACGCACTGAAGCAATCACTGCTTGGTTGACTTGTTCTTTAGTGAACGGAATCTTCATATTCATAATATGAGCTGATTCAAACAGACGATCAGTGTGTGCTTGTAAGCGGAAAATTGCGGTACCTTTTGGGGTTTTGTAGGCGCGAACACCTTCAAAGACGCCCATGCCGTAGTGTAATGAGTGAGTCAGAACGTGGGTGGTTGCGTTACGCCATTCAACCATTTCACCGTCATACCAAATAACACCATCACGATCAGCCATCGACATTTTACGTGCTCCTGAAAATAATACTTAAAAATAATTATAGATAACTCAAGCCCAGCGCTTGCCAGACGCCCATCACTGCGTGACGCTCGTCTGCAAATAAATTTCCATCAACCACACCTTGCTGTTTTTGCAGGGCCAGACGGTGGGCTGCAGCACGATAGGCCTTGTAAGCCTCCTGCAAAATGTGAACGAGCTTCACATCGAGCAGGTTTTCTGCGCCGAGACCGTCAAGAATACGGATGTTGTCGGTATAGGTTGCCAGTTGCGGGTATTGCCATGACCAAGCTAGAACGGCATATTGCACCAAAAATTCGATGTCAACAATACCGCCAGCATCTTGCTTTAGATCAAACTGCACATCGCTATCGAATGCATTTTGGCCTAAACCGCCTTGGGTGATCTGTGTGCCGTGATTATGCCGCATTTTTGCGCGCATTTCGCTGACTTCGTCTTGCAGTATCGGCAAGCTGCGCTGGCGCCCTAAGACATTCAGTCGCACCTGCTCAAATTGCTTGGAGAGTGCGGGGCTGCCAACCAAGACTCGCGCCCGTACCAGTGCCTGATGCTCCCACGTCCAAGCTTGTTCTTCTTGGTAACGTTCAAAGGCACTGAGTGAGCTGGCTAGCAGACCTGAGTCACCGCTGGGTCGCAAACGCATATCCACATCATACAAGCCCCCTGAGGTGGTGCGCGTGGTCAGCATGGAGATAATTCGCTGGCCTAGACGCGTATAAAACTGTGCGCCATCGACTGGGCGTGGGCCATCGGTTTCGGCTTGTGGGTCGCAGTCATAAATAAACACCAAATCAAGATCAGAGCCATGCCCCAACTCAATACCGCCCAGTTTGCCGTATGCCACCACCACAAAATCCAACTCACTACGGCTGCCATCCATACGCTGCGGTACACCGTGCTTGCGTACCATTTCATGCCAGGTTAAGTGCATGACTTGCTCAAGAATTGCTTCAGCCAGCCAAGTGAGATAGTCACTGACTTTCATCAGTGGCAGTGTGCCTGCGATTTCTGATGCAGCTACGCGCAGGCGGTGTGCCAGCTTAAAGTGACGCAGGGCATTCATGTGCTGCTCAAGGTCTTCTTCAGGGATGCGCAGCAAGTGCTCGCGTAACTCTGCAGTGAGCTCAGGCGCTTGCGGTGGGCTGTATAAGCGCCCTTCATTGAGCAGTTCATCGAGTAATGCAGGGAAACGCGTCAGCTGTTCAGCAATCCACGGGCTGGCAGCGCACAAATTAATTACCCCTAAGAGTGCGCCGGGGTTTTCAGTCAGTAATACTAAATAAGCAGAGCGACGTGCGACCGCTTCAATCAGTGGGATGACCCGCTCCAGCACCAAATCAGGATTGTCATGTTCAGTCGCTTGCGAGAGAAAGCGCGGCATAAAAGCATCCAGGCGCTCGCGTCCCAGTCGTTGCATGCCACGCACTTGACTGCTGTTGCGTAGCATGATGATGCGTTGCCAAGCGGCATGACTGTCTTGATAGCCGGCTTCGTCCAGTTGTTGATAAATGCTCTCTAAAGCAATGGTGTCTTCCCACACAGGTAGCCACTCACCACCGATGCAGTCATCTTCATCCTCGTCAGGATCAGCAATGATGTTGCGGAAATGATGCTCAACGCGCTTGCGCCAATACATCAATTGTCCGATAAATGTTGGCCAATCATTAAAGCCCATAATAAAAGCAAGGCGCGCTTTTTCTTGATTGCTGTCGGGTAGGCTTTGCGTTTGCATATCGGCAACGGCTTGCAGCGCGTGCTCGGTGTAACGCAAAAAACGGTAGGCGTCTTTGAGTTCGGTGACATCGGCAGAGGGCATATAACCCTGTGCTGCGAGGGTGTCTAAAATATTCAGCAAAGGCCGTTGTTGTAGGCTTAAATCACGACCACCATGAATCAGTTGAAAGGCTTGGGCAATAAACTCCACCTCGCGAATACCGCCGGAGCCAAGCTTGATGTTGTCATCCATATCTTTGCGCCGCACTTCTTGTTGAATCAGTTGTTTCATCGAGCGCAGCGCTTCAATCGCGGAAAAGTCTAAATAGCGACGATAAACAAAGGGACGCAAAATTCTGAGCAAGCTTGCGCCTGCATTCTGATCGCCGGCGACCACGCGCGCTTTAATCATGGCGTAGCGTTCCCAGTCGCGGCCCTGGTTTTGGTAGTACTGTTCAATGGCGGTAAAGCTAAACACTAGTGGCCCGCTGGAGCCGTAAGGGCGTAGGCGCATATCAACACGAAAGGCAAAGCCGTCCACGGTAATGGTATCCAGCGCCTTAATCAGTTTTTGCCCGAGGCGGGTGAAAAACTCTTGGTTGTCCAGACTGCGTTGTGCGCCTTCAGTTTCGCCACCTTCAGGGTAGGTGAAAATTAAATCCACATCCGAAGACAGGTTCAGCTCATAGGCACCGAGCTTGCCCATGCCCAGAATCACCAGTTGCTGGGGCTGCTTGCTGTAACGCCCAATCGGCGTGCCAAACAATTGGCAATGCTGTTGGTACAGCCAGTGGTAGGCTAGATCTGTGCAGGCATCGGCCATTGCGGATAGATCGCGGCAGGTTTCGCTAAGCTCGGCTTGGCGGGTTAAATCGCGCCAGATAATGCGCACTTGTTGGCGATTACGGTATTGGCGCAAGTGCAGTAACAAGCTCTCTTCATCAGCACAGTCTTGTAAACGTTCGCTGAGTTGATGACGAATTTCACCAGGAATTAAGGTGCGACCAAGCTGTCCAGAGGCCACTAGATCAATCAGCATCTGTGGGTCACGCACCGCCTGACTGAGGACAAAGTCGCTGAGGGTGCATACGCGAATAAAAGCTTGGTAGCAGCTGTCAGACCATTGCGGATCGTGGATCTGTTGTTCTTCTAGGGCATGCGCCCAGCCACGTTGGGCTTTTTGTTGCAAGAGTAACAAGCTAGAAGGCATTGTTGTCAAGAGAAGAGGGGTCATGCGCAGTCCTGAACAATATCACGCTAAGAGTGTCGATAAAGATACCTTAATTTGCCGGATAGGGTGTGTTGAAGAAAAGCACTTGGGCTAAAGATGTAGTGAATAGAGGCTGACTAATGCGTCACTTTGTAGTAAAACTACATAATAAATACATATGGCTTTGCTGTGTTATGGGCTGATTGTCCACAAGACATGAAGCACGCTTAGGTCCATCATCAATAGACCCATCAGTTCGGGAGCGAAACATGCAAGATATTGATTCGGTAGAAACACAAGAGTGGCTGGATGCGCTGGAATCCGTCCAGGCCCATGAAGGCGAAGAACGCGTTCATTATATTTTATCGCGCTTGGGCGAGTTGGCCAGCCGTAGCGGTACACGCTTACCGCATGCGATTACGACGCCGTATCGCAATACCATCCCCGTCACCCATGAAGCCTTGATGCCTGGCGATTTATTTATGGAGCGACGTCTGCGCTCCTTAATCCGCTGGAATGCGCTGGCCATGGTGATGCGCGCTAACCAAGCTGACCCAGACTTGGGTGGGCACATCGCCACCTTTGCCTCGAGCGCCACGCTGTACGATATTGGTTTTAACTACTTCTTTAAGGCGCCAACTGAAGAGCATGGTGGCGACTTAATCTACTTCCAAGGGCACGCTTCGCCCGGTGTGTACGCGCGTTCGTTTTTAGAAGGACGTATCACTGAAGAACAATTGGATAATTTCCGCCGTGAAACCGATGGCGAAGGTTTGTCATCCTACCCGCACCCATGGCTAATGCCGGATTACTGGCAGTTCCCCACAGTCTCGATGGGGCTGGGTCCGATCCAAGCCATTTATCAAGCGCGCTTTATGAAGTACCTTGAGCACCGCGGTTTTATTCAGCCCGGTAAGCAGAAAGTCTGGTGTTTCTTAGGTGACGGTGAAACCGATGAGCCCGAATCCTTAGGTGCGATTTCTCTCGCCGGTCGTGAGAAACTCGATAACCTGATTTTTGTGATTAACTGTAACCTGCAGCGCTTAGATGGCCCAGTGCGCGGCAACGGTAAGATTATTCAGGAGTTGGAAGGTAACTTCCGCGGTGCTGAATGGAACGTGATTAAAGTGCTCTGGGGACGCTTATGGGATCCACTGTTTGCCAAAGACACTGAAGGCGTGATGCAGCGTCGTATGGATGAAGCGCTGGATGGTGATTACCAAAACTATAAAGCCCAAGACGGTGCGTTTGTGCGTAAAGACTTCTTTGGTGCTGATCCACGCTTAGCCGAAATGGTTGAGGATTTGTCCGATGCGGAAATCTGGAACCTTAACCGTGGCGGCCATGACCCCTTTAAGGTGTATGCGGCTTACCATGCGGCGGTCAACCATACCGGTCAGCCAACCGTGATCTTAGCCAAAACCATTAAAGGCTATGGCACCGGAACCGGTGAAGCGCAAAATATCGCCCATAACGTTAAAAAAGTTGATTTAGAAAGCCTGAAGGGCTTTAGAGATCGCTTCGATATTCCGGTCAGCGATGAAAATATCGAAAGCTTGCCCTTCTATCGTCCGGCAGAAAACAGCCCAGAGATTCGCTACCTAAAAGAATGTCGCGAAAAGCTCGGTGGTTTTGTCCCGCAGCGGCGTATGAAGAGTATGAGCATTCCAACACCATCGTTGGAAACCTTGAAAAATATTCTGGATGGCAGTGGCGAGCGTGAAGTCTCTACCACCATGGTATTTGTGCGTATTCTTGCGCAATTGCTCAAAGATAAAGATCTGGGCAGCCGCATCGTACCTATAGTGCCGGATGAGGCGCGTACCTTTGGTATGGAAGGCATGTTCCGTCAGCTGGGTATTTACTCAGCGGTTGGTCAGTTGTACCAGCCGGTCGACCAAGGTCAAGTGATGTACTACAAAGAGGATGTGAAAGGTCAGATCCTCGAAGAAGGCATTACCGAGGCGGGTGCGATGTCGGCGTGGATTGCAGCAGCAACCGCTTACAGTAACCACAACCAGCCGATGCTGCCGTTTTATGCGTTCTACTCGATGTTTGGTTTCCAGCGCATTGGTGACTTAGCTTGGGCTGCCGGTGATATTCATGCCCGTGGTTTCTTAATGGGCGGTACTGCAGGGCGCACCACGCTCAACGGTGAAGGTTTGCAGCACCAAGATGGTCATAGCCATATTCTTGCTGGCACTATTCCGAACTGCCATACCTATGATCCAACCTATGGTTATGAGATGGCGGTGATTATTCGTGAAGGCATTTATCAAATGCTGGAGCTACAAAAAGATCGCTACTACTACATCACCATGATGAATGAGGCGTATGAGCAGCCAGCAATGCCAGAACGCGAAGGTATTGAGCAAGACATTGTTCGTGGTATGTATTTGCTCGAAGAAGACAAACGCAGCACTGACTTGCATGTGCAGTTGTTAGGCAGCGGTACGATTTTACTGGAAGTGCGTGAAGCGGCAAAAATTCTGCGTGATGAGTTTGGGGTTGGCGCTGATGTGTGGAGTGTGACCAGCTTTAATGAGCTGCGCCGAGATTGTTTAGATGTGGAGCGTTGGAACCGTTTACATCCGCGTGAAACTGCACGTTTATCACACATTGAAAACTGCTTGCAGGACCGACGTGGACCAGTGGTTGCCTCGACTGATTATATGAAGCTCTATGCTGATCAAGTGCGCCAGTGGGTACCGCAAGAGCAATATAAAGTGCTCGGCACCGATGGTTTTGGCCGCAGTGATTCACGTAAAAAGCTGCGTCACTTCTTTGAGGTGGATCGCTACTGGGTGGTCTTGGCTGCTTTAGAAGGCTTGGTTGCCCAAGGCCAAATGGATGTACAGGTCATGCTTGATGCTATGCAAAAATTTGGCATTGATGCTGACAAACCTAACCCACTGGACTGCTGAGGAGAGCGCTAATGAGTGAATTAATTCGCGTACCCGACATCGGTACAGGTGAAGGTGAGGTGATTGAGCTGTTTGTCAAAGTGGGAGACCGCATTGAGGCAGAACAAAGCTTGCTGACGCTGGAGTCAGATAAAGCCAGCATGGAAATACCTGCACCCAAAGCTGGAGTGATCAAAAGCTTAGCGGTTAAGTTGGGTGACCGACTTAAAGAAGGCGACGACTTGCTCGAGCTTGAAGTGGACGAAGCACCTGCTGCTGAACCTGCTGCTGCGCCTGCAGAAAAGTCTGAACCTGTGCCTGACAAACCTGCACAAGCAACAGCGCCGGCTAAGACCGCACCTACTGCTGCGGCACAAAGTGTGGTTAAAGACATCCATGTGCCTGATATTGGCTCGTCTGGGAAAGCGCGGGTGATTGAGTTGATGGTGGCGGTGGGTGATCACATCACTGAAGATCAGTCGCTGCTAACCCTTGAGTCGGACAAAGCCAGTATGGAGATACCTTCACCGGTGAGCGGTGAAGTGGTTGAAGTGTTGGTGAGCTTAGATACTGACGTAGGCACTGGCGACCTAATCTTCAAGGTTAAAGTGGCGCAAGCCGCTGTGAGCCAGCCTGTTGCAGAAACTGTATCTGAACAGCCTGCAGCTGAAGCGGCAGCACCGGCAACACAGCCAAGCACAGCCGTATCTGTGGCGCCGCAGAGCGCACCGGCTCCAGATAAGCGCAAAACCAGTGTGGTACATGCAGGCCCTGCTGTGCGCAAGTTGGCGCGTGAGTTTGGTGTTGATCTGGGCCTAGTCACTGGCAGCGGTCCGCATCAGCGCTTACTCAAAGAAGATGTGCATGCCTATGTACAACAGGCGCTGAGTAAGCAAGGCAGCGCCACCTCTGAGCAAGGCAGCGGGATTCCACCGATTCCTGAAGTGGATTTTTCTCGCTTTGGCGAGATCGAAGAAGTAGCGATGACGCGTTTGCAACAGTTGGGTGCAATGAATTTGCACCGCAGTTGGTTGAATGTGCCACATGTTACCCAGTTCGAGTCTGCTGATATCACTGAGTTAGAGAACTTCCGTGTGGGGCAAAAAAAGGTTGCAGAAAAAGCTGGAGTCAAGCTGACCATACTGCCGTTCTTGCTCAAAGCCTGCGCGCATTTGTTGCAAGAAATGCCAGACTTCAATAGCTCTTTAGCGCCCAGCGGTAAGGCACTGATTCGTAAGAAGTATGTGCACTTAGGTTTTGCTGTAGATACGCCTGAAGGCTTGCTGGTACCGGTGATTCGTGATGTCAACCAGAAGAGTTTGCTACAGTTGGCGGGTGAAGCAGCTGAGTTGGCTGATAAAGCACGCAATAAAAAGCTCAGTGCTGAGCAGATGCAAGGCGCCTGCTTTACCATTTCCAGCTTAGGACATATTGGCGGTACCGGTTTTACCCCGATCGTGAATGCGCCTGAAGTAGCTATCTTGGGTGTTTCGCGCGCAACCATGCAGCCAGTCTGGAATGGTGCTGACTTTGATCCACGCCTAATGTTGCCGTTGTCATTGTCTTATGACCACCGTGTCATCAATGGTGCGGCAGCAGCACATTTTACTCGACGTTTGGGTGAGCTGTTAGCAGAAATACGCAGCTTACTGCTGTAAGTTTGCGTTAGATACACAGCCCCGCCCAGCTTTTCTGCTTGGCGGGGTTTTTTATGCCTGGGTGATAAAACCTGATTGTCGCCACGCTTCATACACGGCAATAGCGACAGTGTTGGACAAGTTCAAGCTGCGCGAACCTTCGCGCATGGGTAAGCGCACCAGTTGCTGGGCTGGAATGCTCCTACGTATGTCTTCTGGTAGGCCGCGTGTTTCTGGACCAAAAATAAAAGCATCGCCATCTTGATAGGCGACATCGGCGTAGCTGTGCGAGCCTTTAGTGCTAAAGGCAAATAGGCGTGGTTGCTGCAAAGCGTCTAAGCAGTCTGCTAAATTGGCATGGCGTTGCACGTGGGCAAACTCTTGATAATCGAGTCCTGCGCGGCGCAGGCGTTTGTCATTAAAGTCAAAGCCAAGCGGTTCAATTAAATGTAAGCTGCAGCCGACATTAGCGCACAGGCGAATAATGTTACCCGTGTTGGGTGGAATTTCTGGCTCAAAGAGAATGACGTGAAACATGCCTGATCCTGAGAATAAAATAGATGCTAATTCTACATGGGAATCGCCACCCAGACGGCAATGGATATTCAAAGTTTTTGCCAGTATGGTTTTATTTGGTTTTTTAGTTGGCATGATGTTAGGGCGTGTGTTTGAAGAGCCTAAGACGTCTCAGTACAGCAGCACCGTGGTGCAACTGCAGAACTATGCGGATGGCTTGGGCATTTGTTTATCGGCGCCGGTGCAGGTGCAGGCACAGGCTGAGGAAGGCATTTATCAGTTGCTGCTATTCAATAGCACAGGACAGGCAGCACACGGTGAGTTTGCTCTAGCAGAAGGCCAGCCTGTGCGCTGGCGAGTTGAGCCGCAGGAGGCAATGATGCGTGTTGTCTTTATTGGTTTGCAGCCAGTGCTAGGGCAATGGCGTGCGCGGACCAGTGCTGCATTATGGTGCATTGATGTGCAGTTGACGCTGTCAACACACTGGGATGAATAAGTGGCTCGAACCAGATTCAGTTACTTTTAAGGCGTCGCAAATTACCAATCACGGATTCGAGCGCGCGATCAAATAACAAGTTATTGTCGAGCAAAGTAATCATGTTGTTTTTAAAATCAAGAGCCAGCGCCATACGGCTTTTTTCGAGCACTTTTACGCCACTGCGATTGACGAAAATATAGCGTCCAGTGGGTTTTATAATAGCTGCCAGCTTACAGCGTAATGTGCGCTGCTCATCCTGCCTTAGCTCAATCCAGCAGCCGGGATTTAAACTGTCCACTTGCAATAACGCCGGATCATCATCGTTTAGCATGACATCGTTGCTTGAGCTGTCCGGAGTGTCTGTTGGCTGTAAAAGGATTTCTTCTTGAACCTCAACCATGACTGCCGGCTCTGGCTGCGGTAGATCGGTTTGCTGTGATTGTGCTGTCAGCTGCTTGTGGCTACTATCGATTGGATCTTGGGCCATGCTGACAGGCGTCGCTTCGCTAGCAACTGCAGTGTTTATAGGCTTGTGCTGATAGCGTTGGAAGGCTTGCACGTGCAGGGCTTCTAAGCGGTTAAAAAAATGGTTGGCAACAAATGGGTCAATGGCGGCATCGGAAAACCCTGTGCGCAATTGGCGTAACAATGAGGGCACCAACTGTAAGAGTTTTAAGCGCGCCTGTGCATCATCATGTGCCTCAATGCTCCAGATTAAATCATCCATGGTGGCTAAGTTGTGATGCCACTCGCTGGAATTGTCGCCATTTTTTAGATAGCTTAGCAATAACACCTTACTCCATGCGTCCTGCAGTAGCTGCACAACCACTTGCGGTAGAGTTTTGCCTAACAAGCGTGCATTGAGTTCGTGCTCAACCTGGAGGCGTGCTGTTTCAGCGCGTGCGCGGCCTTCTTCAGCATCGCGGGTGCGCTGCTCCAGTAACGCGCTACGCCGCCGTTCGTTACCGGTAAAGGCAATAAAATCGGCCAGCAATTCATTGAAAATATCAGGATCATCAGTGAATTCAGTCAGCGTGCGCTGCACTGTTTTTTCAATCTTTAGATAAAGGTTGTCGCGCTGCTCACTGTCCTGCTGGTTCCAACCTAGAGCTGCTGAGGCAATCTCATTGAGAAGCCTGCGCGCAGGATGGTTGCCCTGATTAAATAATGTTTTATCCAGCACTGCGACTTTAAGCAGGGGTATCTGTAAGCGTGCAATCAAAGCCTTGAGTGAGTCATGCAGATTACGATCGTCTAAAATAAATTCAAACAGCATGGCAACGAGGTTGATCACGTCATCATCGACTTGAGCAACAACACGTGTGCTTTTGCTGGTGTTGCTCGCGCGGTTCAGTAACTGATCAAGCTGTGCACGCAGGTCCTGCTCGTGTTGTGGTTGCGACGGTACCTGTTGCTGCATATGTGAAAGCAAGCGCATTAAATCATTGCTGGAAATAGGCACAGCATCGGCGGGGACCTGCCGTTCTGGAAATACATGTGCACGCAATTGTGGCAACAGTGCCTGTAATTCGCTAAAGGCAATATGTAACTGATCAGAGCTGGCTAGAGTGCTCGTCGGATCGTAGTTGCTGATTGGACTGGCAAAGTAACTGGTCGAGACGGGGTGCTTTTTTCGTACTGGATGAGCCAGTTTTAAGGACGGTAAAATATCGGCGTCAATTAAAAGCGTATTGATAGTTTGGTAGAGGCTATCGAGTTGATTGATCACGTGTTTTTCAAACAGCTTGAGGATAATCAGCTTGATATTGATCGGTAAATTGATGCTATTGCAGCTTTTTATAAAGTTAGCTGACAGCAGATTTGCATTTAGCGGGTTACCTTCTTCGCTGAGTTTGCGGCTTACTATGTGATTAAAGCGTGCGGTCAGTTGCTGCAATGCCAGTTCATCGCGACGCTTTACTTTGGCAACCATGCTATCAATCGCCACAGACTCTTCTAGAACATCATTTTGCACTAATGATAGCGATTCAAATGAAGGTGTTTCTAAGCTGGGAGGTTGGCTTATGTGATGTTGATTAAGCGCCGCGAAAGAGTCGACGAGATGCTGTAAAAAGCTACGTTCAATATTTTGATGCTTCTGGCGCAAGTCGCGCATGGCTTCAAATAGAGTGTTTTGCTCACTATTGCTGGTGGCACGATCTGCCATTTCGAACAAAGCATCGTCCGCGCTGGCAAACAGTTCTTGGATATAGCTTTTGAGCAAGGTGCTGGCTTTGTCGTGCACACTGGCGAGTACTGCTGGTAGCTTTTCTAAGGCTGCAGAAGGATGCTTGCTTTGATTGGCAAAAGGTACAATGTTGGCATCATTCTTCACTGCGTGCTGTCTCCCACAAGAGTAACTCTCATCCAAAAAACGGCACTCGAAGCGCTGAGAGTTAGATGTTTACAACTGACAAAGCTGATTATAAGCGCTTATTGGTGAGATCCAAGCGCTATCTATTCTGTGCTTGATGTGAGTCACAGATGGCTGAGCTTTAACTGTTATGAGCAGAGATTAGTGCTGCATGCTGCTAATGCATTGGCCAGTCATTATACTAAGCGCAATTCACTGAGGAGCAGAGCATGAGCAATATTTTACTTGAGCAATTAAGCGCAGACATTCAAGCCAGTGTGCGAGCAGCTTTGGCAGAAGATGTTGGGTCGGGTGATATTACTGCGCAATTGATTCCTGCAGAGCAAACGGCTAGCGCACGAGTGATCACCCGCGAGGCTGCAGTGATCAGCGGCGTTGCTTGGGTCAATGAGGTGTTTCGCCAAGTGGACAGCAGCGTGCAGGTGCGCTGGTTGGTTGCTGATGGTCAGCGTGTACAAGCCAATGATGTGTTGTTTGAACTGCAGGGTAAGGCGCGAGCACTGCTAACTGGAGAGCGCGCGGCATTAAATTTTTTACAGACCTTGTCGGCTGTAGCGACACGTTGTCAGTACTTTGCTGATTTGGTCGCTGGTACTGCTGTGAAGCTGTTAGATACGCGCAAAACCTTGCCAGGCTTGCGCGTAGCACAAAAATACGCAGTGACCTGTGGCGGTTGTCATAATCACCGTATGGGTTTGTACGATGCATTCTTAATCAAAGAAAATCACATTACCGCCTGTGGTGGTGTAGCTGCCACTGTGCAAGCAGCGCATCGCATTGCGCCGGGTAAGCCTGTTGAAGTTGAAGTAGAAAATCTTGCTGAGTTGCGTGAAGCGCTGGCTGCCGGTGCTGACATTATTATGTTGGACGAGCTCAGTCTTGAAGATATGCGCAGCGCTGTCGAAATTAATGCCTCACAAGCCAAGCTGGAAGCCTCGGGTGGGGTCAATGAGGACACGATTCGTGCGATTGCAGAAACCGGAGTTGATTATATTTCGCTGGGTACGCTGACCAAAGATATTAAAGCGGTGGATCTGTCCATGCGTTTAAGCCTGTAATACAGGCGAGTCGACAGGGCTGATTGCTTCAGTTAACAATCAGCCCTGTGGGGCTTAGCGACGGCGTAGGTTGGCTTCGATTTCTTTATCTAAATCGGGTGGCAGAAAGTCGCTGTCGGGGTCGTAGTCAGGTTTTAGATACATAGATAACGCTTGCAAGTTATCAGGGCTGAGCGTGCCAGCCGTCTGCTGCAAACGCAGATTGTTTAAAATGTAGTCATAACGCGCATTGTTGTAGTTGCGCACTGCCGCATACAGATAGCGCTGGGCATCCAGTACATCAACAATGTTGCGGGTGCCGACATCGTAGCCAATTTGCGTGGCTTCGACTGCGCTTTGGCTGGAAATAATTGCCTGTTTCAGTGCCTGCACTTGCTCAACGTCAGTATTGACTGCACGGTAATAATTGCGTGCATCTTGCACGGTTTTGCGGCGCAGGCTTTCACGCATTTGCTCGGACTGGTCGAGACGGTATACGCCCTCACGTACTTGTGAGCTGGTCATGCCGCCGGTGTACAGCGGGATATTGAGCTGTAGACCAATGCTGCTTTGCTCAGCATTGCCGTTATATCTTGGCATGCCTGGAAAGCCACTGTTTACAAAGCCCATGCTGTCGTTGTCACCTTTTTGGTACTGGGCGATAGCATCGACGGTTGGCGCATGGCCAGATTTACGTTGTTTAACGCTTTCTTGTGCCGCTTGCACAGCAAAGTTGATGGCTTGTAAACCAAGATTTTGTTCGCTGGCAGTATTGACCCAAGCCGTAGCATCGTTTGGCGTTGGCGCAAGAATGGGCAGGCTGTGTTTGACCCCTTCCAGTGCGCTTAAATCAACATTGGTCAGGGTACTCACTGCTTGAAAGGCATCGCTGACCATGCGTTGAGCAATTAAACGGTTAGCGCGCGCAGCGTCATAGGCTGCTTGGGCTTGTAAAACATCAGTTTTATCCGATAAACCGACATCAAAGCGTTCGCTGGCAAGATCGAACTGACGTTTAAACGCCGACTCTTCCGCCCGACTCGCGGCAAGATTATCTTGCGCACGCAGCACTGAAAAATACACTTCAGAGCTTTGTAGAATTAGATTTTGTTCAATCGCGGAGAGCTCCAAAGCTGCTTGCTCATTACTCGATTGTGCAGCTTGCAACTGATACCAGCGATCTAAACGAAACAATGGCTGACTGAGACTGGCTTGATAGACCAAACCACTGCGTGAAGTCGTTGTGGAACCCTGCGTGGTGTCTACTTTGCTGCGATTAGCAGAATTGCTGGCGCCAGCGCCAATTTGTGGCAGTAAGCCTGCACGTGCCTGCGGTACGCGCTCACTTTGCGCTTTATAGTCAGCGTGGGCTGCGGCTAAATCTGCGTTGTTATCAACCGCAAGCTGATAGACATCCAGCAGATTCACTTTGTTTTGAGTGACAGGTGCTGCATAAGCCACCGAGCCCAAAACTGTAGCTATAGCAAAAGTAAGCGACAGTACGCGCATCATCAATATCCTAAATTTTGCAAAGAAAAATCTGCTTAAGGCTACGGCCGATCAGCAAAACGGTCAAGCACGCTCTAACATTGTTTAAGGCAGGGTACAGCTTAGCATTTGGTCGTATGCGCTTGCGATCTGTGCAAAGGGCTGGGTAAACTGCGGGCTGCTTCTTGTCGGGGTGCTCTGTACTGAGCTGAGATCGGTTAATCCGGATCCCGTTGAACCTGATCGAGTTAATCCTCGCGTAGGGAACAAGATAAGTTTGCCGCACGGCAGGCCTGCCTTTGTCCATTGGTTCCCCGACACTTTTTTTCGTGTTTCTAGGAGAACCAATAAAATGAATAAATCCCTGTCGCACTACCTCAGTGATACCGCGCAAGTCGATCAGCAGTCGATTCAGCCTTTCCCAAATTCGCGCAAAATTTACGTGCAAGGCTCGCGCCCTGACATTCTTGTGCCCATGCGTGAAATCAGCTTAACCCCAACAGAAACCGATAACGGTATCGAAGAAAATGCGCCGGTATTTGTCTACGACACCTCTGGGCCATACACCGACCCGAGTGTAAAAATTGATGTGCGTAAAGGCTTGGCTGATGTGCGCAGCAGTTGGATTGAAGAGCGTGGCGATACTGAAGTGTTGAGCGGTTTAAGTTCAAGTTTTGCTCAAGAGCGCTTAGATGATCCTGAGTTGCAGAGCATGCGTTTTGCTTCGATGCGTAATCCGCGCCGGGCTAAAGCCGGTAAAAACGTCACCCAAATGCACTATGCACGCCAAGGCATCATTACTGCGGAGATGGAGTATGTGGCGATTCGCGAAAATCTTAAGTTAGAAAAAGCGCGCGAAGCCGGTTTGCTTGACGGTCAGCATCCTGGGCAAAGCTTTGGCGCGAGTATTCCTAAGGAAATCACTCCAGAGTTTGTGCGCGCAGAAATTGCCCGCGGTCGCGCGATTATCCCCGCCAATATCAACCACACCGAACTTGAGCCGATGATTCTCGGCCGTAACTTCTTAGTCAAGATTAACGGCAATATTGGTAACAGTGCACTGGGTTCATCCATTGAAGAAGAAGTGGCCAAGCTAACCTGGGGTATTCGTTGGGGCTCCGACACCATTATGGATTTATCCACGGGTAAAAATATCCATGAAACCCGCGAGTGGATTGTACGTAACTCGCCAGTGCCCGTAGGTACCGTGCCCATTTACCAAGCATTAGAAAAAGTGAATGGCGTTGCCGAAGATCTGACTTGGGAGCTGTTCCGCGATACCTTGATTGAACAAGCTGAGCAAGGCATTGATTACTTTACGATTCACGCCGGCGTGTTGCTGCGCTATGTGCCGTTAACCGCTAAGCGCGTGACGGGGATTGTCTCCCGTGGCGGCTCGATTATGGCCAAGTGGTGTTTAGCGCACCATAAAGAAAACTTTCTCTATACGCACTTTGAAGACATCTGCGAAATCATGAAGGCCTACGATGTCAGTTTCTCGTTAGGTGATGGTCTGCGTCCAGGCTCGATTGCCGATGCCAACGATGCCGCTCAGTTTGCCGAGCTAGAAACCTTAGGCGAATTGACCAAGATTGCCTGGCGGCATGACGTGCAGTGCTTTATTGAAGGTCCAGGTCACGTGCCGATGCATATGATTAAAGAAAATATGGACAAGCAACTGGAGTGCTGCGATGAAGCACCGTTTTATACGCTGGGTCCATTAACCACTGATATTGCCCCAGGTTACGATCACATCACCTCAGGCATTGGAGCCGCGATGATCGCTTGGTACGGTTGCGCCATGCTCTGTTACGTAACGCCTAAGGAGCACTTGGGTTTACCGAATAAGGATGATGTGAAAACCGGAATAATCACCTACAAAATCGCTGCCCATGCGGCGGACTTGGCCAAAGGCCATCCGGGTGCGCAACTGCGTGATGATGCTTTGAGTAAAGCGCGCTTTGAATTCCGTTGGGAAGATCAGTTTAACTTAGGCTTGGATCCTGATACCGCACGTTCATTTCATGATGAAACTTTGCCGAAAGAATCGGCCAAAGTGGCGCACTTTTGTTCAATGTGTGGGCCAAAGTTCTGTTCGATGAAAATCAGTCAAGAAGTACGTCAATATGCCAAAGATAACGATTTAACCGATGAGCAGCGCGCCATTGAGGCTGGCTTTAAAGAGCAGTCTGCGCGTTTTCGCGAGGAAGGCTCGATAATCTATAAGCAAATTTAATCCTTTCAGTGGTATAAAAGGCGGCTTTAATGACCGCCTTTTTTATTGGAGAAGAGCATGACTGAACGTGTTTTGACGCGTGCAGACGATGTCGTTGTCGAGCAGCGAGAGCAGTGTTTTAAAGGTTTTTATCAGTTAGATCGCGTGCATTTAAAACACCGCTTATTCGCTGGCAATATGGGGCCGACTATTGTTCGAGAGCTGTTTGTTCGACCGGATGCGGTGTGCGTGTTGGCCTATGATCCGCATACCGATTCAGTGGTGCTGGTTGAGCAGTTTCGCATCGGTGCTTTAGATAAAAGCCCGGAGCCGTGGCTGCTGGAAACAGTTGCAGGGTTAATTGATACCGACGAACAGCCAGCACAGGTGGCGCGCCGTGAAGCCCGTGAAGAAGCGGGCTTAGAGTTGCAAGAATTATTACCCGTGATGGCCTATTACCCATCACCTGGTGCTTCAGATGAACGGGTGTACTTGTATATTGGCCGCTGCTCGACAGACGGAGTTGCTGGAGTATTTGGAGTAGCTGAGGAAGGCGAAGATATTCGCGTGCATGTCTGGCCGTTGGCCGATGCGTTAAAAGCGGTGCAGGATGGGCGTATTGATAATGCGGCGAGCATTATTGCCCTGCAGTGGCTGGCGCTCAATAAAGATCAAGTTAGAGCAGATTGGTTGGCGCTTTGAATCAGGGCTGACTGCGCCATGCAAGACGCAGCCAGCCGACTATAAAGCTTATAAGCCCGGTAAGCGTTTGCGAATCTGGCTGATCAGAGTGTCCAAGGTTGCTGCGTCATGGGTGTCTACGCGGTAACTTTGTGCAATTTCTTCAGGGCTTAATGGCTCTAAGTTTTTGCGCTGGGCCAAAATTACTTCGGCAGTGGCGTCCGATGGGTCTAAGCCTTCTGCCTGACGTTGTTTGAGCCAGGTTGCTACCACCTCATCCGGCGCTTGGCAGTCAAGAATTAAGAAGGGTGTACCGGTACTTTCGGCAATCTGCCATGCCGCATGGCGCTGCTCACTTTTTAAATAAGTTGCGTCAATTACGACTGGGAAGCCAGCTTGTAAGGCATCTGCAGCTAAAGCATGTAAGCGCTGGTAAGTTGCGGCGCTGGCGTTCGGGTTATAAATACCGCCGCCTAGGGTGTTTTGTTGTTCGCTGTCCTGTTCGCCAAATAAGCGCTTGCGCTCGAAGTCAGAACGAAAGCGTAATGCACCTAAAGCTTCCACTAAGCGCATTGCCACAGAACTTTTGCCGACCGCAGAAATACCATGGGTAATTGCCAGTAAACGGGAAGGAATGGCGCTGTAGCTTTCGGCTAAGTTGGCGTAGCTGCGGTACTGACGAACAATCACTGCGCGCTGCACAGGGTCTTCTTCTTGGCCTAAGCGGAATAGATTTACTTTGCCGCGCACCATGGCACGGTAGGCTTTGTAGAAGTTAATCAATGGCATGGCTTGATAGTCGCCAGTCAATTCCAGCCAAGCGTTCACAAAGCGACGCGCGAGTGGTTTTAAACCGCGGTCTTCCAGGTCCATGGCTAAAAATGCGGCATCCGAGGCTACATCAATCAAGCGGAAGGGCTCGTTAAATTCAATGCAGTCAAAGAGCACCACTTCATCGTCGAGCAGGGTTGCGTTGCCCAGATGAATATCGCCGTGACACTCGCGAATTGAACCATTGTGACGACGTAGCTCTAATAGGGGGAGTAAGCGTGTGAAGCTGTCTTCGGCCCACGCCTCAAGTGCGTCCAGTTGGTGTAAATCAGCAGGTTCACTGAGCAATGGACGGATTTGCTCAAAGTTTTGCCGAATGGGTGCCATAATTGCGTGCGGATCGCCCAGCGCATGTTCTGCTGGGACGCGAGGCGCTTCATGGTGAAAGCGTGCAATTTGCTTGGCCAGTGCATCAATATGAGTTTCACAGAGTTCGCCACGTTTTTGCATATCACCCAAGAGCTGAGTTTGCGGGAACTGGCGCATTTTGACTGCGTACTCAATGGCTGGGCCTGCACCATTGAGTTGCGGTGCTTCGACTGAGCCGGTAATGGCCACAACTTCGAGGTACAGCCCCTCAGTTAAACGCTGGTTTAAACGCACCTCTTCAGAGCAAAAGTGTTGGCGAGCAGCGATATCAGTAAAATCTAAAAAACCAAAGTTAACTGCTTTTTTGATTTTATAGGCATAAGGGCCGGTTAGGATGACCCAAGAAATATGGGTTTCGATGACCTGGAAATCTTCGACTGGATGCGGAAAGATCGCAGGGTTTTGTAGGGCGGCAATCAGGGCTTGAGTCACAGGTGATCCTTGAGAGTAATAAAGTAATGCCAGCATTATGGCAACTGTGGGCGACTGTGCAAACTATAACAACATGCATTTTGAACTGAAACAAACTGGGTATAATTAACAGCATGACTCAAAAATCAAAATTACGCTCTTCTAAAAAGCCTAAAGCTAAGACTTCAAGGCGCTGGCTCGGCTTGTTCGTTAAGCTTTCTATTGTTGCAGTGGTGCTGCTTGCTGGCGTGCTGGTGTATCTGGACGCAGTAGTGCAAGAGAAGTTTTCCGGTAAGCGTTGGACCGTGCCTGCTAAAGTCTATGCGCGGCCTTTAGAGCTGTTTGCCGGTCAAAAACTCAACAAACAAGACTTTCTGACTGAGTTGAGTGCCTTGGGCTATCGTAATGAATCTTCGGCGAGCAGTGCCGGAGCTGTGTCGGTTAACGGCAATACTGTGGATTTGTACACCCGTGGTTTTCAGTTTTATGAGGGTGCTGAGCCGGCGCAAGCACTGCGTGTGCGTTTTTCTGGAAACAGTGTGGCCAGCTTGGCGCAAAATAACGGTCGTGCATTGGCGGTGGCACGTTTAGAGCCATTGTTGGTGGGTGGCTTATACCCAGCGCATCAAGAAGATCGTATTTTAATTCGCCTTGAGCAAGCGCCTGACTTATTGCCGCAAGCCTTGATTGCGGTAGAAGATCGAGATTTTTATAGCCACCATGGCGTTTCCCCTAAGTCGATTGCGCGTGCTGTGTGGGTGAATACCTCATCTGGATCTTTGCGCCAAGGCGGCAGTACGTTGACTCAGCAACTGGTGAAGAACTTCTTCCTCACTAATGAGCGCACATTGACCCGAAAAGTGACAGAAGCATTGATGTCGGTGCTGCTTGAACTGCATTACAGCAAGCAAGATATTTTAGAATCCTACCTCAATGAAGTATTTCTTGGTCAGGATGGCCAGCGTGCGGTACATGGTTTTGGTTTGGCCAGTCAGTACTTTTTCAGCCAGCCCTTGTCTGAGCTGCAGCTGCATCAAGTGGCATTGTTAGTTGGGATGGTGAAAGGTCCTTCTTATTATAATCCGCGCCGCCAGCCTGAGCGTGCGCTTGAGCGGCGTAACCTCGTCATTGATTTGCTTGCTGAGCAAGGTCTGGTCGATGAGAAAAAGGCCGCGCAGGCTAAGCAGCGGCCGCTGGGTATTACTAAGCGCGGCAGCCTAGCCAACACCACTTATCCAGGTTTTATGGATTTGGTCAAACGTCAACTGCGTGAAGACTACCGCGATCAAGACCTAACTGAAGAAGGCTTGAGTATCTTTACCAGTTTTGACCCGATTTTGCAGCGTAAAGCCGAAGAAACCCTTGAGCAGACGTATAAGCAATTAGCTGGACGTAAGGGAATTGATGAGGTTGAAGCAGCCATGGTCGTCAGCAACCCTGAGAGTGGTGAGGTGTTGGCCTTGCTCGGTAGTCGCTTACCACGCTACGCAGGCTTTAACCGTGCTTTGGATGCCGTGCGACCTATCGGTTCATTAGTTAAACCGGCGGTGTATCTTGCAGCTTTAGAGCAGCCCAGCCAGTACACTTTGACCCATTACATTCAAGACGCATCATTTTCAGTGAAAAGTCGCAGCGGTAAAGTGTGGACACCACAAAATTATGACCGCAAAGAGCATGGCACGGTTTTTTTATACCAAGGGCTGGCGCAATCCTATAACCTTTCAACCGCTAAACTGGGTTTAGAAATGGGCGTGCCACAGGTCTTGAAAGTTGTACGCAAACTGGGCGTTGAACGTGAATGGCCGGCTTATCCTTCTATGTTGTTGGGTGCAGGCAGTCTGACTCCAATCGAAGTGGCGGATATGTATCAAACTATCGCTAATGGTGGCTTTAATACGCCACTACGGGCTATTCGCAGCGTACTTAATGCTCAAGGTGAACCTTTGGGGCGTTACCCATACACCATTGAACAGCGTTTTGATGCAGGCGCAATTTACCTGACCCAAGAAGCGATGCGCCGAGTGATGACGGAAGGAACCGGGCGTTCAGTTTATAATCGAGTGCCGTCGTCTGTGGTGCTCGCAGGTAAAACCGGCACCAGCAATGATTTGCGCGATAGCTGGTTTGCTGGCTTTGGTCAGGATTTACTTGCGGTGGTATGGATGGGCCGTGATGATAACGGCAA
Organism: uncultured Thiopseudomonas sp.; assembly: GCA_964385265.1. GTDB lineage: Bacteria > Pseudomonadota > Gammaproteobacteria > Pseudomonadales > Pseudomonadaceae > Denitrificimonas. The sequence continues at coordinate 172,914 of CAYLOI010000001.1, forward strand.
AACACCGCTAACTGGTGCCAGTGGCGCGTTACAGGTCTGGGCGAATTTTATGCACAAAGCGGCACCCAGTTCACTGAATATGACCCCGCCAAGTAATGTAACTATGGCATGGGTGGATGCGTACTCTGGTTTAGGCAGCGCTGAAGGCTGTCCCGGTGCGGTGCAAATGCCTTATATTCAGGGCAGTGAGCCGATGCCTGGCGAGTCTTGCAATAAACCGCTTTCTTTACCGGCACCGGTAGAGTCGGTTAAGAGCTGGATTCGTGGTTGGTTAAATTAATATTTTCGAGGAATACATGTGAGCAAGCACGCAGTCATTTTAATTGCACTAGCAGCACTCTTAGCCGGTTGTTCGGGTGCCCAGCACCGATCCATCCCCGTTGTTGATAGTGGCGGGCCGCTAACGCCTGGTGCTATGCGTGATAGCCGAGCACGCCAAGCGGGTACACAGCAACAGGTGCAGCAGGCCCAAGCGCCCATGCGTGGATCAGCTGAAACACAAGATGTGCAAGTTTTTGCAGTACCTAGTGCACCTATTGGTGGCATAGAAACCTATAGTCCCAATCCAGGAATAGAAGCTCCAGTGACGCCTGTGGCATCAATGCCGATCGGAAATCAAGCACATTTAGCTGCAGATGAGCAGTTGTCTGGGCCTGTGCTGGCGCTACTAACCACCGCAAAACAGCAACAGAACAACGGTGACTTTAATGGTGCTGCGTCCAGTTTAGAGCGTGCGCAGCGGATCGCTCCGCGGGAGCCGCAAGTATTGTATCGTTTAGCAGAAGTACGCTTAGCACAGGGTAATCCAGGCCAAGCTGAGCAGTTAGCACAGCGTGGTTTGAGCTACAGCAATGGTCAGCCTGCTTTGCAAGCGGGGCTGTGGGATTTGATTGCGCGCGCGCGCGCCCAGCAGGGTAATACGGCCGGCGCAGAAGAAGCGCAGCGTCGTGCGCGGGTGAACTTGTAATGAGCGCTCAGGTACGTTTGCGTCTGACGGCTTTGCTGTCCAGTTTGGAAAATGAGCTGCAACAGTTGGGTTGGTGGCAACAGCAAGCGCCCAGTGCTGAGGCTCTGCAAAGCCAGCAACCTTTTTGTGTCGATACCTTGGAGTTTGCGCAATGGCTGCAGTGGGTGTTTGTACCACGCATGCAGAGTCTCTTAGATTCTGGGCATACGCTGCCGACTCAGTGTGCAATATATGAAATGGCCGAGGTTGTCTATCGCGAGCAACGCAGTGCAGTCACAGCGCTGCTTGATTGCTTGCGCTGCATCGATGTCACAATTGTGACATCGCATCAAGATAATTAACTTAAAGGTGCTTACAAGCAGCGCTGTTACTGGATATCGCTGCAGCGCTCGAGAATAGCTTGCTTCATTTCAGCGATGCGAGCTTGGCGCTCTTCTTCGCTGAGGCGTGTCGGTTTGCCGTCAACTTCAGCTAAGACTCTGGGGTTGTTTTCCAATTGCGCAAGGTTGTGTCGCACGCTTGCACAGTATTTTTTTAGAGCCGCGGCCTCTTCTGCAACTTGCTGGCGAACCTCGCGATCGATTTGTTCTTGGGTTTTAGAGCTGGCTTGCTCCGCTTCTGCAGCCAATTGCGCTGCTGACTTCTCGGGTGGTGGTGGCTGGAACGTATGAGTACTAACGCGTTCTACAGACTTGCCGCTGGGTGGTTCTGAACCAAAATGAGTAATGCCTTGTGCATCCACCCATTTGTAAATAGGTGCAGCTAGCGCTAAAGAACTGAACAAGAATAAAAGGCTGGCGGTGGTTATCAGGCGTCGCATGCTATTTCCTTATTATGTGCTAGCAAAAGCTAAATATAGTCATAGTAATAATGAAGTTGAATATACCCTAAAAGTTTAGCTCGCAACCTTGTGGTTGCATATAAGGGTTATAAATATCTATCATAGGTGACTGGCAGCTTGGAAAACGAGAGAAATGTCTCGTATTGCTTGACTTGCGACTGCCGAATCCGAACAATCCGTAGATTGCTGTAATGTTTGCCTCAAAAAGGTGCTTATAGCGTTAATTACTGAGGTGCGTACCCGTACCGTCCGCTTTACCCGTATCGCGTTACCTCGCGCAGGGTGGGGAATCTTTAGACATTCGGATTTCTCTATGCTGCTTAATTTAGGTAGTAGGGTAGTCGGCAATCACCGTCGCCCTTACTGCAAATGACAGCAACCTACAATCAGATTGCCCTTGATGAGGGGCGCTACTCTGGCGTTTTAGAGGTGTTACTGTGGAACTTTTATCCGGCGCAGAAATGCTCGTTCGCTCATTGCGTGACGAAGGCGTTAAATATATATATGGCTACCCAGGTGGGGCTGTATTGCATATCTATGATGCATTATTCAAAGAGCCTGCTCTTACGCATATTTTAGTGCGTCATGAACAAGCTGCAACGCATATGGCCGATGGTTATGCGCGTGCGACTGGTAAAGCCGGCGTTGTTTTTGTAACGTCAGGACCGGGCGCAACCAATGCGGTGACTGGTATCGCCACTGCCTTTATGGACTCGATACCGATGGTGGTTATCTCGGGGCAAGTACCGAGCGACATGGTGGGTACCGATGCGTTCCAAGAAACTGACATGATTGGTATCTCGCGTCCTATCGTTAAGCATAGCTTTATGGTTAAGCATCCTTCAGAAATTCCTGATGTGATCAAAAAGGCTTTCTATTTAGCTGAGTCAGGCCGCCCAGGTCCTGTGGTTATTGATGTCCCTAAGGATATGACTAACCCAATTGATAAGTTTGAGTACAACTACCCGAAAAAAGCTAAGTTACGCTCCTACGCGCCGGCAACCCGTGGTCATTCAGGACAAATCCGTAAAGCGGCTGAAATGCTGTTAGCGGCTAAGCGTCCTATGGTTTACGCGGGTGGTGGTGTTATTTTGGGCGGCGCTTCAGCGCAGTTAACTGAAATGGCAAAACTACTGAATGCACCAGTGACCAATACATTGATGGGCTTGGGTTGCTACCCAGGCGATGACCGTCAGTTTGTCGGCATGCTGGGCATGCACGGTAGCTATACAGCTAACCTAGCCATGCATCATTGTGATGTGTTGATTGCGGTTGGCGCGCGCTTTGATGACCGCGTTATTAATGGCGCTGCTAAATTTTGTCCAAGCGCCAAAATCATTCATATTGATATTGACCCGGCATCCATCTCGAAAACGATTAAAGCTGATATCCCAATTGTTGGGCCAGTTGATAGCGTGCTCAATGATATGTTGGCAGCCCTCAAAGATATCGGCACTCAGCCTAATCCTGATGTTGTTGCCAGTTGGTGGAAGCAGATTGATGAGTGGCGCGGCAACGGCAAATTATTCCCTTATGACAGTGGCGACGGCAGCATCATCAAGCCGCAAGCTGTTATTGAGGTTTTAAATGAAGTAACTAACGGAAATGCCTTTGTTACTTCAGACGTTGGTCAACACCAAATGTTTGCGGCGCAATATTATCGCTTCAACAAGCCTAACCGTTGGATTAACTCAGGTGGCTTAGGCACGATGGGCTTTGGTTTTCCAGCGGCTATGGGTGTTAAATTAAACTTCCCTGACGATGACGTTGCATGCGTTACCGGTGAGGGCAGTATTCAGATGAATATCCAAGAACTTTCAACCTGTCTGCAATATGATCTGCCGGTTAAGATTATTAACCTGAATAACGGTGCGTTAGGCATGGTTCGCCAGTGGCAGGACATGGTTTACAATAGCCGTTACTCGCATTCGTACATGGAGTCATTGCCGGACTTTGTTAAGTTAGTTGAAGCTTATGGGCATGTAGGAATACGCATTACCGATTTGAAAGACCTCAAGCCGAAAATGGAAGAGGCTTTTGCAATGAAAGATCGCCTTGTTTTCCTAGATATTCAAGTAGATACCAGTGAGCACGTGTACCCGATGCAGATTCGTGATGGTGCGATGCGCGATATGTGGCTCAGTAAAACGGAGCGGACATAATCATGAGACATATCATTTCTTTGTTGATGGAAAATGAGCCAGGTGCTTTATCTCGTGTGATTGGTCTCTTTTCTCAGCGTAACTACAATATTGAAAGTCTGACGGTAGCGGCGACAGAGGATCCAACGCTGTCGCGTCTCACTCTAACCACGATTGGTAAAGAAGAGGTGATTGAACAAATCACTAAAAATCTAAATAAGCTGATCGAAGTGGTGAAGTTAGTAGATTTGTCAGAAAGTGCGCATATCGAGCGTGAGTTGATGTTGGTTAAAGTTAAAGCCAGCGGTGCTCAGCGCGCAGAAATTAAACGTACCGCTGATATTTTCAGGGGTCAGATTGTTGATGTTTCACCGAGTCTGTACACCGTACAGTTGGCTGGAACAACTGATAAACTAGATAGTTTTATCCAGGCAATTGGCCCTGCTTCTATTTTAGAAGTTGTGCGCAGTGGTGTTACCGGTATTGCACGTGGCGATAAAGTTTTAAGCCTTTGAATAAAAAATGGAGGGTGCAGCCCTTCAATATTAGGAGAATTGTATGAAAGTTTACTATGACAAAGATTGTGATTTATCGATTATCAAGGGCAGAAAAGTAGCCATTATTGGTTATGGTTCACAAGGGCATGCGCACGCATGCAACCTACAAGATTCTGGTGTCGATGTGACCGTTGGACTGCGTGCAGGTTCTTCTTCAATTGCTAAAGCTGAAGCGCATGGTTTGAAAGTTTCTGATGTTGCCTCTGCAGTTAAAGCGGCTGACGTGGTTATGGTTCTAACACCTGATGAGTTCCAAGGTCAGTTGTACAAAGAAGAGTTGGAGCCAAATCTGAAAAAAGGCGCAACCCTAGCTTTTGCTCACGGTTTTTCTGTTCACTACAATCAAGTTACGCCGCGCGCTGATCTTGACGTGATCATGATTGCACCAAAAGCGCCTGGACATACTGTGCGTTCTGAGTTTGTGAAAGGCGGTGGTATCCCGGATCTTATCGCTATCTACCAAGATGCTTCAGGTAACGCGAAAAATGTTGCGCTGTCTTATGCGAGCGGTGTTGGTGGTGGTCGTACCGGTATCATTGAAACAACTTTTAAAGATGAAACAGAAACTGACTTGTTCGGTGAGCAGGCTGTTCTGTGCGGTGGTACTGTTGAGTTGGTTAAGGCTGGCTTTGAAGTGCTGGTTGAAGCCGGTTACGCGCCAGAAATGGCTTACTTTGAGTGCTTGCACGAATTGAAGTTGATTGTAGACTTGATGTTCGAAGGCGGCATTGCCAACATGAACTACTCAATTTCTAACAACGCAGAGTATGGTGAGTACGTCACTGGACCAGAAGTGATTAACGACGAGTCGCGCGCAGCAATGCGTAATGCTCTGAAACGTATTCAGAATGGCGAATACGCAAAAATGTTTATCACAGAAGGTGCGACAAACTACCCTTCAATGACTGCATATCGCCGCAATAACGCTGCGCATGGTATTGAGGTGGTTGGTGAGAAACTGCGTTCGATGATGCCGTGGATTTCTGCTAACAAAATTGTTGATAAATCAAAAAACTGATTTACTTACAATTGAAAAACGCGGCTTAGGCCGCGTTTTTCGTTTCTAGTGGTTATTTAGTATAAAATCACTTTATTGCCGATTGGCGTATTACCAAGAGAGACTTAAGGAAGTTTATGAATCAGCGTCCTGAAGAGCCTAATAATGCATCATCCATTGAGAGTCTATTGCCAATAGATGAGCACGTCGAAGAAGGTCATGATAACGAAGGCCGAAAAGTTCGACACAAAGGCATTTACCTGCTGCCGAATTTATTCACAACCGCTAACCTGTTTGCTGGATTTTACTCGATCATGTGTGCGATCAACGGTAACTTTACAGTTGCCGCTGCGACTGTTTTCGTTGCTATGGTGCTCGATGGTTTGGATGGCCGGGTAGCGCGGATGACTAATACGCAAAGTGCTTTTGGTGCCGAGTATGACTCGTTGTCGGATATGGTCGCTTTTGGCCTGGCTCCAGCAATCATCGCCCATCAGTGGGTCTTGTCTGAGTTGGGTAATGTAGGGTTGATGATTGCATTTATCTATGTAGCTTGTGCAGCTTTGCGCTTGGCGCGTTTTAATACGCAGATAGGTGTGACTGATAAACGCTGGTTTATAGGCTTGGCCAGTCCAGCTGCTGCAGGGGTCGTAGCCGGTGTAGTGTGGGCGCTGAGTGATAATGGTGTTGGTGCTGTTGACTTGCCGGTTGCAGTAATTATTCTATTTGCAATCCTGGTGGCGCTAGCTGGGATGCTAATGGTGAGTAATATTAAGTATTACAGCTTTAAAGATCTGGATTTAAAAGGACGAGTACCGTTTGTAGCGATCCTTGTTGCTGTTTTAGCTTTTGCTGTTGTGTTTAGTGATCCGCCAAGAATTCTTCTGCTGCTGTTTTTGGTTTATGCCATGTCTGGTCCAGTGCAGTATGTGTTGCGTAAACGTAAGGGATAGGCGGCATGATAAGTGTTTGGAGATAAAATTGATTTGTTTTGCAATTGTTGTTGACAGTCTTGTGTCGTGATGTAGAATGCACAGCCTAGCATCGAGGAACGTAAGAGCCTCGGCGCTAACAAGGAGTTAGACGGAAACATTTAAATCTTCCAGAAAATAAACCTTGACAGTTACTTTGGAGAGTGTAGAATA
>CAYLOI010000002.1:0-153593 GCA_964385265.1 uncultured Thiopseudomonas sp.
GCCGCATAATTGGACGCCGCTCATCGTTAGCAAGGTGTGATGGCCGGACGCTTACACGTTAGCTTTAACACCTTGCGCATAAAAAATACCCGTGGGTAAACGTAAAACAGTATGCAGGGTTGTATTTTCAAGCAACTTCTTGCGAATTATTTCACCTGCACCACCCTCAAACAAAACATTATCTGGCACAACAATAGCGGCCTTACCTGTGGTTTTCAGCATACTGCGAATATGCTGCACGAAGTTAAGCTGCTTATTCGATGTTGTTGCCCAGAAATCTTGACGGTTGTAAGTCAGATCTTCAGTTTCTTGCTCACCTTCACTATTGGTAAAACTCATCGAGCTTTTCTTACCGAACGGTGGGTTAGCTAGCACATAATCGACGCTGACTGGGCTAGGCGCGATAAGAGCATCATTCGGGGACACTAGGCTTTCACCATCTATCTCACCGATATTGTGCAAGAACATATTCATCAAACACAGGCGGCGTGTATTGGCGACAATTTCATTACCGGAAAAAGTATTGTGTTTTAAAAAGTACTTCTGATCCCTATCTAAACGATAGTTTTCAGGGTTATTCAAAAAGTCATAAGCGGCAAGAAAGAATCCACCTGTACCAGCGGATGGGTCTGAAATGGTTTTATTAGGCGCAGGACGAATACACTCGACCATGGCACGAATTAATGACCTTGGAGTAAAGTACTGCCCTGCTCCAGACTTAGTATCTTCTGCGTTTCTTTCCAGAATCCCTTCGTAAATATCACCCTTAACGTCTGCACCCATCACCAGCCAGCTGGTGCTATCGATCATATCGATTAAGCGAAAAAGCTTGGCTGGGTCTTGGATCTTATTTTGTGCCTTAGTAAATATTTGCCCTAACATGCCTTTATGCTTGCCGAGCTCACGCAAAATCTCAACGTAAAGTACTTCTAATTCAGCGCCTTTTTTACTGGTCAACGCCTGCCAATTATATTCTTCCGGTATACCAACATCTCGATTGTAAGGCGGCTTAGAGTATTCATCAGCCATCTTCAAAAAGATAAGGTAAGTCAGTTGCTCTAGGTAGTCACCATAGCCCACACCATCATCGCGCAAGGTGGTGCAAAAACTCCAGACTCTGGAAACGATCGAAGAAGTGTTCATTAATAGTCTTCCTTAGTGGCAAGCACTTGCTTGCCTAGTGCGGTTAAACGGTATTTTTGTAAGCGGCTGCGTGGCTTGTCGGGAATTGTCATTTCGATCAGCTCAAGCTCTAGCCCTTTATTCAAGTAATGGAGTCGGAAGTGCTCGGCATGTTTTAGATTTAACATTTGCATTAACTCAGCACGCGACATCTCGCCTTTAAACACGTTTAAAAGCGCTATTAATTCATCAGTGACTTCCGCGGCGACTTCCGCGGCGACTTCCCCGGTGACTTCCGGGGCAGGTTGCTCGCTAACCAGCTCAAGCTCTGCCACTTTCTCATGCACAGGCAAGCGCACTAAGAAATAACTGCGATCTTCATCAGTTTCAAAAATCGGTTTAGGCGAGCCGTTGTGCGCCATCTTGCTGAATATTTTAGGCAAACCCGTAGAGCGACCTTCAGTTAAATCTAACTCTTTTAAAAACTCACCAATACGACGATTTCGATAACGGCGACTAACCGCATTGCCTTGCTGCAAATCCTCTAAGCGAATAGAGCGATCAGGACCAGGAAAGCTTAATACCATCAGTTCTTCTTTATAAATGCGTACTTCCACTGGCTCACGAATTTCATAAGAACGATGATACACAGCATTCACCACCGCCTCTTCAATGGCGGCGTAAGGGAAATTCCAAAAGCGTTCTGCTTCGGCGCGGTCTGGGTGCTTTACCACAAACTCTTTTAGATACTGCGCTTCAATATAATTCAGTGCATCACGAGTAATGCGCCCAAGCGGACCTTTAAAAATCTTTTCTTCAAAGTGATCGCCACCGGCACCGTCGGGGAAATACACCACATCGATTTGCGTAACAGGGAAAAACTGCTCTGGATGCGGATTGAAGAATAACAAACCTACATTTTTAGGAAATAGCGCTTCAGGCGGCCCACCGACAATATTCAAACGCCGCGCCAACTGTTCAACCGACATAGTGGCAGCGTCTTTGGCTAAATCACTGCCGATTTCAGTTAGAAATTCACGGATTAAGTGCGGCGCTAAGTCATCTAGCGTTGCGGTTTGTTTATAACGGTCATCAAAAGGTACCGTTGCCGCCAAAGAAATCAGCTCACGCTCAGTCTCGCCAACCGCTTTCACCGTGCTGGTATGTTTACGCACATAATAAGCCCAATCAGATTTTTTCTGACTTAGGCTCACTTTTGCCTTGTATGGCCGTGTTTCACCACCAAACGCCCACAGCACCAATATATGTTTGCCTTCAACCTGATAAACCGCTGATAGCGGATGATACGGCGGCTGAATAGCTGAGTTGCCCAGATTCAGTAACTCTTTTTGAATGGCATCAATTTGCTCAGGCAGTAAACCTACAGGCGGTAACACAGGCCGGCCATTTTCTTCAGCCACACCAATCACCACATAACCACCGCCCAAGTTGTGAAAATCATTGGCAAAGGCTGCCAGCGTATGGATAACGCTTTCAGGGTTCCAACCGGCTTTATACTCCACGCGCTCGCTTTCAATAGTGCGCTGGTGGAGCAGGTTGTTGATGTTGATGGGGAGTTTGGCTAACGTCATAAAAAGGCTTTTGTTAAATATAAAAATAGGGGGTTGTATATTTCCACTTTAGCAGATCGCTAAAGTCACAACTTTTTATCAGATGATTTACTTTCACTGTTGACTATCTATAAATATTTCTAGGCACTCTGCTAACTCATTAAACAAGCTATTATCTAAAGTAGCTAAGCATCTCTTTTGGAGTTCAAATATCTCATCAGCAGATACACTCTCGTACGTCTCACGATCCAGCTCTTTCTTACATAACTTTTCAAACTTACTCTTCTCACAACTAATACTGTCAAAAACATTACCATAGCGTTGAGTATCAACAGCCATTTTATTCCAAATAAAATGTTCAGGCGTACTTCCAGGAAGATATATTAAATTACTTTTAGCAAAGCTTAATACTTTTATTCTAGCCTCTCTAAGCTGTTGTTCTTGCCCGCCAGAATCAACAGGTAAAGATATATTACTTCCTAATATGCTACTGACTAAATCCGCTAATTCATTATTCGATTTCATATTAAGATCACCATCAAGAGAGCAGTCTTCAACGCTCTGCTGGTCACCATCCAATATAAAAAACGAATCATATCTATCAGTTCTTGCATAAGCTAAGAAATAATTACAGAGCAGAACACTAGCTCCTCCTGGAGGATATATAATATCGCATCTTTCATGCCTAGCTTGACCAGTCATCCGCAAAGCTTTCTTTACAAGTTCGGCAGCTAACCTATCCTCAACAAACAACTTGTAATTATTATTTTGAACAACCCCTAAATGAAAAAAAGCTTCATCTGAAGAGGTTTTTTCTGTAGCTAAGATTTTTTTACTTTCAGGCTCAATAAATAATGTTTTAATCGCATCTGGAGGTAAATCTTTTATAATAAACGGTGAGTGTGTGCCGATAATAATTTGGTGTTTTGACAGTTTAATGCTCTCTAGGAGAAACTCTAACATCCTTACTTGAGCACCTGGATGTAATGAGACCTCTGGCTCATCCAAAATTATTAAAGAATTAACCGGAGCTTCACAAATTTTATTAACTAAAATAGCAACAGAGAACTCACCACTTCCAGCAAAAGCTTCACTATAATTCAGCTCTCCATCCTTGAAAACAATAGTGATTCCTTGAGTTTTAAAAAACCTATGTTCTACTAGCCTAATTTCAGAGTAATTTCTATCTAGTATTCTAGATATTATATCCACCTGAAGTTTAGGAAGCTTAATATTTTTTAAAACCTGTTCTTTTTTTCCTCTATACATCTTTTTTGACGTTAAATTACTATCAATAACCTCTCTTAAAAGCTTGCTTTTATTTCTAATAAAGTCCTGTTTTGTATTATGTCTAAGAGTTTGTTTCAAATCCCCATGATAAAAGTATTTATCAAAAGCACTAATTTCACTTCTAAAATCTAAATAAACAGCTTCTTTTTTCATCAAACTCCATCTGGTTTTAGTCCTTCCAATAAACGGGGGTTCACCAGGGGGCATTTTTTCCATACCATCATTCGCTTGTGGCCTTGCTGGCTCCCAATATTCAGGGTTATCATGCCTTTGAATGCGCATTTTGATAACCTCTACATCCTGATCTGCGCTTTGCTGATAATACGAATAGATATATCGTGGTCTTCCGCCATCCTCTAATATTTGATCAACTTCTGTGGAAAACCAAAATCGAGCTAAACTATATCCTTCCGGACACCCCCAAATTGCTCTCAGTATAGAGCTCTTATTTGTACCATTTTGCCCAACTATAGCTGTTAACGGGAAATCAAAACTAATTTTTAGATTGTTTTTTAAGTTTCTATAACAAGGAAAACGAATATAATTTATATACGGTTCTAATTGCTTATTTTTCTTTAAATTTTTTAAAGTATTTATTATGTTTGCCATTCCATTGCATCCAGTTGTAAGACTTTATAATTATATAAAATCACTCATAAAGAATTAACTCAACTCATGACTTACTTTATTCTCACCGCTTGTATAATCAAGTCTTGTTGTGAGATAAGAGATTAAACTCAAAATATTAAGGCAATCTAACTGAGTAAATGTACCAGGTACTAATTTATCAAATGGTTGGTGGCTCATAGGATTTCTAAAGCCAGCCATAACACCTCTTGTTAAGTAACCCTGGCCTTCCTGTATATTCCAACCGCTTTCAGTATTTACATCTGCCACCAATATATCTGGGTTAGATCGCGTCTGTTTACTACCGGTGCTAAAGAGGCTAGCTAAATCAGTTCCATCTTTTTGTTTACCACTAAGCTCACGCAACAATTCAGCATACACTCTAGTTCCTTGATCTGCTGCTTCAGCAAACTGTGAGTTTTCATAATACGTCGCGATCCTACCCCTAACTTTCTCATGAAGATGTCGCCAATGAAGTTCAGGATACTCCGGCACAATTTCATACAAAGCTTGTACTACAGGGTTAAATGACTCAGTAACCCCTTCATCATCACTAAGTTTTTTAACAATCATTTCAACTGATTGTTTAATATTTTTTGGTAGAGTTGACACCCATTTATCTTTGTCTATACCTGTTTGGCTCTTAAAATCATCATTTTTCTTTTCCTTTCTTTTTCTTCTCCAATCGGTATTTATTTGACCTATTAACTCTTGAAGCCATACTCTAAACTCTTGCATTTCTTCATGCTCCCAGTTTAGAGACTGTCGATTTGTTGAGATAACATCCTCATCTAATAAATCAATAAAGTCAGCTTTTATCCAGCCTGTAAGATATTGAAAAACGTGACTTGAAGTGCTATCAGAAAAAAACTCAGGTGCATTGACTAGCTTTCCCCTTGAAAATATTGTTATACCGCGAAGCCCTGAACTTGGTCTAACAGGTTTCTCACTAGTTATAAATTCAAAATCAATATCACTGGAATATTTATAATCGCCAAGATCAAGATTTTCTTTACTCCAAGAAAACTCTTTAGCAATTTGCGAGAATCTGCGCTCATTCTCGACTATTTCTTCTTCTACTTTGTTACCACCAGTTTTTTTTAGTTTTATTTTAAAATTATCTTCAATTATAAATATTCTAGACAAACCATCAGCGATATTACTGATATCAAACTTCGACTTTCTTTTTAATTTTTTTAATTGAATATATGTCCCATCAGTCTTATCACTAGCCTCTTCAGCAACCTCAACTCTAGGTCTATATTGTCCTTCAGATGAATAAAGTGTATCCCAATCAAGAACAAACCTACTTCTCTTACTGTCTTTAACAGTATCAATAATAATTACTTTAGCTATACCAAATAAAGCGAGCTTGCCAAGCCCTTTTTTTCCAGTAGGTAACCTTCCATACTTTGGGGATGGCTTGTCACCATCAGTCTGCCGCCTATCTCTACCAATGGCTAAAAACTTACTTTGAATATCTAAAAAACTCATGCCGCAACCATTATCTTTTACTACAATAGAAACTGGAGAGCCATTTTGTTCGTGAAAGATGACCTCTATTTCGCTGGCATCTGCATCATAAGAATTCGAGATTAATTCAGCTAAAGCGGGAGGAAGCGTTGAATACATTTTAACGCCAAGATGTTCAATAGTTTTTGGTTCAAACTTTAAAACTAGCTCTTCCATGTTACTCCCTCACTTCTTTTAAATGTTTAATTAACATAGCTGCTTGGCTTTTAATAAATACTGGCGGCAAAGCATTACCAATCATTAGTGCAACCCCAGCTTTTCCTCTAGCGGTTGAAAACTTATAGTCCTTTGGAAATGTTTGAAGCAAAGCAGCTTCCCTTAATGTTATAGCCCTGTTTTGCTCTGGATGGATAAAGCGACCTTTTGACGGATTATTACACCCCCCAGTAATAGTAGGAGCCACATCATCCCACGCCATACGACCATAAACATCTCTGTAACTGCCTGGATTTCTCTTATGGCAATCTAGCCAATATTTTTCTGGTATATCTGATCTTGACCCACCACTTTTCGGAACAAGTGAAATTATCTTCTTAACTTTATCGGTATGGTTTGTTGTCCAGTCATGCAGAATATCGCCACTACTTCCAGCTTCAGCTAAACCAAGGAGATAGTCTTCTACAGTCTTTTTAACATCTACTTTTTCAGCAGCATCAATTAAGCCAAATCTTGACGCCATCATGATCATACGATTTCTTCTTTGAGGAACGCCATAGTCCGACGCATCTCTTATCGCGATAGTGTCTTTACCAAATTGATACCCTAAAGCTGTTAATTTATTTTTCACTAAAACCATGCGATGGTCTTTATAAATCCCTGGCACATTTTCCATCATGATGGTTTTAGGCAATATTTCTGCTACAAATCTAACGAACTCAAATACTAGGTCATTTCTTTCATCTTCAACCGACACTCCCTTATTTCTTGTTCGGTGAGTAGAAAATCCCTGACATGGGGGGCAGCCTGCAAGTAAGTCTAGCTCACCTTTCTTGAGACCTAGTTCGTTGAGCATTTCCAGCGGAGAAATTTCACGAATATCTTGTTCATAAATGGCATGGTTTTTATGATTCATGGCGTAGGTTTCTGCAGCAACATTATTTAACTCTACTCCCGCTAACACATTAAAACCTGAATCTTGGAGGCCTACAGTTAAGCCTCCCGCGCCACAAAACAAATCAATCGCAGTGTATTTCTTCATCTACGTCCTCTCACTTTTCGCCTTGACTCTCGCAAGCAGCTCACTGGCGAGTTCATCGTTTGAATTTTGCGGTACAAGCAGACCTGAAAAGGCTTTTTTTAAGATTGACTGGCGGAGGGTTTCGGCACGAATTATAGCGATATCAACTTCTTTTACTTGTTGATCAATTATGGAAAATACAGCATCGAGCTCTCTCAATAGAGCTTTTTGCTCATTAAGACCGCATATAGGGTAACTAATGGAGTTTAATATTGTTTGATTCAAGAACTCTCGCGAAGAACCTTTACACAGATCCTTAACCTGAAGTTTTACTCCACCTCCTTGAAACATTAAAACAAAAAACGGACTTAAAACAACGTCTGAATTTAAAGATACCCTAAGCAAGTTTGTAGAAATAAGTGCATTTGTAACATTTTTTGGAACTTCGCATATTTCACCAACAGTACCAGAGCGCGAAATTATTATATCTTCTGGGTGAACCTTAAATGCCAAAAGTTCTTCTGTTTTACTCTCAGTAACAAATATTTTATTACCAGGCAAAAACTTCCCACTCCCGATGTTTTCAATCCCTAAAACAGGAACACCACAAGGCTGATGTTCAGACTTGCTCAGAGCTGTGCCAAAAGGGCCGGTAGCCATCGGCTTTCTTTCCGTTGTCAATAAACAATCAAGTGAAACCATGCTCCATCCGTGCGGCAAATTGGACTCTAGCAGTGATATCACGCTTGGCGTTTTTGGTTTACTCGGCTTTTTACTTTCTTTTCCCTTTACTTCCCAGTTTTTAACCGCTTTCTTCCAGTCGTTTAGTTGCTGCTGGTAACGAGTTTCGCGTTCGTTTTGAATACGAGCAAGTAGTTGTTCTGAAGTTTCTAATTGGTCGGCGTTTTCTTTGCGCCATTGAGCGGTGAGATTACCTTCAAAAGCGTGTTTGAGTATGGCTTGGCGATAGGTTTTTAGTTGTTCTTGGGCAGTTTTTAGGGAGGCAATGCCGCTGTCGAGTTCTGAAAAAAGCTCTTCGATTTTGACAACAACTTCTTGCTGTTGGCTCAAACTAAAAGCTGGAATTTCAAACAATGATATTTGCTTAAAATCAACTCTAGGCCTGTCTCCAGCATTCAAACTATTTGCAAAGGCAACAAAATCTGTCGCATTCAGTCGATATGCCAAAAATCTTGTATCTATATTTTCATTTTCAGGAATAACAATAAACTCGGAAGAACAAATTCCATCCTTGTTAGAGCGCCAAACCTTATTAAGATATGGCCTCAATCTCGAATATAAAAGATCTCCTTTATAAAAGCGTTTAGCTGAACTTTTAAGCCCTGATGTTACCTTAGAGCCAAGCTGCTTCATCGTATGAGCTTCTATATCATCTAAGCCAATAAAAGATAGCTCAGGGACATCTATTGGTAGCACCTTTTCATTTCGAGGAGTTACAACATCAGCCAATTTAACTGTTTTATTTATGGATTGATTTTCTTCAGAGTTCAGCCCCGCCATTTCTCTATAAATTTGGGGTGAGCACTTATCTTCAATCATCACGCCACCAACTCTTTATTCATCTCTTGCATTACCCAATCCATCTTGTCTCCAAATAATTGATGCATACGCCCTAGCCCACCTTGAGAATCAAAAGGAGCCATCTCAAGATCATCACGCTCAAAATGAAAAGAACTGGCTATGTGATCGCGTATCGAGTGCAGCCAACTCATTTGCTCTTCATTAAATTTTATGCTGCTTCCAGCATGGTATTGCAGAACCCATTTTTGAAAGTTTTTGCGCACTGTAGCGTTAAAAGGTGTGATGCTGCTGTCGATGCCACATACTCGGCGAATCAGCGCGACTAATGCAGTCAGTTCGGTTAAAGGGTTGTCCCCTCTATAACTATCAAGATGCGCATAAGCTTGCCAAATACGCAGGGGCGCAAGTTTCGGGCGTTCTAGCTTCATTAACTCGAGTAAAGATTTAATCTGCGTATAAGTCACTTCGCTACGCCGAGCAGGCGTATTGAAGTAAATACTCAATGCATCAATTTGGTTTGCTTGTTCTTTTAAATATCCAGCAAATTCTTGAGTTAAGTTCTTAGCATTCTCAGCGGTATCACCTGCCCACTCTGCTTTTGTTAGGATGTCCAAGTCATCGTGTACTATCGTTTGTTCTTTATCACGACGGATGCTGTCAATAAGCTCTATTAGCTCGCCATTGAACACACTTGCAGCTTGGCTAACGAGTTCTTTTTGTGCTTTTTCTCTATTGCTATCACCGGGGTCTGAACCTTCTGGAAGACCCGCAATTTCCAAGGCTTTTTGTTCTACACGGTCGCCATCAATCGCATTAAATAGCTCGCCGATAATCGCTAATAAAGGTACGCCACCTGCTTTGGCAGAAATACGTGCACGCTCTTTGTCATCCAGCTGTTTATCTAGGCGAGCTAATCGCCCAGCCAGTGATGACACGGTATCGCTGTCGTTGGCTCCCATCATTACACCCATAGCAAGATCTTTAAGCGCAACACTGGGCTTGGTGATCAATGGCTGACTGGCTGTTTTCATGGATTTAGTGACACCAATGGCATCGACAATAACGTAGTGGGTTTTGGCGCTTTTAGCAGATGGGGTTACTTTTTGCAGGCTGTCTTTATCGAGGGTACGGGTACCACGGCCTTTCATTTGCTCGAAGTAGTTTTTGCTTTTTACATCACGCATAAACAGCAGACACTCGAGCGCTTTAATGTCTGTTCCAGTGGCAATCATATCTACCGTGACGGCGATGCGTGGATAGTAGTCATTTCGCAAGTTCGCCAGAATGGTCTTTGGATCTTCCCCTTTTTCAGTTACCTTGCCTTCAGCATCTAACTTGTCATTCGCGACACGGTAAGTGACCTTTTTGCAGAACTGATTTCCCTCAGCAAACTCTTCACGGACAATTTGAATAATATCGTCAGCATGGCTGTCAGTTTTTGCAAAAACCAAGGTTTTAGGGACTTCTGTTCGGCCTGGGAATATTGTCGGTAAACTATCCTTAAAGGCACGAATAACTGTACGAATTTGATCAGGGTTTACAATGTTGCGATCCAACTGCTTGCCGCTATAGGCTTCGTCTTCATCTTGTGTTTCCCAGCGCTTGCGACGCGTCATACGCTCACGCTTTTCCACTTGTTGCTCAGCGGTAATAGTGCCGCCTTGAGTGGTTTTCTCAGTTTCAATCACAAAAACTTCATTGCCTACGTTTACGCCATCGGCAACTGCTTTTTCATGATCGTATTCACTCACTACGTTTTTTCTGAAAAAGCCGTAGGTACGATTATCGGGCGTAGCCGTTAACCCCACCAAGTAAGCATCAAAATACTCGATTACTTGCCGCCAGAGGTTGTAAATGGAACGGTGGCATTCGTCGATAATAATCACATCAAAAAATTCGGGTGGGATTTTGGCGTTATACACCACTGGTAACGGTTCTTTAGGCCTCGTCAATTGCTCAGCAGGATTTTGCTCTTCAAGCGACTCATCTAACGGCTCATCTTTCAACATCGCATACATGCGTTGGATGGTGCTGATGTAAACCTGCGAATCAGTGCTGATATGCGAACTTTTCAAACGCTGAACGCTATAAAGCTCGGTAAATTTGCGATTATCGTCATTGGGTACAAAGGTCATAAACTCTTGTTCTGCTTGTTCCCCAAGGTTTTTGGTATCCACTAAAAACAGAATGCGCTTAGCGCTCACAGGCTCTTTTAGTAAACGATAACTGGCAGTCACTGCAGTAAACGTCTTACCTGCGCCTGTAGCCATTTGGATCAAAGCGCGCGGCCGATCTTCTTTTAATGATTTTTCTAGATTAGTGATGGCGGTGATCTGACAGTCTCGCAAACCTTCAGTATTGAGTGGTGGCATATCTTGCATGCGACCGCGTAGGCTTTTTGGCTCATGCAGCCAACCTGCTAGCGCTTCCGGACGATGGAAATTAAATACTTCGCGTGAGCGCGGATTAGGATCTAAGCCATCAGTGAAGCGGGTAATAA
The DNA here is from genome assembly GCA_964385265.1 of uncultured Thiopseudomonas sp. Lineage (GTDB taxonomy): Bacteria > Pseudomonadota > Gammaproteobacteria > Pseudomonadales > Pseudomonadaceae > Denitrificimonas. The sequence goes on from CAYLOI010000002.1 coordinate 11,363, forward strand.
TTCCTGTGCTTTCGTAGACAAAGCGTAAAGCCTCTTTGCTTTGAACCCATTTCAGGGTTGCATTGGCATAACCTTGAGACTGATCTTCTACTGTGGTGATCTTCTCACCCCAAGCCTCGGGCTTAGCTTCAATAACACCCACTGCTTGCTTATCAACAAACAGGACATAGTCTGCTGGCCCTACATCGGTTTGATACTCACGAACCGCAATGCCCTGCGAAGCAGAAAAATTGATTTTCTTTTTGTCCTGCACCACCCAGCCAGCCTTAGCTAACATGAGATCAATGTTATCGCGGGCTTTTTGTTCGTGAGTTTGATTAACCATGCTTTCGTCCTTGGTACAGGCAGTTAAATAACTTACGCAGTCTATCAAGTATTTTTAGATGCAACTGCAAAGATCCAGCTTTACGAACCCTGCACATAAAACAGGTTGTAAAGCATCCTATTTTATTGATTTCATACACAGCCTGCTTGTCTAAGGGCTATTAAATTTAAGCATGCTTAACTTGCAAGAGAATTACTGTTTATGACTTTTTAAATAAAAACCGTCAACCTGCAAAGACAAATATGCTTAAATCTAACCCATCACTCTTACAGAAAAACTTTACAACGGACAGCCAACAATCACACTTGAGGCCTTAAAGATCGCAGTCACTGCACTGCCCTCTTTAAGCTCTAAGCGCTCAGCACTGTCATTGGTAATAATCACTGCCAAGGTGCTTTCACCCACGGTGACGACAACTTCACTGTTGACTGCACCCGTTTGCACACGCGCCACAGTGCCAGCAAATTGGTTGCGGGCAGAGAAGCGCATATCTTCAGCGTCGCTCACCAAAATAATGGATGAGGCTTTAATCAGCGCAAACACTTCGCTGCCAATCTCTAAACCTAATTCCTTCGTACTTTCGCTGGTCAAAGTGGCTACCACAGTCTGCCCACCGGCTATGGCAATCTCAAGCGCGTCATTGGTCGTACCGAGCTGGATAGATTTTACTTTACCGAAAAATTGATTACGTGCGCTGGTTTTCATAGACAGTCTCTTTAAAATAAATAAATCATCAATAATATTGCCAGTATCCTGGCTAAGTTCTTGCAGAAAGCGCTGATGCACCTGTTCAATACGCTCAAAATTGCTAATCAGTTGCTGGCCGCGCTCGGTTAAGGTAGTTGAACCGCCGCCTTTGCCGCCGGTGGTGCGGTGCAATAACGGCTCACCTGCTAGGTTATTCATATGGTTAACAGCGTCCCAAGCGGCTTTATAGCTCATTTTCATCGATTTAGCCGCTTGTGAAATCGAGCCCAACTCAGCAATTCTTGACAATAAACGGATACGCCCATGGCCGCCCATGCTCTCATCGCCAGCGGTAATCCAGATTTGTCCTTGCAGACCAAACTCAGTGTTTGCAACCATATTTCTACTCCTATTCACCAACTGTCTGCTGTTTAAGGCATGTGCTTAACCGGCAATGCTGACCCAATCCTACATTGAACTGAGCACAGCATAGACTGATTAGCTGCAGAGATAAAAGGCAAGTCAGTGCTTACTCAATATCCTCAAACACCTAAGCGGTTAATGAGCAGGCGGTGTCCAACTCATAAACGCCCAACGCATGGGTTCGCCACCTTGCTGTGCGTATTGCGGATCCTGTTGATACCAATCAGTGATTTTCGCTTCATCTGCAAGGCTTAGCTCACCAAAGCTCCAGCGCACTTTTTCGATCAGCTCTGCTAGGCTGCTGCCACCAGCTAAGCGGCTGGCGGATTCTATATAATCCAATGTTGGGTAAATATTGCGCTGATACAGCATATTCATAATGTACATATGATCGGGGAAGCTGCGATCTTCACGACCCAGCAGTTCTGCAATTTCACGACTGACAAAACGCCCGCCCACCAATTGGGTCATATAGACTTTTTTACGTGCATGGTGGTTAAGCTTATCCAGCGCATCATCCATATCAGCAACAATACTGGCACGTGATACCACGGCAATGTCACAGATAGGCACGTCGCTCCAATCGTCTTCCCACGAAGCCAGTATGGGTTGGACATTATTGAGCTGCTGCTCAGCGGCGTTTTCCAGCATGGCATCGAGCATGCCTTGGCTGTAATCCAAGCCGTAGACCTGTTTCACCTTAGGCGCTAAAGCTAAACCAATGGTGCCGGGACCACAGCCCACATCCAGCAGCGTATCGTCTGCGTCATACTGCATGCGGCTGACAAAATCAGTGCGGTAGCTGCTGTCTAACACTTTGGTGCGCATCTCGGCAGCTTTTGCATCCCACTCGCTAGCCGGTTTAAATACACGACCGCTGCGCGCTAAATGCTCACGGTACAGGGTGCCAAAATCAATTTTTTTAATCATTTAACTAAGTCTCTTTTTAATTGCGCATACACATGCTCAACGCTGACGTTATACAGCCAGGCTAAATTTTCAGCACTGCCTAACTCAGTGACTGTACCCATTTTCTCAATTCGTCCCTGTTTAAACAGCGCTAAGCGATCAGCCACCTGTAAGGCATGCTCCGGCTGGTGGGTGCAGAGCAGCACACTGAGGCCTTGAGCACGTAAACGCTGAATTTGCTCAAGCACTAAAATCTGATTAGCAAAGTCGAGGCTGGCAGTGGGTTCGTCCAGCACCAACACTTTAGGTTGTTGCAATAAAGCACGGGCAATCAACGTCAGCTGTCGCTCACCGCCACTGATATGCGGATAACTGCGCGCAGCTAAATGCGCTATGCCAAGCTCTTGCAAAATACCTAAAGCCAACTCCTTGTCGCATGCGCTCGGCTGAGCAAATAACCCCATATGTGCGGCGCGCCCCATCAGCACCATATCCAAAACACTAAACGCAAACTGACCTTCTTGCGCTTGCGGCACATAACCAACCTGCTGGGCAATAACGCGGCGTGTGTGCTGATTTAGAGGCTGATTTTGCAGCTTAACTTGACCCGCCAATGGCACTAATAAGCCAAGCAAGGTTTTAAACAGGGCTGATTTACCACTGCCATTGGGGCCCAGTAACGCTAAAATTTCATTGCCATACAGACGTATATCAATGCGTTCACCCACCAGCTTTTTACCATAACCAATACTCAAATTTTGCGCACTTAATAAAGCCGTCATGTGCGATCACCACGGGCTAATAGGTAGATAAAAAATGGCGCACCCACCAAGGCGGTTAAAATACCCAGCGGTAATTCAATGCCCGCCACAGTACGCGCTATGGTATCGGTTAAGAGTAAAAAAGTGGCACCAAGCAGCAAGGCCACTGGCAGTAATCGTGAAAAGTGTGGCCCCACCAATAAACGTGCGACATGCGGAATCACCAAACCCACCCAGCCGATAATTCCGGTAAAGGATACCGCGCTGGCCGTCATCAAGGTCGCTGCGACAATTAATAGTAAACGGGTACGGGTTAGGTTGACCCCCAAGGCCACTGCTTCATCATCGCTTAGGCTGAGTAAATTCATGCGCCAGCGCAACAATACCAGCGGGGTTAAGCCCAGTAACATCAAGGGTGCGCTATAGGCTAAATCAGTCAAGCTGACGCTGTGTAATCCACCCAGCAGCCAGAATGTAATGGTCGGCAGTTGGGTATAGGGATCAGCGAGTATTTTTAATAAAGAAATCCCCGCGCCAAGCAGAGCGCCCAGCGCAATCCCAGCTAACACCAGTACCAATACGGGATCATGGCGACGTACCAGAGAGGCCAAAGCATACACCGCAGCGACTGCAAACAGGCCGCCAACAAAAGCAAACAGCTGCACCAAGTACAGGGGTAAGTTAAAGAAAATTGCACAAATAGCGCCCAGCCCAGCGCCAGCAGAGACACCAAGAATATCGGGCGAAACCAAGGGGTTACGAAACATACCTTGATAGGCAGCGCCAGCCACCGCCAAACTCGCGCCGACCAAAATAGCCGCCAAAATTCTGGGTAAGCGCAGCTGCCAAATAACCGTATCGGCACTACCTAATACAGGTGTGCCGCTGAGCCGTGCCAGTAGCACCTGCCATAAATCAGCAAAACTCAGGGGGAACTTACCCACTAATAAAGCCAAGATAATTGCTGCCGATAAAGCCAGGCCCAATATCATCATCACTGTTACATGTACGGGTCGCTCATGCGGAACATTAGAGCTTAAAACATGGAGCATGACTGAACCTTACATCTAGGTGTTATACCAATAAAAACCGCACTGACTACAGTGCTTTACTGGATCCAATACACTGCTATCGACCTATGCAGTGACGTTTAGCTCAACAGCCGCGCGGAACTGCTCTCGCTGCGATAAAACAACGCAAAGAACTCTGCCACTTCGTCTTGCAATTGCTGTCCTGTTAAACGGTCTTCCAATAGGACCATTAACCAGAGAATGCCCAATAAACGATTGATGCCAGGTGGGCCATCTAACCAACCAAAAGGCAATTTAGGTGCGCAGTACACACGGCCTGCTTGTACTGCTGTTAAGGCTTGCCATTGTGCTGCAGTGCTGGCCAACTCAACAAACTCTAGGTCTTGAGTTAATAGGTAATCCGGCTGCCAAGCCATCAACTGCTCCAGTGAAACTTGGCCGACACCTTTGTGCCCTGTCTGCTTGGCAACATTCTCGCAACCCAGCAGCTCGATCACTTCGCTATGAATGGAGCCAGCCAAACCTGTTTCTAAACCATCAAGACTACGGGTAAAGTAAATTCTACTGGGGTTTTTGGCTTGTTTTTGCGCAAAACCTGCAGCTCTTGCCAACACTTTTTCACTGTACAAGGCTAATTGTTCTGAGCGCGCACTGACCCCCAATAATGCACCGGCCTCGCGCAACTGGCGCGGCGTTTCGGCCAACAGGCCTTCTATTTGCAAAGTAGCAATACCTGTTTGCTGGGTCACCCGCTGCGCGGCTGAGCGTTGGGTTTCGCCGGCGTTGCCCACATCAACAATCACATCAGGTGCCAGTAGCAGTAATGTTTCTAAAGACACCGTGCTACCACGTCCCGCTAAGCGCCCAACAAAGGGCAATTTTTGTTGCTGCGGATGAATAAAAGTTAAGTTTTCTGCAGCTAAATTGAAGGGCCAACCGAGAAGCTTTTCGGGTGTCAGTGCGTATAAAAAAACGGCTGCCGGTGGCCCAGCAGCAAACACACGTTGAATACTGCTTGGTGCAGGCAAGGCGCCGTTATAAACCAGCAACTGCTTAGCCATAGCACGCGCCATAGGTGCCAACATAAAAGCCCCGAAGAGCAGACCCTGCAATACATCGCGACGCTTCATAGGTGCTCCGGCTTAATGCTTAATAGCCAGTGCTCAATCGCCTCACGCTCTAAGGGCAAGGTCTGTGCGAGTCCGTCTGAAAATGCGTGCCAACCTTCTAAGTACTTTTCACTGACGATGGTCAATACCGGAATGCCAGCACTAATCAATTGAGAAAACTCTTGGCTTAAGCCGCGGCCTTGAGTTTCACCGTAACCAAAGCGATTAACAAAAACCAAATCAGGCTGTTGATCTAAGGCATGACGCAGCACTTTTCCAGCATCAGCCAAACCGCCCATATCTAAATTGCAACCCCTAGAATCGCGACCTAAATACTGGGAAATCACAAAAGTTTCACCTGTATCTAGATCGCGTAACATCATCGGCAACACCCCATGTGGATCTTTACCCTGTTGGGTGACTAAGCCACGCACACGCCAGCCTTGGTTTTGACACTCAGCCAAAATAGTACCGAGTAAGTCATCCCCCTCACCTTCACCAAAATGTACGACTGCTGCGACGGGTAACTGCATGGAGCTGCCTCTTAATTAAATAAAATTAAAAACTATAGTTTGCGCCAGCAAACCACGTACGACCTGGCATTGGGTAGCCATCGGAATACGCGTAGTTTTTGTTGTTGAGATTACGCACACCGGCTTCAATCGATAAGCCATCTTGTACGCTGTAGGTTGATTTAAAACCTGCCACGGCAAAGCCAGACAAGGTTGGGTAGCTATCAGGCGTGCCCTTCTTTTCGCGATAGCCAATGCTACGGCCTTTTTCCGCCTCTAAATTGACCTGTAACTCAAGACGCGCGATGGGCGACCAACTGGCATGCGCAAACAGCTTGTGGGTAGGTGTATCGGTCAATTTCACTGAACTGTCACTTAAGTTGTCACGCTTAAGGTAAGTATAAGCGCCACCTAAACGCCATTGTTCACCCAGCGTTTGCTCAAGGGATAACTCCACACCGCGGTGGCGGGTTTTACCAATGTTTTGCGCTTGATCACAGGCATCTTTGCCTTTTTTTGCCGCAGGTTAGCACTGCAGTTGTTGCTGTTTGTATTTCATCACGCATACCGCTGTAAAACACCGTTGCTTCAGCATAGGCATTGGCCCAAGGTGTACCACGCACACCCAGTTCAGCATGGCGGGCCACCTCCGATTTTAGATCAGGATTGGGTAAAGCTCGACCCAAACGTGCTGAGTAACGATCTTTTAAAGTGGGTAGACGGGTCTTCTTAGCGACACTAGCAAATACCTCAACGTTATCATTGAGATCATGAATGATTTCTAGCAAGCCATTGGTCGCGCGCGTTGTACCCTTATCATACATATAGACTTTACGTGCTTCACGCTCTTCATGGCTTGCGCCTACCCGTAAACGCCAGGTATCAGTCAAAGTAATCATGTCTTCCAGAGCAATCGACTGGGTGACATCGCGGTACTTTTTCAATCCATCATTGTGCCGATCATCCTTGTGATGCACAGCCACATGCAATTCATGCTGATCAAAATAGCTGTTAACCCACTCAACAGCAGCGCCGTAAGTTTTATCATCATAGGGACTGTATTCATCAAGCTCGCGATAATTACTGTCCTTAAACATTTTTAACGCATTTTCATACTTGTCTTGATAAGCACGCAGCTTAATACTGTTGTGCTCATCCAGCGCGGTCGTGCTCAAGAAATAGATACTTTCTTTATCCCAGGTCGGCCACTGCCAATAACGTGAGCTTTCATTGGTGTTTTTACCGGCATAGACAGGGTTACCCTTCTCGCCCTCTTGCTTGCTGTAACCCAGAGCATACTCATCCGTCTCGTTAGGGGTAAAACCCAGCTTGAATGAGCCTTTTTGGTCGGTACGGAACGCATTATCACGGCGGTTACGGGTATCGGTGGGTCTCGCTTTACCATCGCTAAAACCATGGCCTAATTTAAAGCTGTCGGCTTCTAAATAGGACAATCCAGCCTGCAAGTACCACAGCCCTTGATTACTGCCGACGTTGGCGGCAACCATACGCTCACTGCCGGTTGCCACACCAATGCGCACATTACCTTCAAGTTCTTTAACCGGTTTGCGGGTGACTAAGTTGATCGCACCACCCATGATGTTGGGGCCATACAACAGCGATGCAGCACCTTTGGCCACACGGATCTCAGATAAATCAAAGGTGGTGAAGCGCGCTAAATCCACATTACCGTCATACGGCACATACTGCGGGATGCCATCAAGGAAGACTGGCACTTGGCGCGAGTCAAAGCCACGCACACTAACAGTTTGCTCGTTACGCGGGCCACCCTCACGCAAACTCACGCCTGGCAACATATTGACTGCTTGACCCACATTGTCACGGTTAAAACGCTGCAAGTCCTCACTGCTGATCACATGCTCCGTAGCCGCTTTTTGGGCATATACACCACTGGTGACAATGACATTACCTAGGTTAAAAACATTGTCTGCCGCCTGCGCAACACTGGCTGTACCGATCAACGGTACGCCGATCAAGGCAAACTTAATCGCCATTAGCAGGGCATGATTGGATTTTAGTTGGTGCATAGCTATCCCCGCAAAGCGTTATGTATTTAAAAACATAACGATACTCGAAGCAGCACAGTAAAGACATTAAAAACAGCGGAGTACCTCTTTAGGGTTAATCGAAAACGTATTTTAAAGCAGGCTTACTCTGCTACAAACATCAGTTTAAACTTGGTAAAAGCGCACCCCTACATCAGCCGGCTTACCAAAATATATCGAGGTGGTGACTAAGCCATCGACACCGGTTGCCGCGTATTGCGCAGCGTTATCTAAAGTAATGCCGCCAGCAGCCAATTGGGTTAGCTTGGGATTGACCGCACGCACCTTGTCGACTAAAACGCTGAGCTGTGCGGGCTGGATCTTATCGTATTGCACACCATGAATGGGTAAGTGCATGATCGCCTCAACATCTTCTGCGCTTTCAACTTCTATTAGAATTTGCTTTTCACAATCTTGCGCCAGAATACGCGCAACGCAGTCTTCAATAGCCGCAAAGCCACCAATAAACTCAAGGTGTTGGCGAAACAGTAAAATGGTTTCCGACAGGCCTAAACGGTGCGGATAAGCACCACCAGCCAAAATCGCCTTGATCGATAAAGCTTTGGTACCTGGAAACACTTTGCGTGTGGTTAAAATATTAATGGCTGGATTGACCTGCTTGGCGGCGCTAACCAGCTGCAGAGTACGAGTGGCCACACCCGAGGCATATTCAAAGATATTTTGTATGACTTTGGTGATTTCATTGAGTGCAGCAAAGCTGCCTTCAACAATAAAAAAAGCCTGCTGCGCTTGAATCGTTGTACCACTACTGACTGTACTGATTACCGTAGCGCCGACTTCACGCGCCAACACTGCTGCCTCTTCTGTTCCGCACACCACTGCGGCATGCCGACAGTAATAGGCCATACGCGCTGGCTGCTCGCCGACACCCAGCACCTGCGTGGTCAAATCAAAATAGGGCAGATCCTCTTCAAGCCAGGCATAGACAGTTTTTGGATTAATACGCATGAATCATCCTCTAATCAATTAAATCCCATTCCTTGTGCAACACTCAAATACACTCAGCGTGTCACACGCCAGCTAATTCAAATCATTTTCCACAACCCAGACCGCAGCCTCAGTACGAGAGCGCATGCCAAGCTTATTGAGCAGACGCTTTACATGTACTTTGACTGTGCCTTCAGCGATATCAAGGCTACGAGCGATCATTTTGTTACTTTGCCCTTTAGCAATCAGTTTAAGCACGTCTTTTTCACGCTTAGTCAGCATCGAAGGATGTGCTGCGTTAGATGTGGAACGGCCACGCACCGCTTGCGCTAAAACCTGATTCAGCTCGGCACTGAGTACCATTTTCCCCTGCGCGGCTAAGCGAATTTGCTCAATCAGCTCTTCGGGCTCCATATCTTTTAACAAATAACCATCAGCACCTTCGCGTAAGGCTTCCAGCACATCATTATGGTCATCAGAGACACTAAAAATAACAATGCGTGTATCGACACCTGCTGCGCGTAACGCACGAATGGTTTCAATACCATCCATACCGGGCATATTTAGGTCGAGTAAAATTAAATCCAACTCATGACTTAATGCCAAGGTCAGCGCTTCTTGACCCGAGCCTGCTTGAGCAACCGGTAGTAAATCATCTTCCATCGACAGTAAATCACTTAAGCCACGGCGTAGCATGGGGTGATCATCCACCAACATAATCCGTGTACTTTCACTCTGCGAACTACTCAACATCTTTCTCCACTATAATTGGCTGCGTTTGTACTGCGGCAAAAACTGCACATGTATACGTGTGCCGGGTTGTAAAGTGCCAATTTGTAATTTTCCAGACAGGCTTTGTGCCCGCTCGCTTAATATATTGAGCCCATAATGCCCTGTCGGACTGTTCTGCGTACTGATGCCGATACCATTATCGTCAATACAAATATGTATGTACCCATCGCCATCTTGCTGCAAGGTCAGTTGACACTGACTGGCCTGCGCATGCTTGATCACATTACTCAGCGCCTCACGAATGATTTGTAAGCAATGGATTTCTTCATTGGGCGTTAATGGGCAATGCTCTAAGCCGTAATCAAGCTGTATATCTACCCCAGATTGGCCTCCATACTCCTGCACAGTTGCTTGCACAGCCGTCGCTAAACCGGGTTTATCGAGCTTAATGCGAAAGGTCACTAACAACTCGCGCAACTGGCGATATGCTGTGTTTAAGCCTGCTTGGATATCAGTCAAGGTGGCATTCATATCATCTTTAGAAAAGTCAGCGGCAATTTGTTTCTTCAGACGAGTCAATTGAATTTTTTGATACGACAATGCTTGCGCTAATGAATCATGCAGCTCTCGAGCGATTACCGCACGCTCTTCCATTAATGCGATACGCGCTTGATTTTGCCCCATTTGATTTAAGCTTAATGACGCTGAAATCAACTCGGTCAACGCAGTCATTAAACGTTCCTGCCACTCTTGCATCTGTACCCCAGCCGGCACCTCAACGCGTAAATCACCGAGCTCATCACGATCGTTACGTATCGCAAAGCTGACCACCTGCGCCCCACCCTCAATCATTCCACAATTAACAAACACTGGACACTGTGCACAGTTGGGCAGCTTGCAATAAGCGGGAGCCTGATGATTTTGCGAGCTAAATGCACTGTGCGCTTCATGCTTTGGATTATCTAGAGAGGATACCAAGCACAATGAAACCGGACCCAAGCCTAAAGTGTGCTCGATCGGGTCTAATAACTCAGCTAGATCGGGCAAAGGATCGTCACTGGTTTTATACAAGCTGCGTGCACTATTAAACAGTAGCGCCAAAATGCGATTACTGCGCTGCAGTTCAGCGGTTTTTTCATCCACTTTATTTTCAAGATTCTCGTACAGGTCAGACAACTCGGCACTCATTTGATTGAGTGTCTCCGCCAGTACACCTAATTCATTATGCAGCGGAAATTTAATGCGCCCCTGAAAGGAGCCGTGCCCTATCTTTTTAGCCAACTCAACCAGCTCTTGCAACGGCATTAACAGCGTATTATTTACCCCTAACACAACCACAAAACCAACCAATACTGTGACAAACAAAGTACTGATCTGTAAGCCGCGAATAAACGACAGTTTGCGCTCTGATTCGCTTTGCAGTTCTCCGACAAAATCATCTAGCAGGTCAACAAATACCGGCACCTCTAAGCGAAAAGCACGCTTTTGTGGTGGTTGCTGCTGCAATAACGGCAACATCAACTGACGCCATTGGTGCTCAACTTGGGCATATTTGCTGGTCAGTCCCTGCCGTACATTTGTATCAATCGCAATCATTAAAGCCGGCGTTGTTAGGGTGCCTTCAAACTCGGCGATATAACCCGACAATTCATCTATTGCTGCTTCACTGGTCAGCAATGCTAAGCGATAGGCTTGCATGCGTAAGCTACCGGCTTTATTCAAGGCTTCAGCATCACCACGAATCGAGTCTGATAAGTGCATACCGCCCAGCATACTTACCAACATCACCCCAATAATCAGAGTAAATGCCACCAGCGTACGTACCGCTAGTGATTGTGTTAAATGCACACGAGGAAACTCTGTCATAGGTATTAATCACCCTTTGGATCGCTGCAGTGGAGTTATCGGCGCTCATTATCAACCAGCTTTACAGCGCAGGCTACTCTATATACCCCTTTATATCCAAACCCCAGTTCTAGCTATAAATCACATTAAAAAAACGCATAAGACATTGATTTACATAGAATTAATTTATTACACAACCCTATCCACAAAGAGGTACACAGGCTTTATACATATTCATGTTGAACAAATATTGACTCAAGTCAATTAAGCTTTCCCCGCACCCGAATAGAGTCCGCGACACATGCAAAACGACCCTTTTGACAATATGTATGTTCCGGAGAACTAATCGTATGAGTAACAATATTGAGAAATGGGATGTTGAAGACCCAGTCTTCTGGGAGTCAACTGGTAAAAAAATCGCGAATCGCAACCTTTGGCTGTCTATTCCTAACCTTTTACTAGGTTTTGCTATATGGCTGATGTGGGGCATTATTACCGTACAAATGCTCAACTTAGGCTTTCCCTTTACGCCGGTTGAGTTATTTACCCTAACAGCTATCTCTGGTTTAGCCGGCGCCACTTTCCGCATTCCTGCCTCGTTTATGATCCGCATTGCCGGTGGACGTAACACCATTGTACTTAACACCATTTTGCTGATCATTCCTGCATTCGGTACAGGTATGGCGCTGCAAGATACCAACACCCCGCTGTGGGTCTTCCAGTTACTGGCACTCCTGTCTGGTATTGGTGGCGGTAAGTTTGCATGCTCGATGAGCAACATCAGCGGCTTCTTCCCCAAAAACCAACAAGGTTTAGCCCTAGGTTTGAACGCAGGTCTGGGTAACTTTGGCGTGACCACCATGCAAATCGTCATTCCGTTAGTGATGACCATGGGAATCTTTGGCGCGATCGGTGGCGGCTCCATGGAGCTGATGAAAGACAGCGGCACCTTAATTGGTCGCATCCCTGCCGGCTCTGATACTTGGATTCAAAACGCTGGCTGGATTTGGCTGGTATTTTTGATTCCTTTAATTGTGGCCAGCTGGTTTGGCATGAACAACTTACTGCCAATCACACCCAACCCAGGTTCTCCACTGGGGGCTTTTAGCAAGGTTCTGGGTCTATACGGCATCAGCCTTGTTACTTCAATGGTTGGTTTATACCTCTATCTGCCAGCGCCAATCGGCTTAGGCGTCCTGAACATGTGGATCGCCATGCCACTGATTATGCTCAGCACCCTGGGCCTGCTACGTATGGTGCCAGGCAGCATCAAACCCAACATTAAGCGTCAGTTTGAAATCTTTAAAGACAAGCACACCTGGTCAATGAGTATTCTCTACATTTTGACCTTTGGTTCGTTTATTGGCTTCTCCATGGCCCTGCCATTATCGATCACAGTGATCTTTGGTTTTATCACCGAAGTAGCTGCCGATGGCAGCATTACTCGAGTGCCTAACCCTAATGCACCAAGCGCCTTAACCTACGCTTGGATCGGACCTTTCATCGGCGCACTGATTCGCCCAATTGGCGGCTGGTTGTCTGACAAAGTCGGTGGCTCTTTAGTCACGCAAATCATCACACTCATTATGGTGATTGCTTCCGTCGCGCTGGGTTACACCCTGCAGTTGGCTTACAGCTCGTCACACCCTGAGACGTTATTCTTCGCCTTTATTAGTTTGTTCTTAATCCTGTTCGCTGCTTCGGGAATTGGTAACGGCTCAACCTTCCGCACCATCGGGGTGATTTATAACCGCGAACAAGCCGGCCCAGTGTTAGGTTGGACCTCTGCCATTGCTGCCTACGGTTCATTTGTTGCGCCTGTGGTGATTGGCGAGCAAATCAAAGCGGGTACACCCGAGGTGGCAATGTATGGCTTTGCTGTGTTTTACGCACTGTGCTTGATCCTGAACTGGTGGTTCTACCTGCGTAAAAATGCTTACGTGAAAAATCCATAAGCCGCGTTATTTACTTAAATATCGGAGTTTCTTATGCACATCATGGTTGCTTACGACAATTCAACAAACGCTAAACAAGCATTGCAAAAAACCTTGCAGATGTTTGGCCAGTTAAAGCCAGAAATAACCTTGATCAGCGTGATTGAAGATGTTTTAGGGTCAAGCGGGGTGAATGAAGAAGAGTACCTCGCCTTTAAACATGATTTTTCCGAGTCAGTGCGCGAAGAAGCGCAAACCCTCAATGAGTTAGGGATCAGCACCGAGGTGATGATTGCTGTCGGTGACCCACGCAAAATGATTTTGCAGGCGGTAAAAAACAAAGCACCTGACTTGTTAGTCATTGCTCGCCACAGTGAAAAAGCTGACAGCAATATCATTGGCAAAACCTTGGATGCATGGGTGGAAGAGTTTAATTTTATGACCTTTGGCAGTGTTAGCTCTTTCCTGACTCGACGCGCACCCTGTCCGGTACTGATTCAGTCATGTCAATAAATACCTTATGGATGACGGAGCTCTAACATGAAAGTTTCTGATCTATTCCGCTATAAAAGGCCTGAGATAAAAGCCCTCCATCTCACTTGGATTGCTTTCTATATCTGCTTCTTTGTGTGGTTCAACATGGCACCACTGGCAACCAGCATGCTGAAAAGCGTGGGCTGGTTGACCAGCGATGACTTGCGCTTATTTGCCATTGCCAACGTGGCTTTGACGATTCCCGCACGCATCTTAGTCGGTATGGCCTTGGATAAGTGGGGTCCGCGCCGGGTGTTCTCAGTGCTGATGGTGACCATGGCTATTCCAGCAATCGCCTTCGCCTTTGGTGAAACCCGTACACAACTGTTAATTTCCCGCTTGGTGCTCAGCTCAATTGGTGCCAGTTTCGTGGTGGGTATCCACATGACCGCGATGTGGTTTAAGCCACGTGATATTGGTTTTGCGGAAGGCTTTTATGCCGGCTGGGGTAACTTCGGTTCCGCAGCAGCAGCCATGACCCTGCCGATGATCGCCTTGAACGTTTTTGGCGGTGACGATGGCTGGCGCTATGCGATTGCCAGCACCGCAATCCTAATGGCCATCTATGGTGTGTACTACTGGTTTGCGATCACCGACGGCCCCGCCGGCACAGTGCATCACAAACCACGTAAAGTGAGCGCCATGGAAGTCAGCAGCTGGGCCGACATGATCAAACTGATCATCTGGACCATTCCTTTGGTGGGTGTTCTGTCGTTACTGGTCTGGCGCATTGAGCGCATGGGCTATATTGACGCGCAATGGGCTTGGGTCTGCCATGGCGTGATTGCCCTGATCGTACTGTATCAAATCATTCAAATCTTCAGAGTCAACCTACCGATTTTGCGCAAGGGTGTACCTGAAGACGACAAGTATCATTTCAACTCGGTTGCAGCACTGAACACCACCTACTTTGCCAACTTTGGTGCAGAGCTGGCAGTGGTCTCCATGTTACCCATGTTCTTTGAAATGACCTGGGGACTCACCCCCACCACCGCTGGGATGATCGCTGCTTCCTTTGCTTTTGTGAACTTAATTGCACGCCCCATTGGTGGTCTGGTCTCTGACCGTTTTGGTAACCGTCGCTTTGTGATGCTGGCCTACATGATTGGTATTGCTATTGGTTTTGTCTTAATGGGCTTAATGAATAGTGCGTTGCCGCTCTTTATAGCGGTTGCAATTACCATTTTGTGCTCAGTGTTTGTGCAAGGAGCAGAAGGTGCAACCTTCGGCATTATTCCATCGATTAAGCGTCGTATCACCGGTCAGATTTCCGGAATGGCCGGTGCTTACGGCAACGTCGGTGCAGTGTGCTATCTGACGCTGTACACCTTTGTAACGCCTTCACAGTTCTTTTTCATTATCGCTGCGGGTGCAATGCTGAGCTTTGTTGCCTGCTTCTTCTGGCTTAAAGAGCCTGAGGGTGCGTTTGCCGAAGAATATATTGTTTCATCAGTGGACCTTGAACTCGCAGCCAGCCAAAAAGCTGGCAAATGATGCTGAGCTTAAGTAACCGATACATGCATGCATGCAGCTGCCAAGCATCAGTGCACGGCAGCTTTATAAGAGGAAAGAAACTATGAGTCGCATTTTAGACCAACTGCATTTTTTAAAAAGAAAACAAGGTGAATTTGCTGATGGCCATGGCGAAACCCGTAAAGAGTCCCGTGACTGGGAAGACGGATATCGCGCCCGTTGGCAGTATGACAAGATCGTTCGCTCCACGCATGGGGTGAACTGTACGGGCTCATGCTCATGGAAAATCTATGTCAAAAATGGACTCATCACCTGGGAAACTCAGCAGACTGACTACCCGCGTACCCGCCCTGGCCTGCCTAACCACGAGCCGCGCGGTTGCCCTCGTGGTGCCAGTTATAGCTGGTACATCTACAGTGCCAACCGAGTTAAGTACCCGAAAGTGCGTAAAGCTTTACTGCAGCTGTGGCGTGACGCGCGTAAATCCTTAGCGCCAGTTGACGCGTGGGAAAGCATTGTTGAAGACCCTGCTAAAGCACGCTCGTACAAAAGCAAGCGTGGCCTAGGTGGCTTTATTCGTTCTAACTGGGACGAAGTCAATGAAATCATCGCTGCGGCAAACGTCTACACCACCAAGGCATATGGCCCGGACCGCGTTATAGGTTTCTCACCAATCCCTGCGATGTCAATGGTCAGCTACGCTGCTGGTTCACGTTACCTGTCTTTAATGGGCGGCGTGTGCTTGAGCTTCTATGACTGGTACTGTGACTTGCCACCTGCTTCACCTATGGTGTGGGGCGAGCAAACCGACGTTCCAGAGTCCGCAGACTGGTACAACTCCAACTACATTATTGCTTGGGGCTCTAACGTGCCGCAAACACGTACCCCCGATGCGCACTTCTTCACTGAAGTACGTTACAAGGGCGCCAAAACTGTTTCAGTGACCCCTGACTACTCCGAAGTAGCTAAGCTCACTGACTTATGGCTCAACCCTAAGCAAGGTACCGATGCGGCCCTAGCACAAGCGTTCTGTCACGTCATCTTTAAAGAATTCCACTTGGAAAAACCAAGTGCGTACTTTACTGATTATGTACGTCGCTACTCCGACTTCCCAATGCTGGTGATGCTCGAAGAATATGAAGATGGCTTTAAGCCGACACGTTTCTTACGCGCTGCTGACCTGAACGGCAACCTTGGTCAAGAAAACAACCCTGAGTGGAAAACCATTGCACTTGACAGCCTGTCTAAAGAGCTGGTTTCACCGCTGGGTTCAATTGGTTACCGCTGGAATGAGAAGGGCAAGTGGAACATTGAAGCCCGTGAAGGCACCAACGGCAAAGACGTTGAGTTGCAGCTATCCCTGATCGATGAAGGCAATGCTGTCGAAGTCGCATTCCCCTACTTTGGTGGCGACTTGCATGATCACTTCCAACACGTTGAAGGTGAAGGCGTACAGTTCCGTCGCGTACCAAGCCGCGAGCTAACATTAGCTGACGGTAGCAAAGCCCGCGTTGCCACGGTATTTGATATCAGTGCAGCAGGTTTAGGGATTGACCGTGGTCTAGGTGGTGAAAACGTTGCCAGCAGCTACGACCAAGCCGACATTCCAGGTACACCGGCGTGGCAAGAAGCGATCACCGGTGTAAGCCGCGAGAAAGTTATCCAGGTTGCCCGTGAGTTTGCCGATAACGCCGACAAAACCAAAGGTAAATCAATGATCATCGTCGGTGCGGCGATGAACCACTGGTACCACATGGATATGAACTACCGTGGCTTGATCAATATGCTGATCATGTGTGGCTGTGTCGGTCAAAGTGGTGGTGGTTGGGCGCACTATGTGGGCCAAGAAAAACTACGTCCACAAACCGGCTGGTTACCTGTTGCCTTTGGTTTGGACTGGAGCCGTCCACCGCGTCATATGAACGGTACCAGCTTCTTCTATAACCACAGCTCACAATGGCGCCATGAAAAAATGGACATGCATGAGATTCTCTCGCCTATGGCAGACAAGTCTCAGTTCCCCAAACATGCGCTCGATTACAACATTCAAGCGGAACGTGGCGGCTGGTTACCTAGCGCACCACAATTGAACCGCAACCCGTTAGCGATCTGCCGTGAAGCCAAAGCTGCTGGCATGGATCCTAAAGACTATGTGGTGAAATCACTGGAAGACGGCTCATTGCGCTTTGCTTGTGAGCAGCCTGATAGCCCAGCGAACTTCCCACGCAACATGTTTGTTTGGCGTTCAAACTTGCTGGGTTCATCCGGTAAAGGTCATGAGTACATGCTCAAGTACCTACTCGGTACACCGAAGCACGGGGTGTTGAACGAAGACACCGGCAGCACAGGTTACAAGCCAACTGAAGTTGAGTGGGCTGAAGATGCGGCAATCGGCAAAATTGACCTGGTTACTACGCTAGATTTCCGTATGTCATCAACATGCGTGTACTCCGATATCGTTTTACCGACCGCTACTTGGTACGAAAAAGATGATATGAACACCTCGGATATGCACCCGTTCATTCACCCGCTATCAGCAGCCATTGATCCAGCGTGGGAATCCAGAACTGACTGGGATATTTTCAAAGGCGTAGCGAAGAAATTCTCTGAGCTGACTGAAGGCCATCTTGGTGTTGAAAACGACATTGTGACCATTCCAACCCAGCACGACAGTCCTGGTGAGTTAGCCCAGCCTTACGGTGGTACTGACTGGAAAACCTCTGGCGAGCCATTAGTGCCTGGTAAAAACGCACCTAACATGGTCGTGGTTGAGCGCGATTTCCCGAACACTTACAAGATGTTCACTTCGCTCGGCCCATTGCTCAACACCCAGGGCAACGGTGGTAAAGGCATCAGCTGGAATACTGACGATGAAGTCACTTTCTTAGGCAAGCTCAACCATCAAGTGCTGGATGAGGGTATCAGTAAAGGTCGTCCTAATATTGATTCAGCCATTGATGCTTGTGAAATTGTGTTATCACTGGCGCCTGAAACCAACGGCCATGTGGCAGTCAAAGCTTGGGCGGCACTGTCTGAGTTTACCGGCCGCGATCACTCACACTTAGCTGTCGGTAAAGAGCACGAATCAATTCGCTTTAAAGACATTCAAGCGCAACCGCGCAAAATCATCTCCAGCCCAACTTGGTCAGGTCTTGAAGATGAGCATGTCAGCTACAACGCAGGCTACACCAACGTGCATGAGTATATCCCATGGCGCACCATTACTGGCCGTCAGCAGTTCTATCAGGATCACCCATGGATGCAGGCGTTTGGCGAGCAGTTGATGAGCTACCGTCCGCCAATTAACACACGCACCATTGATCAGGTGAAAGACAAGCACAGTAACGGTAATACCGAAATTGTCTTGAACTGGATTACCCCGCACCAGAAATGGGGTATTCACAGTACCTACACTGACAACCTGTTAATGCTGACCTTAAGTCGCGGTGGTCCGATTATTTGGCTATCGGAAATTGATGCACGCAAAGCTGGTATTGAAGATAACGATTGGGTTGAGTGCTTTAATGCTAACGGTGCCCTCACCGCGCGTGCGGTGGTCAGCCAGCGGGTTAAAGAAGGCATGGTGATGATGTACCACGCCCAAGAACGTATCGTTAACGTACCCGGTTCTGAAACAACCAAAACCCGTGGTGGTCACCATAACTCGGTCACCCGTGTGGTGTTAAAACCAACCCATATGATTGGTTCTTACGCACAGCAATCTTACGGCTTCAACTACTACGGTACCGTAGGTTGTAACCGCGATGAGTTTGTTGTCGTACGTAAAATGAGCAAAGTCGATTGGCTAGATGGCTCAGATACCGATGATCTTCCACAGCCATTACCACAAGGTCTTTAAGGAGAACCGCCATGAAGATTCGCTCACAAGTTGCCATGGTGCTGAACCTCGATAAGTGCATCGGATGCCACACCTGTTCAGTCACATGTAAAAACGTTTGGACCAGCCGTGAAGGTATGGAATACGCCTGGTTCAATAACGTCGAAACCAAACCCGGTATTGGCTACCCCAAAGAATGGGAAAATCAAAACAAATGGAAAGGTGGCTGGGTACGTAACAGCGATGGTTCTATTCGTCCGAGAATCGGCGGCAAATTCCGCGTGTTAGCGAATATCTTCGCTAACCCTGATTTGCCTGAAATTGACAACTACTATGAGCCGTTCGATTTTGACTACCAGCACCTGCACACCGCGCCAGAAGTGGCGCACCAGCCGGTTGCTCGCCCTCGCTCGCTGATTAGCGGCAAGCGCATGGAAAAGATCGAATGGGGTCCAAACTGGGAAGAGATTCTTGGTACGGAATTCGCTAAACGTCGCAAAGATAAAAACTTTGACAGTATCCAAGCGGATATTTACGGCGAATACGAAAACACCTTTATGATGTACTTGCCACGTTTGTGTGAGCATTGCCTCAACCCAACGTGCGCAGCGGCTTGCCCAAGTGGTGCGATCTATAAGCGTGAAGAAGACGGTATTGTCTTGATTGACCAAGACAAGTGCCGCGGCTGGCGCATGTGTATCAGCGGCTGCCCGTACAAAAAGATCTACTACAACTGGAAAAGCGGTAAGTCAGAAAAATGTATTTTCTGCTACCCGCGCATTGAAGCAGGTATGCCAACTGTTTGTTCGGAAACCTGTGTGGGGCGTATTCGCTACCTTGGTGTTCTGCTGTATGACGCGGACAAAATCCACGAAGTGGCCAGCACACCCAATGAGCATGACCTGTATCCAAAGCAGTTAGAAATGTTCTTGGACCCTAACGATCCTAAAGTGATTGCCCAAGCTCGCAAAGATGGCATTCCAGATTCAGTGATCACTGCTGCGCAAAAATCACCTGTGTATAAATTAGCAGTTGATTGGAAGCTGGCATTACCACTGCACCCTGAATACCGCACCTTGCCAATGGTTTGGTACGTACCACCCCTGTCACCGATTCAAAACGCGGCGGAAAGCGGCAAAATCGGCATGAATGGTGTGCTGCCAGATGTTGATAGCTTGCGTATCCCTTTACGCTACTTGGCTAACCTGCTCACCGCTGGTGATGAGAAGCCAGTGAAATTGGCGCTCAAACGTCTGTTGGCCATGCGTGTATACAAGCGCGCAGAGCATGTCGACGGTGTCGAGGATTTAACTGCACTGGAAGACGTGGGTTTAAGCAAAGCGCAAGCGGATGAAATGTACCGTTACTTGGCTATTGCCGACTACGAAGATCGTTTCGTAATTCCAACTGCACACCGTGAAGAAGCCATGAGTGATGCCTTTGCTGAGCGCAACGGTTGCGGCTTTAGCTTCGGTAGTGGCTGTGGTGGTGGCGAGGATGACAGCGCTAATATGTTTGGTGGCAAGAAACACACTAAGCGTGAAGTGATGAAAACCGTGCAAGTGTGGGAGGATTAAGCATGAAAATCTTAAAGGTCATCTCATTGCTGATCGATTACCCAACACAGGTTGTATTTGATGCACGTGACGAGTTGACTGCAGCGATTGCAGCAACTCGTGTCATCAGCCCTGAGCAGCGTAACGCTGTTCAGGCGCTACTTGATGAATTGACTGAACAAGATTTGATGGATGCGCAAGAAGCCTACGTCAACTTGTTTAACCGTGGTCGTCACTTATCCTTGTTGCTGTTTGAACATGTGCACGGTGAGTCAAGAGACCGTGGCCAAGCCATGGTCGACTTGATGGCACAGTATGAAAACGACGGTTTCAATATCGGCGTTAAAGAACTGCCTGACTATATTCCGCTGTATTTGGAATACCTGTCGTACTGTGATGAGCCAACTGCGCGTGCAGGCTTAGCCGATGTTGAGCACTTATTAGCAGTTTTAGCGGCGCGCTTGGAAGAACAACCAAGCGCCTACGCTGCCTGCTTTAGAGCGCTGCTACAAATCGCCGGCTTTGAACCTGAAGCTGCAATTGAACAAGTGCGCGATCAGGTCAGTCAAGAAGTCTATGACGACAGCCTTGAAGCGCTTGATGCCCTCTGGGAGGAGGAAGCCGTAACCTTTATGGACGGTAGTCAAGCAGCCAGTTGTGGTGTCAGCAATGGCAGTACTGCCCAGCATAAACCTCGTGAAGAATCGGCTGTTCCGCTGCATTGGGTAGATTTTGCCCATGACGCTACCGCTGCTAAAAAAGTGTAGGAGAACATTATGTCTAATTTTAACCTTCTAATGTTTGGCGTGTACCCCTATGTAGCGTTAGCTATCTGCCTAATTGGCAGCTGGGCACGCTTCGATTTATCGCAATACACCTGGCGCGCTGGCTCGAGCCAAATGCTTGACGGCAAAGGTATGCGCGTTGCTAGTAACTTCTTTCATGTCGGGATCATTTTTGTTCTCGCCGGTCACTTTGTTGGTTTGTTAACACCGCATGCGGTCTACAGCCACTTGATCAGCACTGAAAACAAGCAGTTATTAGCCATGGTGTCCGGTGGTATTTTCGGCGTTATATGCCTAATTGGCTTAGTCATGCTGATTAACCGCCGTTTAAACAACCCACGTATCCGTGCTAGCTCCAGCACCTCAGACATTATGATTTTGTTTGTCTTGTTGGCGCAGTTGGTGCTTGGCTTGCTGACTATCTTCGCTTCAACGCAACACATGGATGGTTCGGTAATGGTCATGTTAGGTGAGTGGGCGCAAAGCATCGTAACTCTGCAACCGATTAAAGCGGCTGCTGCGATTGCACCTGTTGGCATTATCTATAAGCTGCACGTATTCCTTGGCATGACCTTGTTTGTGTTATTCCCGTTCACCCGTTTAGTGCACATTGTTAGCGCACCGATCTGGTACCTTGGTCGTCGCTACCAAATTGTTCGTCAAAAAGGTTAAGGAGTGTCGTTATGAGCCTTTCATCTACACCCTTGTTTACGGATGCTGCTCACGCAGCACCCGTAACACCCACAGACGCCGCATCACCTTTACTGATTGCTACCAGCAATCAGGACTTACCGATTGTGCGCGTCAATGGTGTCGAAATCAGTAGCACAGCGATTGCTCAAGAAATGCAATACCACCCTGCTGAGTCACAGCGCGAAGTGGTGTTTCTAGCGGCACAAGCCTTGGTTCTGCAAGAACTGTTAAAGCAGCGTGCTGCTGAAATCGACTTAGAAGTCACAGCAAAAGACGCTGAAACTTTAGAGGAAGCAACCACGCGTTGCTTGCTCGATGCCGAAATCAGCACGCCAAGCATTGGTGACACTGAGCTTGAAACCTTCTATGCGCACAACCCGCGTAGCTTTACCACCCCACCCCTGGTGTCAGCTAAGCATATTTTAATCGCAGCCGATCCTGAAGATGATTTAGAGCGCAGCACACAACGTGAAATTGCGCTCAATATCATTGAGCAACTGCAGGCCGGCGCTGACTTTGCAGAAATGGCGATGATTCATTCATCCTGCCCTTCTAAACAGCAGCAAGGTTCACTCGGTCAGCTGTCCAAGGGACAGACTGTGCCAGAGTTCGAACGTCAACTGCTACGTTTACCGCTTGGCTTAGCTGAGCAACCCATTGAGTCTCGCTATGGTTACCACATCGTGCTGGTTGAACAGCGGGTCGAAGGTGAGCTGGTGCCGTTCCATATGGTCAAGGAGCGCATCGCTGCGCAACTGAGTCAGCGTGTTTGGCAAAAAAGCGTCACCCAATACCTGCAAATGTTAGTTGGAGAGGCTACAATCGAGGGCATCACATTGCAGGGTGCGGCTTCACCGCTCGTGCAATAACTAGCTTTGGGAGTAACGTCATGTCTTCAGAATTGATTGATGGCTTTGGCCGAAAAATAGATTACGTGCGCTTATCAGTGACTGACCGCTGTGACTTTCGCTGTATCTATTGTATGGCTGAAGACATGACGTTCTTACCACGTCAACGTATCTTGACCCTTGAAGAAATTGAGCGCTGTGCTGAGGTATTTGTTGCCAATGGCGTGCGCAAAATCCGCTTAACTGGCGGAGAGCCTTTAACCCGTAAAGGCATTGTTGGTCTGTGTGAAAAAATCAGTGCCATCCCCGGCTTAAATGAGTTGGTGATGACCACTAATGGTTCGCAGTTGGTTAAATACGCACAACCTTTGGCTGATGCTGGGGTACAACGCCTAAACATCAGCCTCGATTCGTTATGCCCTGACAAATTTAAAGCGATGACACGTGTCGGTGACTTAAATCAGGTGCTTGATGGTATTCAAGCTGCGCGTAAAGCGGGTTTTAAACGCTTAAAAATCAACAGTGTGATCATTCAAGGTCACAATGATGACGAAATTCTTGCGTTGACTGATTACGCTATCAAAAACGAGCTGGATATCACTTTTATTGAAGAGATGCCGCTGGGGCATGTCGGCCGTGCGCGCGAATTGTTTAGCAGTGACCAAGTACGCGATAGCATTGCCGCACGCTATGCACTGCTCGATAGCAGTGAAAGCAGCGGTGGCCCTGCACGTTATATGCGTTTAAAAGACTACAAAAATACGCGTATCGGCTTTATCTCACCGCACAGCCATAACTTTTGCAGCACCTGCAACCGTGTGCGCATCACTGTTGAAGGCAAGCTCTTACTATGCCTTGGTAATGAGCATTCTTTAGACTTGCTGGCCTTACTGCGCCGCTACCCATTAACCAATGAGCCGCTGCTGGCCGGGATTAAGAAAGCGCTGAACAACAAACCTGAACAACACCATTTCAGCAGTGACGGTGATGTACAAATTGTACGTTTTATGAACGCCAGCGGCGGTTAATCTACAGCCTTATTGCATCCTTAGACGTTAGAGAACATGTATGACTATTTCAAATTTTGATGACCTGTTACAGGCTGCAAACTCACAAGACGAGCCACAGTTACTTCTCTTTGTTTTTACCAAGGCAGAACTGCCCGAAGATGCGACTGAGCTTGAAAAAAAGAACTTTGAGCAAGGTATGGGCGGCACCTTAACCCCAGTGGTCTGTGTCGATAAAAGCCCTGCAGAACTCAGCAGCTTTGATGCCCTCTTGGAAGAGTCAAAGAAAACCGGACAAGATTGGGATGTGGTATTTACCAGCAGCATGTCCGGTCGTGGCGGTATTGCACCCAACTCGGATCAAGCAGAACAACCTTTGCAAATGATGGTACAAGCCATTCAAGCCGGTGGTATTGGCAGCTTTTTAGCCTTTAGCAAGACCGGTGAGATTTTAGATATCAACTAATCTAACGTATCTGCTGTGTAACACCTGCTACTGATGTGTACGCCGCTATTTGCAGCACAGATTCCAAGCGCTTGTTAGATATGCTAAAACTTCAACTAAAACGGGGCCTATTTGGCCCCGTTTTTTTATTGCAGCAGCACTACCCTCCTAGCTCTCTAAGCGGCTAATACGCACAGGCAGACCTTGCCGAATACTGGCTCCACTGACGCCTTCAAGCCAAGTGGCCAGCACTTCACGAGTGGGATCAGCGAAACCTAAATCATTTAAGTTAATGCCTGCGCCTATCCATTCAATAGCAGGTTGTGGCACACCATCGACCTGATGCTCGCTAGCGCCCAACTCTCGGTGCCCATAGCCATGCTCAATCCCCAGCGCTCCTGGCTTAACGCCTTCACTGACCAGGGCCAAACCAATCACCTTGCCACCCGGGCTTTCTATTTGAATGGTGTCGCCATGTTTAATACCGGCTCGCTCAGCATCTAAGCGGTGCACTAAAACAGGGTTGTAAGGCTTAATCATGCGCAAGCGCTCAAGCCCTGCAGAGTAGGAGTTCATAATGTTCGACTTAAACGAGAAGGCTAATAACGGCCAAGCATCTTTGCCATAAATCTCACGCATGGGTGTGCCATCATGAAATTTAGCTTCTTGAAACTGTGGCGTACCCACTAAACGTTTGCCGGTGTAACTATCAATCGCAGTGCCGACTTGCTCGTTGTAGACACATAAGGGTGCGCGCCAGGCATGGCGGTGATGCTTGCCAAGATAAGACTGGTCATCATCTTCAAAACGACCACCACGTGCGTACATGTAAGCCACTGAGCCTTGCTCTTCGGGTTTTAAAGTGCGCTGTATTTTGGCTAGCAATGGAGCTATGCCACTGTGTTCAATGTCGCTGGGTGTTACCTCTGGCAATGGTTTGCCTTGCAAGGCAATATTGGCCGCAGCACGCAAATAGAAATCTTCAGCAGTATTAAGTGGGTGTAAATTACCCTCATGGTCAGGAATGGCGTTATCACCAAAACCTGGCAAGCCCAAACGCTTCGACACAGCGATTAAAAAGCTATCCAAACTAACCGGCTCACCCTCAGCAGTTTTCTGCTGACGTGGCTCCACCACTGGCCAACAGGCGGTGGTCATTTTAGTGGTAGTACCGTTCCATGCACCGGTAAAGCCCCAGACTTCATACATGACTGAGTCCGGTACTAAATAGTCGGCGTAAAGGTTGGTTTCATTAATAAAACCATCCACAGCAATATACAAACCTAAGCGCTTGGGATCTTGGATTCGCTCACCAATAATATTAGCTAAACCGGCCTGCCCGTACATAGGGTTCGCCATGCAACCAATCACCGCTTTGAGTGGGTATGGATAGCCATCCAAACCAGAGGCGATATGTTCAGTTAGCGCTGGTGGCGCTAAAACACGCCAAGGTGCACGAGCAGGATACGGTGACTCGCCCGCAGCGACCTTGCGTTTAAACTCAGATGATTTTTGATAAGGGAATCTGGAGCGTGATAAAAACACTCCTTTAGGCGCACGCTTGCCAGGAAAACCATCCAGATCGTAACGCGGGCCGGTTCCAACACCATTAAAGCCACCCGGCGACTTAATAGCCCCGCCTTTTTGGTTAAAGCTGCCCACTAAGGTATTGAGCATAGTGATACCAAAGGCGGCATAAAAACCACTGCCCGACATCATGCCACCATGGCAAGAGGCGACTGATTGACGCCCATGCTTGGCAAAAGTACTGGCCAGTTTAACCAAGGTATCAGCCGGGATACCGCAGTGTGCTGCGTACTCGTCTAGGCTGTACTCATTGGCGCTATCGCGCAACTTAGCTAAGCTGCTTTTAACCTGCAGCACACCTGCTGGCGTATCAATGGCTTGCTCAACAAAGAGTTGAGCCTGTGCCGTATCAGCGGCGGCAACGAGCTCTCCTTGCAGGTCTAACACCATCACATCATCGTCAGCAGCATCCGCTTCAGCCAAGCCTAAATCAGAGCGGCGCAAAAAGTAGCCTGCGCGTGGGTGCTCCGCAGATTCAATCACCAAGTGCGTAGCGTTGCTATGCCCTGCCTCACCCTGCGCTTGAGCTGCGCTTTGCGAGGGGTAAGATAAAAAGTCTGCAGCATAGCCATCATTGGCTAGCAGCCATTGGATCAAAGCCATGGCTAATGCCGTATCTGTACCGGGTAAAATCGGTACCCAACGGCTGCGCTCAGCACTGGCATGAGATGCAGCAGCATTGAGCGCTGGATCAATGATCACATACTCTAACTCGCCGCTGGTACGCGCTTCCGCTAACATCCGCCCTTGGCGTTTAAAGGGGTTACCCGCTTGACTCGGAGCTGTACCAATAAATAATGCAAAACGGGTGTTTTTGTAATCTGGCTTGCTGTGTGCGTTTTTATCTAGATCATTGAGTGCTGCACCCGAACCCATTCGAAATGCCACACCACAGTAAGAACCGTGCGCACCAAAGTTGCGCGTACCAAAGGCATTAAAAGTAAAGCGCTTTAAAATAGCCGAGCGGCCATAGTCCGTGGCATCCATAACCAACAACTGATTCGCCACAGGCCCGTATTCAGGGTTTTCAGGGTCAATCAGCGTGTCATGGTCATGCAGTTCGCGTAAACCTTGCACATGGCCTTCGCCAAACAGATCACCACCCTCGCAGGTTTCTTCAATCATTTGCTCAAAAGAAATCTTTTTCCACTGGCGCTCACCGCGCTTACCCACACGTTTTAGGCAATGGGTCAGACGAAATGGGCTGTCCATTTGCGCCATCATTGCATTACCGCGAGCACAAGTAGTCGAACGTCCTGCTAAACCTTGCTCGGCAAAACCGCTGACACTTCTCAAAGCGTCGACAACTGGATTAGCTTGCGGCAGATGCGGATCACCAGATAACGGATGGTACGGGTTACCGGAAACGCGCAACACTTGCTCACTTTGCTTATCAATACGCACCCGCACCCCACACAAAGTAGTGCAGCCGTAGCAGACGGTAAAAGCGGTGCGCTGATTGGGATTGAGGGTCAACTCACCGGTAATGCCGTCCACTCGGTACTCAGGCTCTAAAGAGTTACCGTGAATACGATCTTTAGGCTTTTCCCCTGAGGTGCCTTTGAGACCTTTAGCCATTTTAATCAGGGGATCAGAATAACCTGCAGCAAAGGTTGCTGCGCCGCCGGCAATGGCCGCGCCTTTTAATAAACGACGACGTGATTGATCTGGCTTATCCATGATGAATAGCTCCTTTACCAACAACAGAAGAAGGTGTAGTGGTATCTAAACTGTGGTGATGACCAAGCCCGCGCCAAGGTACAAAGAGGTCAATTAATAAGATCGCAGCCAGCCATAAACCAAAGGTGCCAATCACCCCCAGCCAACCCGACGAACCCAAAGCAATGTTGTAATCATTAAACCCGGCGGTATTGCGCGCTACGGTCTGCACATCCATCAACACTGCCCAGCGAAACATCCAAGCCACATGCAAAGCCAATAGACCTGCAATCCACGCATGTACCTGCAAGCGCGCACTGCTATGTAATAGCCAGGCCAGCGCTGTCAAGGTCAAGCCTGCGCTGATACCCCAAATTGCCATGCTGCGCCAGGTTGAATTACCGCGAATAGAGTCAAGCGCTGCAGCCACTGAGCCTGACAAGGCATTTGCTCCATCTAAGTACCAAGTGGCGCCAATCACACCACAAGCTATACAGCTTACGATTAAGACAGATAACATTTGTTTATTGGTCGTTGCCTGTTTGATTCCAGAAATGCTATTCAACACCAAGACTAAACCGCATGCGCCAAGCATTCCTGTGGTGACAAACATTGGAATCAACCAGTTTGTATTCCACAGCGGGCGGCCTTTGACTACAGCAATTTCAGCGCCGGTGTAGAGCATAATGCCAGTCGAGATAAATAAAGCAGCTAAGGTTAGCAGCGGAATAAAGATCGCTGGTGCTTGCCAATTACCAAAACTTAGCAGGCGTGCATACACCCCCAGCAAGCCTGACGCAGCACGCTGTGCTTGTATGGCTGGGCGCCATACCAAGTAAGCTAAAGCCAATACCACAGCTAAATAAAGCGGCAAGATAAAGCTACCAATACTCATCCACGACCATAGTGTGGGATGCGCGTAGAAGTGCCAAAAACGTAGTGGTTGATGTAAATCCGCAAGCAAAGCAACCGGCGCAACCAAAGTGGTGCTGACACAAGCTAGCAACGCAATGCGGCTGGTGTTCTTCCATTCTTTAGCGCCCAGTAAACCTGGGGCGCTGAGCCAAAGCGTGCCATAGGACAGCGCCACCAAGAAAAAATATTGCACGGCCCACGGATACCAGGCTAAACCATAGCGCGGTACCAATACCTCAGTGACCAGAGAATTCATAACCGATCTCCTTTCCTTCGCCATCAAGCACATCCCAAAGGCCGGCAACGGCATCTGGGCGTGAGCTAAACTGTTCATCCATTCCCAAATAAAATACTTGTGGTGCGGTATTTTTTTCAGGCTGCAACACCATCAACTCATCGCGGTGCTGAGCAATCAAACGGCTGATCTCACTGTTAGGGTCGCGCATATCGCCAATAATCCGTGCACCACCGACACAAGACTCAACACAGGCAGGCAATAAGTTAACTTCTAAGCGATGCGCACAGAAGGTGCACTTGTCTGCGGTTTGCGTGGTTTCATTGATAAAGCGTGCATCGTATGGGCAGGCGTTCACACAGTAGGCGCAGCCGACGCAGCGATCACTGTCGACCACCACAATGCCGTCTTGGCGCTGGAAAGTGGCTTGAACCGGACAAACCGGTACGCAAGGGGGATTTTCACAATGATTGCACAAGCGCGGTAACATAAATGTTGCAGTATTACCGGTGCCTTCTTGCTCAACTTCAAACTGTGAAACGATGGTGCGAAAGTTACCCATGGGCGCTTGGTTTTCGATATGGCACGACACCGTACAGGCTTGGCAGCCAATGCAGCGACGTAAATCAATTAACATTGCGTAGCGCTTTGTTGGGTCGCCTTCACGGCGCAGTGGTTGGTCATTAATACCAGCTTGCGCCAAGCTCGACAGCGGTATTAAGGCTGCACCGGCAGTCAGTTTAGCTATCTGCTGGAGCAGAGACCGTCGCATTAAATCCATAGTACGCCCCTAACTAGTCATATATTACTTAGCAGGCTACTGAATATTATTAGAAGAGGTTTGATGCGGATCAATGCTTACTTAAGTGCCAAGCAGATTGTTATATAACAACTACTAATACGATATACATATTATATATAACAATAATTTAACTTATAGATTAATATACATTTATACAACACGGTAAATACTAATAACTTATTCTATTTAACCAGTCGTATAGATATAAAAATGCCCCACCGAAGTGAGGCATTTTTGATTTTGCGGCGCAGCTGGAGCCACTAACTTAGCAGCGGATCAAGCCAGCAACTAAGCGGCTGTACGCAAACGCGCCGGGTTAATTAAGAAGCGCGCTAGAGCTGGCAGTAACCAGATGGCACCAAACATATTCCACAGGAACATAAAGGTCAGCATCAAGCCCATATCCGCTTGAAACTTAATTGCTGAGAATATCCATGTGGCAACCCCAATGGCTAAGCACACGCCCGTAAACAACACGGCTTTACCGGTTGACTTAAGGGTTTGGTAATAGGCTTCTTGCAGTGGCATACCCATACGCAAGAAGGTTTCTAAGCGGCTATAGATATAGATACCGTAGTCGACCCCGATTCCTACCCCTAAGGCAATCACAGGCAAAGTCGCAACCTTGACCCCAATCCCCATCCAAGCCATTAGCGCATTACCCAAGACAGAAGTCAGTACCAGAGGAATGATGATGCAGGCGGTCGCAGTAATCGAGCGGAAGGTAATTAAACACATCATAATCACTGCGCTGTAAACCGCAATCAGCATCATAGTTTCTGATGCGGAGATAACATCATTGGTCGCGGCCTCAATACCCGCATTACCTGCGGCCAATAAGAACTGATGCTCATCGCTGTTGTTCTTGGCAGCGAAGTCTTCTACCGCAGCCACTGCCGTGGTCAAGGTTTCAGCTTTGTGATCTTCGAGGAAGATTAGCAACGGGGCTAACGAACAATCAGAGTTATACAATGCATCAGCACGGGCAATCGAGTTATTTAATACGTGCTGGTTACGCGATAAGGTTTCCCATTTCAAGTTACCCTCGTTCATGCCTTTGATCACTTGTTTAGATACTGTGACCATCGACACGACAGACTGCACGCCTGGCGTATTTTCCATACGCCAGCTCAAATCATCCATGGCTTTAAGCGCACCGTAACTTGAGCAGCCTTCAACCGGCGTTTTCACCATGACCACTAGCACATCAGAGCTGGTCGAGTAGTTGCTGATGACAAAATCATTATCAAGGTTATAACGTGAATCCGCATGCAGCTCCGGCGCACCTTGGTCCAAGTCACCAATTTTCAGATTCTGACCATACCAAAGGCCAAAAACCAAAGCGCAAACAGCAATAGTCACTGACACCGGCGCCACTTTTGGGTTGGCAAAGTTAGAAATCAGACGCCAAAATGGATTATCACGCGCAGCATTATCACGACTGACCTGTACGGCTTTTTTACTGATACCAACATAGGAAATCAACACAGGCAAAAAGATCAGGTTGGTCAAGATAATAACGGCCACACCCACCGAAGCACCAATTGCCAGTTCGCGAATCACGCCAATATCAATCAACAGCAAGGTAATAAAACCAACCGCATCCGATGATAGAGCCACTAAACCTGGAACAAATAATTGACGAAAAGCCATACGTGCTGCGGTCAGCGCATCCAACGCAGTACCTGAGGCCATGGCGATACCGTTAATTTTTTGCACGCCGTGTGAAATACCGATGGCAAAGACTAAGAAGGGTACCAGCATCGAATATGGATCAAGCCCAAAACCCATTAAATGCAAGAGCCCCAACTGCCAACCGACCGCAATCAGGGTGGCAAACAGTACCGCTATAGTACTTTTGATGCACTTGGTGAACCAAAATAACAACGCAAAGGTGATTGCAATGGCTACCGCAAAAAACAAAGCAACACCAAACAAGCCATCAATCAAATCACCGACTTTTTTGGCAAAGCCAATGATATGGATTTTGACATTAGGGTTTTGTAATTGATATTTTTCGCGAATTTTCTCTTCTAAACTGTGCGAAAAATCTTGATAGTCGAGCTTTAACAGTTTGCCCTGATCATCTGGATCGGGAAACTCTTCCAGCAGCGGAATTTCAACAATACTGGATTTAAAGTTATTGCCAACTAAACGGCCAACCTGCCCTGACTTAAGAATATTATTGCGCAGCTCATCCAAACTCTCTGGCGAGCCATCGTAAGTTTGCGGAATCACTTCACCACCGGCAAAGCCCTGCTCGGTGACCTCAGTCCAACGCACGTTAGGGCTCCACAGTGAACGCACCCCGGAGCGGTCAACTCCAGGAATATAAAACGCCTCGTCACTGATTTGGCGCAGAGTTTCCATATAATCTTTGTCAAAAATATCGCCATTGACGTTTTCAACAGAGATTCGCACGCTGTTACCTAGGTTAGCTAGGTCGTTGCGATGCTCAAGCATTTTTTCAATATAGGGATGCTTAAGCGGAATCATTTTTTCAAAGCTGGTTTCCGGGCGCACTTGCGCCGCGTTCCAAAATAAGAAAGCACTGATTAATATACATATCGCAATCACCGCTGGGCGGTTATTAAAAATTAAACGTTCGAGCACTGCTGCTGGATTGTTTCTTGCTTTAGATGTCATTCTGACGGTCTCCAGTCTTATTATTTATTGCGCAAATCGTTGCCGTTTGCGTCGGTTTGGTGAATGCCATTTTGACCGACGATAATCAGTCCCCCTTTAGCATCAGTCACCACCCCTGTTATCGAAGTACGGTCAGCACGGTTGGATAGACTAAAACTCACCCCGCCATCGGTACTGCGCAAGACAGTGCCGCTATGGCCAACAATCAGTACATCGCCATTGTCCAGCACGCTGCCATTGGCTAAGCCATATTCCAATAGGCCACTGTCGGTCTTTACCTGTACTTGCTGCCAGCTTTCGCCAAAATCTGTCGAGCGGAAAATATGTCCTCGTAAACCATAGACCAGTAAGTAATCTGCTTGTTGTCCAGCAGCGATACCGAACAAGGAGCCTTGGTAGGGTCCTTCAAGCGCTTCCCATGTTTGGCCCCAATCTGCCGAACGAAACATCAGCCCCATCTCGCCAACAATAAAAATACCGGCATCGCCAACTGCGCCAATAGCGTTGAGGTGAAAGCCATCTTCGTTATCCACACGCTCGTCAATGCGCTGCCAATCTTTACCGCCATTTAAAGTTTCTAACAACATGCCATAGGCACCCACAGCGTAGCCTTGGTTACGGTCTTTAAACCATATATCCAGTAAGGGTGCTTCTTGCTCAAGATCATCGTATTGGCGTGCCCAAGTTGCGCCACCATCACGGGTGGCTAAAATTAGCGCATCATGACCTACCGCCCAACCATAGCGATCATCCACGAAGTACACTGCTGTCAGTAACTGCTGGGTGGGTACTCGGGCTTGCAGCCACTGCTGTCCGTCATCATCTGAATAAAGAATATGACCACGGTCACCAACGGTAATTAAACGCTGGCCAGCACGCACCACATCCAACAGCAAGCCTGAGGTTGCTGCGGCTGATTCAATTGAATAAGCCGGCGCAGCCACACCTTCTGTTTGTGCCATGATTGGCAAGGCAGTCAGGCTTGAGAACACTACAGCTGCGCATATTGGAAGCACTTTCAGCAGACTGGCACAGCTGCGTAATGGACTGCATAGACGGCTATGAGTGTCGACTGGTTTAGCTAAGGATTCACGCATATAGGGTTCCCATTGTTTTTATCGTTACATGCCTGTACAGGCTATAGTTATGGCTTCAATCCTATGAAATAGGACCTGTACTCGCAATCATTATTCATTGTTGTTTTGTTAAGTATTGTAAAGCGGACAACAATTCAAGAAAAAGCCGTGCACAGCACGGCTTTTCAAACAGATGACGCTAGCGCACACCACGCCTGCGCAGCGCTGCAGGCTTAAAGTAACTGTCATCAGGTGCAGCTAAGCTGAAATCGATCGTAGCATCTTCTTCATTATCCAAGTTTTGTACATGGTAACGGCGCCCTTGTAGATCATGAAAAACGTCCAACGCAGTCCAGGTGGTTGGCACTTCATAGAAGTTTTTCAGATAAGCAATCGACACTTTCCACAACTCACCACGGCTATCATATTCATCGGCCAAGACAATTTGCCAGCTGTCCTCATCCAGATAAAAGCGCCGCTTAGAGTAGACATGGCGCGAACCGTCACGCAGGTTACCTTCAATGACCCACACGCGGTGCAATTCACTGCGCGTAAATGCTGGATTAATATGCCCCGCCTGCAGTAACTCTTTATAACTCACGCTGGGGTGGGTGATTTTGTAGTTATTGTAAGGGATATAGATTTCTTTCTTGCCAACCACTGTCCAGTTATAGCGATCTGGACTGCCGTTAAACATATCGGTACTGTCAGCGGTGCGAATCCCTTCCGATGCAGCAATCGGCGCATCATAGGATAAGTTTGGCGCACGGCGAACACGTCGTTGCCCTGCATTATAAGCCCAGGCTTGGCGCATGCTTTTGGTTTGATCCAAGGTTTCATGCACCAATACTGCACCGCCGGCTAAGCGCGCTGGGCTTTTAACAAACGACAAATAATAAAACAGCATGTTGTCTTCTTGCGCTGCAGCACCTTGGTTCTCATAAAACTTAAAGACAATTTGCTGCTGAGCGGCAACCAATGAATAAGAACCATTGCGCTGCACAACCGCTTCAGAAGCATTACGCACACCATAGACACCACGGTAGCGGGCAATATGATTCCACAGCATCTCGACTGCATTATCCGTCACTGGAAAAGGCGTACCACCCTTGGCATTGGAGAAGCTATTACCTTTATTATCCAACTGCGTATTCAGGGCATTGTATTTGGTATTGTCATACACCCATTGCGGCGCAGAGCCTGTTCGACGACTGGGATACACCGGAATTTGGTAGGTATCTGGATAGGTATTAAATAAAGCAATTTGCCCTGCAGATAAATTATCTTTGTATTGATTCAAGTTACTTTTAGTAATGGTGAATAAAACTTTATCGTTAGCAAATGGATCAATGTGATGTTTGCCAGCCTCATAGCCTGCCGGCATCGTGGTCAAGCCCCCTTGCCATGCTGGAATGGTACCTGCAGCATTACCGGCAATCTCTCCACCCAAGGGCGTCAGTGTGCGTCCTAATTGTGCAGCTTCAGACTCAGTGACAGCTGCTGCAATATGACTTGCGTACAGCGTTAAAACAAAGACACCCAGAATGCTGTGCTTTTTAAGCATTTTATTATTCTCCGCAATAAATCAAAAACTACCACAACCCTTTGACACTTTAAGCTTAGGTTGTATGCAGACAGACATACAAAGTAAGGCCCAGTGCCAACTCCCCCGCCTACACTTGGCCAACTAGAGAATACACAGCAACCATGATGCCAACATACCTAAAAATGCTGATTTAAAATATATTTACAGACTGATTAATCAGTCCTGATTCGACCCTTTGGTCATCGATGAATATTGATTTTTTATGCTTGCAAAAGCATTGCTTTTTACCAATAACTGCAAGCTAAATTAGCCCAGCA
This sequence comes from uncultured Thiopseudomonas sp., assembly GCA_964385265.1. Classification (GTDB taxonomy): domain Bacteria; phylum Pseudomonadota; class Gammaproteobacteria; order Pseudomonadales; family Pseudomonadaceae; genus Denitrificimonas. The sequence continues at coordinate 46,607 of CAYLOI010000002.1, forward strand.
TACAAGCGGTATGCGCAAGTTGAGAGAGTAATAACTAATATGCATAACGCGACACTGCATTGCACAGTGTCGCGTAACCAAAAGTAACAGCAACGTTAAGTGGTGTGCAGTAACACACATCTAAGGCATCAGAACCCGACTAAGCCGGTAGGCTTTTCTCCAACACTTCATACAAGTCGGCAGACAAATCACCACTGTGTTTAATCCGCTTGAGCTGCATCTGCATCATCTCTTGTTGGTGCAGATCAAAACGCTGCCAGCGGGTCAATGGCGAGAGCATACGCGCAGCCATTTGTGGGTTGAGACGATCCAGCTCAATCACCTTATCGGCTAAGAAGGCATAACCGGAACCATCTAACGCATGGAAGTTGGGCGTGTTTTGGGTACTAAAGGCCCCCACTACGGCGCGTACTTTATTAGGGTTCTTAATGCTGAAGTCTGGATGGCTGAGCAAGTGTTGAACTCGCTCAAGACCGCCCGGCAAAACAGCAGCCGCTTGCACGCTAAACCACTGATCCATAACCAAAGGATCATCTTCAAAGCGCTCAGCAAAACTTTCCAAAGCTTTTTCTGCTTCTTCAGTAAAGGGCGAGTTAACCAAGCAGGCTAACGCAGCTAAACGCTCAGTCATATTGTCAGCAATGCCAAACTGATCAATACAGGCATCCATGACTTCTAAGTCTTCAGTGCGCATCAAATACGCCAGCAGCATATTTTGCAAACGACGGCGGGCAAAGTGGTCAGCCTGCGCAACATAGGGGGTCTCTAAAGACACTTTACGCAATGCCTGATAACGCGCCAACATAGGTTCTTGCAACGCAAACGCCAACTGTTGGCTGACATATTCACGCGCTTGGTGAATGGCCAACGGGTCGGCATCCTCATACTGCTCAATAATATAACCTGTGCCCGGCAAGGCTAGCAGCTCGGCCAGCATCGCTGGATCAAGATCAGCCTGTTGCAGTAGTGCGGCAAATACCTCAACCAAACGGGTATCAAGCATTGGCTCATCGGTTTCGTAAATCTGCCCTACGACTTCCTCAATCACCTGCAGAGCCAACTGCTGGCCTGCTTCCCAACGGTTAAAGCCATCGGTGTCATGCTGCAACAAAAACACTAATTGATCGCGGCTGTAGTCATACTCCAAGACCACTGGCGCAGAAAAGCCACGCAGCAAGGAAGGCAATGGCTGCTCAGGGACATTGATAAAGGTGAAAGTCTGTTCAGCCTCAGTCACTGACAAGACACGCTCATCAGCCACTGCCGCAGCTTCACCCTCAAGCTGCATAGATATTGGCTGGCCCTGCTGGCTCAGCAGCGCCAGCCGCAGTGGAATCACAAATGGCAGCTTATTGGTTTGACCTGGGGTATCAGGGCAGCTTTGCTTAACGTTCAGCTGGTAGGTCTGCGTGGCCGCATCATAGGTATCGCTGACGCTTAAACGCGGCGTACCGGCTTGGCTGTACCAGCGTTTAAACTGGGTTAGATCCATGCCGCTGACTGTTTCCATCGCGCCAATAAAGTCATCACAAGTCACCGCCTGACCATCATGACGTTCAAAGTACAGATCCGAGCCTTTGCGGAAGGTTTCTTCACCGAGCAAAGTGTGCAGCATGCGCACCACTTCTGCGCCTTTCTCATAAATGGTCAAGGTGTAGAAGTTAGAAATCTCCATATACTCTTCAGGGCGTACTGGATGCGCCATAGGTCCGGCATCTTCAGCAAACTGATGGGTACGCAAATAGGCTACATCTTCAATACGCTTAACCACCGCCGAGTTCATCTCCGCGGAAAACTGGCTGTCGCGAAACACGGTAAAGCCTTCCTTGAGTGACAGCTGGAACCAATCTCGACAGGTCACGCGGTTACCTGACCAGTTATGGAAGTATTCATGCGCAACGATGCTTTCAATACGTTGATGCGCGGCATCGGTAGCAGTTTCAGCCTTGGCTAGAACACAGCTGGAGTTAAAGATATTCAAACCTTTATTCTCCATGGCGCCCATATTGAAGTCATTGACCGCCACTATCATAAAGATATCTAAGTCGTATTCACGGCCGTATTTTTCTTCGTCCCAGCGCATGGCTTTTTTTAGACTGTCCATACCATGCTGGCATTTATCCAAATTCTCCGGCTCTACATACATACGCAGCGCCACTTTACGACCACTCATGGTGGTGAAAGTATCCTCCACACACCACAGATCACCTGCCACTACGGCAAACAAGTAGGCTGGTTTTTTAAATGGATCTTCCCATGTTACCCAATGCCGACCACCATCACTTTCACCCTCAGCAATGGGGTTACCATTGGACAACAAAATAGGATAACTGAGTTTTTCTGCATGGATAGTCGTGGTAAAAAGACTCATCACATCAGGACGATCAAGGTAGTAGGTGATTTTGCGGAAACCTTCAGCTTCACACTGGGTACAAAACATGCCTGAAGATTTATACAGGCCTTCTAGTGCTGTATTATTTTGCGGTTCAATACGCACCGTGGTGCTCAGCTCAAACTGGTTTTTTGCCGGCTGAATTTGCAAGTGACTGTCAGTCAGGTTGTATTCAACAACTGATAACTGAAGACCATCCAGCTCAATATCAACCAACTCCAACTGCTGGCCATCCAATACTAACGGCGGCAGGCTTTCATCCAGCCCAGGATTGCGCTGCATCACTAAACGCGCATGCACCAATGCATAGCTTTCATGCAACTCAAAGGTCAGGTGCGTTTCATCAATCAAGTAATCAGGCAGTCGATATTCACTTAGCACGACCATTTTCGGTTGTTCAGTACGCATTATTAAAACCTCGATTTAAAAACTCACTGACCTTAAGCATAAAACTTAAATATGCACGTTTTGGCTGACGCTGACCGATAACTGATAAGCGGTGTACTTACGGATATTAATCACCCCAGTATCAAACATTAAATACTGGCCTTTAATCCCGATTAGAGTCCCTTCAGCGATGGGGTTTTTATCTAAATTGAAACTGCTGATTTTCTTCGGATAGGCTTCGACCGGATAAGCAATGTCTAACACCTGCACATCACTAATCGGCTGAATCGCTTGCAAGCCAAAACGCTCTTGCAGTGCATCCAAAGACTCAGCACAGCTGAGCATTAACTGCTCACGCACTTGTAACAGGTCGACCGGCTCCACATCACCTTTAAGTAAAGCACGCCAATTGGTGCGATCACCCACTTGACTGCGCAGCGCATCTTCGACAAAGCCCGATTGCTGGCGGGTGGCGACGCGAAAAATCGGCACGGCCTGAATTGCGCCTTGGTCGAGCCAGCGGGTTGGCAGTTGGGTGCCGCGGGTAATCCCCACCTTAACCCCAGTGGAGTTGGCCAGGTAAACAAAGTGCTCGGTCATACAAAAATCTTGCGCCCATTCAGGCTCACGGCAAGTACCGGCATCAAAGTGGCACTTCTCTGGACTCATTATGCAGCTGTCGCAGCGTGCCAGCTTAGTGAAGCACGGCCAGCAGTAGCCTTGGGCGAAACTTTTCTTGATCGAGCGATCACAATGGGTGCAATTGATCTCACCCAAAAACTCTAGGCGCAGAGTTTGTCCGATCAGTTGATTGAGCGCGTGCCGCTCATCATCCAAACGAAAACTGTATTGGGCAGGTGCATCTAAAGCGATCTGCATTTTGCTAACGGCGCCACGACCTAATTCCAACATCAGTGCAGCGTCCCCGCTGCCGGACTAAATAAAGCAGACTCAGTTTCAGATAGTTTCTTCTTGGCCTGCTTACCGCATTCTTGACCACCCATGTAGCCAGTACGCTCTTCTTCTGGAAGGTTATTTTGCTCCCAAACAATCATCGCCTGCATGGTCAGTTCTTTTTGCTCTTGGGTCAGCTTAGTACCATCACCCCACTTACCTATTTCCATCGCCAACTTCAGGGTTTTATAGGTCTCTGGGGTGATCCTTTGAATTAAATCAGCAAAACTTTTCATAACTCATTCCTAGACAAAATAAACAAAAGATATTACGCCGCACGCTGACGTGCGACAAACGCAAACACTGCGCCACTCAAACATCCCAATAACAAACCACTGACATGCGCCGCATTAGCGATCTGTCCAAAACCTAAAGCGGTTACCACGCCAAACAAGCATAGCAGCAGCCAAATCAGCATCATAGCCACCACGCCAGCGGGTAGCGCATAACTGGCTTGTGGATAAATGCGCTGATAAATCCAACAGTGGCCAAGCACTGCATACAGCACCCCAGATAAGCCACCAAACAAGGCAGCATCGGAGAAGATAAACTGACTGACGTTAGAAACTAACGCGCCGACTAAGGTCAACAGCAATAAAAATAACCCACCTTGCTGATATTCAATGCGTCGGCCCAGTTCCCAATACCACATCATATTCATCGCTAGATGCAAAAAACCAAAATGCAGCAGCATCGGCGACCATAAACGCCACCATTGCCCTTGTTCTAAACTGTGCTCTAGTGTGGCGAAATAAACATAGTCGCCTTGAATACGAAAGTCATTAAAGGTGAACCAGCGTACTGTGTCTAAACTGTCACCCAGTTGGGTAATCAGCGCCACAATTAAACAGGCCAATAATACCGCTGTCGTAATCGGACTATTGCGCAGCTGCTGGATGAAACCCGGCGTTTGATAAGCGCTAGGCCGTGCAGGCGCCTGCTGCTCTAACTCAGTTGGCCACTGACCCGCGTTAAACTCCTGATAGAGCTCATTCACCCGCTCAGCCTGTGCAGCACTGCCCACCCATAGCACCTGCTCACCTTGAACTTCGGTGACGCGATGGGCAATGCCTTGCTGCCTTAGCAGCTGCAAAAAAGCTTGTAGGTTGGTGCTGAGTGGCACGCGTAACGCACTGTTCCACTTCATTATTAAGGTCCTTACTCTTGGGCCTCGACCCATACAAAGTTGTGTGGCAGCAAGTGCTGCTCTTGTCCCAGACGATAGGCAACCAGTTTGCCGCCATTCACCGCACTGTAATCTAAGCAGGCTAAGTTCGGACGAATCAGGCTGGGCTGACCTTGACGCCAATAATGTCCAACAAAGAGTAAAGGCTGCTGCGCATCATACGCATTGATATAGCGTAAATACTGTGCAGGCAAGGGCTTTTGAGCGATATGTTCGGGTAGCGCATCCGGCTGAAAGACCGCGTCGCCGTAGGTCAATGCGGGTTGTTCATCATGCCAAAACTTAGTGCGAAATGACGAGCGCCGATACCCGTCTTGACCAATGAGTGACATGCCGTACGGCAACGGCAGATTAACCCCGCGCAATAGGCGGTTAAAGGTTTGATCAGCAAAACTGCCACTGACCGCAGACTGGCGAATAAACTCAGTATCAATGCGGCCATCGGCAAAACGACTACGCAACGTATTGATCAGGCGATTATCCCAGCAGGCATGCACCGCACGAAAACGGCCAGCATCGACAAACAGCGGTAGGGTTAAAAACCACTGATTAAAATCCTGCCAATCGTAGGGATGCTCGGCAAACTGCTCGAGGGTTTCACGCTGCAAACGAGCATGATGCTTATTGTGCGCGCGTACATAGCTGTGCTCGCCGTCTAGCTCAAGGGGTGTATTCCAAGCCAGCGCATAAAACTCATGATTACCCATGATACTGATGGCATGGCCTGCATCGACCATGGCATGCACGATATGTAAGGTCTCGCGTATCTGCGGGCCTCGATCAATTAAGTCACCCAAAAACAGCGCTTGGCGATCTGTATGGCGCCACACGCCAGCCTGCTTTTTATAACCCATCAGCGCCAACAAGCGCTCAAGGCTCTGCGCACAACCGTGCACATCGCCGATCAGGTCATAATTGCGTGCAGGATCAAGCCTCATTATTTATTATCCTGGCCTAGGCGACTGCCCCAACCGAGCTTGTCGCGGCACACCGCGTAAAAATTATGATCCAACGGATGAATCAAACTCAGCTTCTGAGGTTTGCGCTGTACATGCAAGGTATCGCCTGGGGCGCAGGTGACGTGGTTTTGTCCGTCACAGGAAACCAGCGGATAAATACTCATATCCTCAGCCACCACCACTTTTAACTCACTGTCTGCATCCACCACAATGGGGCGGCTGGACAAAGTATGCGGGTGCATTGGTACAATCACAATCGCATCCAGACGCGGGTGCATAATCGGGCCGCCGGCAGACAAGGCATACGCGGTTGAACCTGTTGGTGTGGCGATAATTAAACCGTCAGCTTTAAGGCTGTAAACAAACTGGCCATCAATAAACAACTCGAACTCAATCATTCTCGTTGATTTACCGGGGTGAAAAACCACATCGTTAAGCGCATCACCCTGACCAATAGTGACGCCGTCGCGGCGCACTTCAGCCTCTAATAAAAAGCGTTGTTCAGTGGTGTAATTGCCGGCTAAGACTTCGGAGATTTGTGACTCTAACTGCTCAGGCAAAATATCAGTCAAAAAGCCTAAGCTACCGCGGTTAATTCCCAGCACAGGGACATTGTGCCGAGCTAAAGCGCGCGCAGCACCGAGCATCGAGCCATCGCCACCCACCACAATGACCAGATCACACACCTCGCCCAGCAGTTTACGCGAGCTGGTTTGCAAATTATGACCCGGCAGCATTTCAGCAATTGTATCTTCTAAAATGACATGCAGATGCCGCCCTATCAGGTAGCGCTTGAGTCGGCGAATCGTATCCAGAACGCGAATACTGCCCATGCGTCCGATAATGCCAATATTGCGAAACTGATCCATAAATCCCCGCTTAAACTGCGCTTATAAAGTATTAAAGACCTGCACCGTCAATTATAGCTTTTTGCGAATAAAATACGTGTAGGTGCCATCCTGCTCGCTGCTCTCCAGCAACTGGTGTTCTAAAAAAATACAAAATTTAGGTATATCACGCTGGGTTGATGGATCAGTCGCACTCACTTTTAGCACCTCGCCAGCGCCCAGTTCACGCACTTTAGTGTGCAGCAACATGACCGGTTCAGGACAGTAAAGGCCACGGGCATCCAGTTCGGCATCAGCCTGTATAAGCATTTGTGTCACGTTATTTTCACCTTCAATTTAAATTTTACTGCAGCTGCAACCTCAGCTAGCGCTTTACTGTGCCACACTTGCCAGAAAAATCTCGACTTAACAGTCAGTCTTTCTGCTTTACCTCTTATTCAGAGCTGGGTAGTGTGCGACTCACAAACAACAAAATGGATTCTATGCCATGAGCGAACTGATTCACTACAGCTGCAACCAAGGTATTGCTACCTTAACCCTAAACAACGGCAAAGTTAACGCGATTTCACCGGATATGGTTGCAGCTTTTAACAGCTGCTTAGATCAGGCCGAGCAGGATCGTGCTATCGTTATCATCACTGGCCAACCAGGTATTTTATCCGGCGGCTATGATCTAAAAGTGATGACATCAGGCATCGAAAATGCATTTAACCTGGTTGCACTCGGCTCCACTTTAACTCGGCGCATGTTAGCACACCCATTCCCGATTATTGTGGCTTGCCCAGGCCATGCGATTGCTAAGGGTGCATTTTTATTGCTGGCAGCTGACTACAGAATTGGTGCGCAAGGCCCATTTAATATTGGTTTAAATGAAGTGCTGATTGGTATGACCATGCACCATGCCGGTATTGAGTTGGCCAAAGATCGCCTGACTAAACCTGCATTCCAGCGCTCAGTAATCAATGGCGAATTGTTTAGCCCTGCTGATGCAGTTAACGCAGGTTTCTTAGACCTTGTGGTGCCTGCTGAAGAGCTGATGGAAACTGCGCTTGGCGTGGCCACGCAGATGAAAAAAATCAATATGAAAGCCCATAGCAATACCAAACTTAAAGTACGCAAAGACTTACTCCAAGCTTTGGATCTGGCGATTGAGCTGGATAAACATATACCGCTTTAAACGCGATGAGTAAGACCCGCACACGTATTCAAGTCTGCGGGTTTTTATTCACTGGCCGGCCGGATCACATCAATCAAATAACTGATGTCATAGCCCAACACCTCAGTAACCCGTGCTGCCTGCTGCCGTATTAGCGCTATGGATGGCGACTGCTCAAAGCTAGAAGGCACCAACAAGATCACATTGCCCTCCTTGACCGGTATTTCCCAGTAGTGTCGATAAAACAAACCGCGAAATAAAGCCGCACCTAAGGGTCGCCCATCCATTGTTGCCCACTGATTAATAATCAGCCAGCCACCAGGGTTGAGCTTGTCTTGGCAGGTTTGTAAAAAATTCCATGCCAGATGCGCCACGGAAGGACCGCTGTCGCTATACATATCCAGGTAAATCAAATCTGCGGTTTCTGCGCTATGGATCAGCTCTAAAGCATCGCCGATACGGATGGTTAAGCGCGGATCATCGCTCATGCCAAAGTAATCCATGGCCAGACGCGGCAGCGCCTCGCGCAGCTCAAGCACCTCAACGTCTTCCAGCGGTAATGCAGCCAAGCAGGCTTGCGTCAAGCTGCCTGCGCCTAAACCCAAGAACAGTGCAGTCTCAGGATGCGCATGGCACAAGCTGGCTAATAGCATGGCGCGTGTGTAGTCATATTTTAGCCACAGCGGATCGGCATAGAGCACACAGCTTTGCTCGATATCATTGCCAAACTGCAAATAGCGAAAACCATTATCCTCCACCACACTGATCACACCGTGCTCATCAGTTTCTTGTGTAAGGATGCGTTTTTGCGCCTGCTCAACTAACACTGCATACTCCTTTCGTGCCTGCCAATAACGCTGCAAGTGATAGATCGCCAGCAGCACCAGCAAGCCCATACTCACCCAAAGAGCAATCATAATGCTGGCCGCCTTTTAATCTGATTAACGCCCAAATCGCGACCAAACAAAAGCAAAAAGCCCAGCATCGCTGGGCTTATACACTCAAAGCGGGGCTAATTACTTAAGCTTTAACGCGTGATTTGTATTCACCGGTGCGGGTATCAATTTCAATTGAATCGCCAATTTCGCAGAATGAGGATACCTGCAATTCATGACCTGTGCTCAAACGCGCCGTTTTCATCACTTTGCCTGAGGTGTCACCGCGTACGGCAGGCTCAGTGTAAATGATTTCGCGCACGATACTATTTGGCAGCTCAATAGAGATGACTTTATCATCGTAAAAAACAGCCGCGCACTCATCAGTCATACCGTCTTCGATATAGGGTAAAACCGCTTCCAGATCAGATTTCTCAACTTCGTATTGATTGTATTCAGAGTCCACAAACACATACAAAGGGTCAGCAAAATACGAGTAGGTCACATCTTTGCGGTCAAGAATAATGGCTTCAAACTTATCATCTGCACGGTAGACACTTTCAGCTGCCATACCGTTTAACAAGTTTTTCAGTTTCATTTTCACCACCGCAGCATTGCGGCCTGATTTGTTAAATTCAGTTTTCTGAATCACCCAAGGTGAACCATCAATATTAGCAACTTGTCCGGCGCGAAATTCTTGTGCAGTTTTCATACTGAAAATCCATAAACGAAGAGGATAAAAAATAGGTACGCATCATAGCCAATCTTGGTAGAAGCATGCCAGCTTTGTTGCAAGATCAGGCTGTTTTTTTTGCTGCGCAGACCAGCACTGTGCGTGCTTTAGCAGTGTTTTTTCATGCGCAACAAACTGCTGCCATGCCGCAATCATATCCTCTTGCAGATTCCAGGTGCGATAAAGATTAACTAGAGCCTGTTTAGCTTGTTCATCTAAGTCATTGCTGTAAATAGATAAAAAGGCCTCAAGCTTGTCTAAATGTGCCATTTCGTGTTGTGGATAAATATGCCACAGCATGGTTTTAGCAGCCCACTGCGCTCGTACAAAAGAATCTTCACCACGCACACAATTGAGATCACAGCACCACAACAGGTGATCAAAGTTTTTCTGTTCAATATACGGCAGTGCTTGCACGATTAAGCTGCCACGTTGGTATTGATGACCGACCCGGAGCTCTTTAACTGCCAACCACGCGGCTATACTGCGCTGTAATGGGCCCTGTAAGACCAGTAGACGGTTGTTGCGGCTGTCTTGACTCAAAGCATCAAGCCAACTGGCCAGCGCTTGATTAGCATAGGCAAATAGGCTGATCAAGCGCTCACCCGGCTGTCGCTGCACAGCTAAAGAGGCCAAATACTGGTTAGGCAAATAGCTGGAAGCTAGAAAAGCGTCACGTTTGTTAAGCAAATCAGCTTCGCGCAGCAAGCCTGCGGTCTGATCAGTAAATCCAGGGAAAAAAAAGTACTTTTGTAATCCACCACCCTGCAAAGATGGCAAAGCGTGACATTCAGCAACCCAAGGCTCTGCGCTGAGATATTCCAGATTGAGCCAGAGCACCCGCTGCTTACTGCGCATTAAGGCAATGTAGTTTTCAGGTAACTGGCAGGCGAAGGCTTCTATCACTACATCTGCACAGCGCTCATGCATTATGGCGTCTTCATCTGGCCATAAACAGACATCCACCCCGGCTACCATTTGCCGCTGCGCAGTTGTGTCTACAAGGGAACAAATGGCATGAAATGCAACTAAATCATCCACCCACAAGCGCACATTAAACGGGTGCTCTTGGCTTAACTGCTGAGCCAAGCGCCAGGTCACGCCAATATCACCAAAGTTATCAATCACTCGGCAAAAGATGTCCCAGTTCGCGCGCATACAATGGCCTTGTTTGAATGTGTTTGCACAACAGTATTGCTTATGCAGATCCTAGCGACAATCCGGTCATTCGATATTCATTTGCACACTGCTGTGCCCTGCTATCAAATAATTAGAGGCTCGTTGCTGAATTACAGACATAAAAAAACCCTTGAGTAATCAAGGGTTTAGTGGGCTGTATGGCGGTGAAGGTGGGATTCGAACCCACGATACGATCACTCGTATACACGCTTTCCAGGCGAGCTCCTTCAGCCACTCGGACACTTCACCGCAATTCGTCAACTGATTAATCAGTCAAGCGAGGCGCGCTAATATAGCCGAAGAGCCTGAACATGGCAAACTTTCATTTAATTACGCTAAAAATCAGCTGTCTAGCTCTTGGATAAGTGTATCGGCAAGGTGCTGTAAGGCGCGCACATCCAATATAGCAACCAGCTCATTTTGATAGAATGCCAGTGCCTGTACAGCAGAAAACTGCCGGCGAACCTGTAGTGAAGTCGGTAATGCGTAGATACAGTCGGCAGGCAATTCAATCAGTTCAGCAGATGCTTGTAAGCTCAAACGCCAGCGCCGTGCTTGACTGCTGCGCAACTCAAGCCACGCAATAGCAGGCTCTGTAGTCGGCTTGCCGGGGCTAAACAAACCAGCAAAGCTAATTACTGCAAGGTCTTGCAAGTCATCGACTAGCCCTTGTCGACTGACGTACTGCGCCTCAATCGCAAAGCACTGCCCAGCATGACGAAACAGCACTACCGGCAAGCTCTGCAACTGCATGGCACTCATCCCTGGCCTTTCTGCCATGCAGCAAACAGCGTATCAATATCCAAGATCGCTACAGCAAGAGCGTTAAACTCCAGTAAACCGGTCACATAAGGCTGCAAATATTCAGGCAACGCATCAGGTGCCGGTTGAATTTGGCTTAAAGCAATATCAACCACATCTAGCAAGCGATCAACGCGTAAGCCGCTGTGCATATCAGTGCCACGCGCCAGCAAAATAGAAGAACCCTGCAGTAGTTTTTGTTCAGCACTGACAGGCAATTGCAATAAAGCATTGAGTTGAATCACCGACTCAATATCTCCGCGAACATTAATCACGCCTTCAACTGAAGCGGGCATGCCAGGTACAAAAAAAACCGCTTCTGTGCCCTGCAGTATTTCTTTAATGGCAGTGCCAGGTAAAGCAAAGTGATAATCCGCCAAACTGAAAATTACCAGTTTTGTAACAGGCTCATCGACATCAACGATATCCTGTTCACGTGTGTGCTGTTGCGCTAACAGTTGCTCAAGCTGGCTTTCACTCATACTTTTTCCTGCTCACCACAACTTGATTACGCCCCAACTCTTTAGCCATATATAACGCAGTATCTGCCGCAGCGCGCAACCCCTCAGCACTATCATACTCGGGACACATACTAATGCCCGCGCTGAAGGTGCAGGTAAACTGCTTGTCAGCGGCGCTAAAAATAATCTTAGAAAAATCTTCACGCAACTCATTGACCAGCACTTCAGCCAAGTTGTCCGGTATATCTTTGAGTAACAATGCAAACTCTTCGCCACCATAGCGTCCAATCACGTCGGTGTTACGTAGTCGATGTTTGAACATCCGCGACAGCGCAACAATAACTTGGTCACCGGCCATGTGGCCATAGGTGTCATTCACACTTTTAAATGCATCCAAATCAATCATAACCATCACAAGGCATTCTTGTTGGCGTTTGGCGTGAGCGAGCGAGGAAACCAACATTTCAGTAGTTGTGGTGTGGTTATACAGCCCGGTCAAGCTGTCTCTAACCATAAGACTGCGTAAAGTGCGCATACGCTCAGCACGCAAGCTGACAGAAGCTACCAATTCGTTAGGAACAACAGGCTTAGTGATAAAGCCCTCAACACCGGCGCGCATCGCGCTAAATTGCTTTTGCGCATTAGTTTCTGTTGATAAAAAAACAATTGGCAAGCCAACGTACTCTGGAAACTGGCGTACCAATGCGGCCAACTCATCACCGTTACACACTGGCATATACATATCAATCAACAACAAATCAGGACTGAAGTCCTTTAGCGTTTCAAAGACCATTGATGGATCACTGATTTGCTGGGTGACCATGCCTGCATCTTCTAAAATCAGACTGTGGTATTGAGCAATTTCAGGTTCGTCATCCACAATTAAAATACGGTAGGGTTCTTCTTCTTTGTACTCAACCAGCTCATCTAAAGCTGCTGCTAAGGACATAGCGCTGGCAGGCTTAGTAAAGTAAGCCGCAGAACCGGCGCGCACAGCGCTTAAGCGCGATTCAAATGAGCTACTACTGGACAACACAATCGCTGGTAATTCGCGACCTGTCGCTTCTTTAATACTGGCAAGCTCATCAGTACCGGTACGACCATGCGGAAAATACACATCCATAATCACCGCATTTGGGCGTTGTTTCATCACAGCTTTACGAAAATCGGCGGTCTGAGTAAAGCTTTTGACTTGATAACCTAAGCAACACAATTGATGCATTAAGTAATCAACCTGTTCAGGCTCATCGTCACAAATATAAATCAGCGGTGCGCTATTGCTGAACGCTTTATTGTGCCTTTGTTCCTGTGCAAAAGACTCAACGCCAGTCTGATATTGAGTATTTGTACTATTAGTGTGACTCTGAATTTGCTCGTTTAAGCGCTCAACAAAACCCATCAATGGCACAGCCCAATCAACTGCCCGAGGCGCTTCAGGTGCGTTCTGTATTTTCCAAACAAAAGCTTCTGCTTGTTGAGCTACTGTTGCCAAATCCATTAAGCCGAAGGATTTGCCTGTGCCGTGCAGATTATGTAAGGCTCGGTACAAGTCAGAGATAACAGCCTGATCATGGGACGCTTGCCCAACAACCAATTGAACAAGCTCATGAATTTTTTCCAGGCGAGCAGGTAACTGATTAATAAAGCTCACCCGCAAGCGCGCAATTTTTTGCTGTAACGGCTGCTCGCTTGCACTCATATAGGACTGACCTTCTGTTGAATGTGTCATATTGGCTTTACCGTCATGACTGCATTAATGGCGGCTGGCAAACTGTCTTGTAGTGTAAAGTCTTTCATCACGCAGGCACTTAAGCGTGGTTCTTCAGCTAAAAGTGCGTCTGGGTCATCACCCGTCAGTAAAATAAAAGGTAGCGCATTGCCTTGCTCATTAAGCTCGCGATAAAACTCTATACCATTGATCAGCGGCATATTTAAATCACTAATAATCAACTCAATAGCGGGCTGCTGATTTAACACCTGCATGCCTTCAATGGCGTTTTCGGCTTGGAAAACCGTGTAACCACAGGCCTCCAAAACTGCGCCGGTCATTTCAGCCGCCAGTTGATCATCATCTACCACTAGAATCTCCATGAGTATCCTCTTTTATCTATTAGCAATTAATCAAGTAGCACTTTAAGCGTATCAACTAAGCTGTTTTGGTCAAAACTACCTTTAACAATATAAGCATCAGCACCCACTTCTATACCCCGCCGCTTATCACTCTCTTTCTCTCTTGAGGTGATAATGATGATGGGCTTATCTTGATAGTTTTCATTCTCACGTAGGCGCGCGGTTAATGTAAAGCCGTCCATCACCGGCATCTCCACATCCGTCAGTACTGCATCAAAATCTTCAGCCAGAGCCTTATCAAGACCTTCTTGGCCATGCTCAGCCAAAGTGACATGATACCCCCAAGCCTCTAACACATCGCGCTCTATTTCCCGCGTATTGAGCGAATCGTCCACCACCAGAATACGCTTTTTAAGCTTTTCACTAGCAATATTGCTGTGTTTGCTAGTTGTTTGCCTGCTTTTTCTTGAAATATCCATCAGGTACGGCACATGCATTAAGCTGACCAGATGATTCTGTCCCATCGAAACCATACCCGATATCAATGGATTACAGGCCAGGTGCTCAGGCAGCTGTTTAATCACTAAGTCGCGTTCATCCAGCAACTCATCCACCTGCACAGCTAATTTTTCTGTATGCACACGCAAAACCAATAACAACAAATCTTGCTTGGTGCGACTGCTCGCTGTTCGGGCGATGCTGGCCTCTGGCAAATTAAGCAAATCAGTTAATTTAACCACAGGAACAAACTCATTACGGATAATCACTGCATTACGGTCGGCAACCTGGATCAAGGACTGCTCTGAAACGCGCAACAACTCAGTCACATATTGCGCAGTAAAACCCAACACTTGCGTGCCCGCGCGAATCAGCAACACGCGCATGATCGCCAGCGACAAAGGTAAGCGCAAAGTGAAGCAAGTCCCTTCCCCAAGCCGTGTTTCGATACTGACCACTCCCTGCAAGTCGTCCACAATGGTGCGTTTTACCACATCCATGCCAACCCCTCGTCCAGACAGTTCGGTGATCATGCTGCTGGTGGAAAACCCAGGCAGGAAAATCAAGTCGATCACCTGCTGATCACTCATATCTTCTAATTGTTCGAGGCTCAAAAGACCCTTTTTCAACGCTCTTTCGCGAATCGCTGACACTGACAAGCCGCTACCATCATCACGAATATCCAATACCACCCAGCCCGCATCTTGACGCGCACAAATGTGCAGCAGCCCTTGTGCAAGTTTCCCAGCTTTGTGTCGCTGTTCGGCAGTTTCAATCCCATGATCTAAAGCATTACGAAGTAAATGGATAATAGGATCCGCCAACTGGTCAATCATTTGCCGGTCAAGCTCGATCTCGCTGCCATAAATGCGGCACTCGACCTGCTTACCCAAAGATCGTGCTAAATCCCTAACCAGACGTGCAGCAGGATCAAAGACGATGGACAATGGCAGCATGCGCAACTGCAACGCCTTGTCATGCAGCTCTTGCATCAAACTGTCTTGCACTAACACCCTGTCGCGCATATCGTGCGAAAATTGCCGCATAGCCAGCGGCAGTTCAGCCTGCGCCTGTTGCAACTGCTGCTCTAAACGTCGTGCAGTGTTTGATAGCTCACGCATTCCCGCATGACTGGATAGCAACTCGCCCATCAACTTGATCAATTCTTCAAGCTTCGTCAGTTTGACTCGAATGGTGTCACTGGCGGCTAATGTCGGTGTTAACTGCTCCACATCAGGTTCAATAACAGGCTTGGCAGCTTGTGCTTCTAACGCATGCTTTGGTTGTTCTATTTGGTTTTGCGCCAACCCGCTCAGTAGCTGGCATAGGTCCTGCAGTGCTGGATTTTCTGCGACTTCGCCATGCTCAGCCAGCTGCTCCACTTGATCAGATAAAACATCAATGCCTTGGTACAACGCACTCATCAGCCCGTGGCTAACTTGCAGCTGCTGATCACGCAGCGCACTCAAGACATCTTCTAAACTATGCGCCAGCTGCGTGATCGGCTCCAGCTTCAGCATGCGTGATGAGCCTTTAAGTGTATGCACCGAGCGAAACAGACTATTGACCTCCTCGGCACTGGCCGAGCCTTGCTCTAGAGCAGATAGCCCCTGCCCCATACGCCCAAGGTGATCTTTAGCTTCTTCCACAAAGCGGCCAATAAACTTTTTAATATCCAGCGCCATGATCAGTTATCCACTTGTGCGTTTGGCGAAGCAGCCGTCAACTGCTGTGTGTAACGTTGGCTGAGAAACTGGGCATCACTGGCAGTCAAAGGCAAAGGGATCCACTCCATACACTTAATTTCTGTTGGCTGGCTGGCCAAGATGCGCAACACCCTTTGATAGGATTGAAGAGCAGCATCAATGTGTTGCTCAGTGCGGCGCACCTCGGCCAAGTAATAATGCGCCGGCCAGCATTCTGAGCAGGTATAAATAGCTTTCTTAAACCAGTGACAAGCCTCATCTGCTTGCTTGCGCCACTTAAAAACCAAACCTTTCATAAGTATGGCATCAACCGACCAAGGCTCAATGGCAAGCGCTTGTTCTAGCAGTTGCTCGGTCTCGGTAAAAGCTTGCTGATTCATCAACAGCCAGCTTTTTAACAAGCAGGCAGCATACGATTGCTGGTCAGATACTGGCAAAGCCTCCAATAAACGTAAAGCCCGCTGCGCCTCACCACCGAGTATCAACTGTTGGATTGCCTGCAGATCGATCAAACCAGAGCCGGGTCTGTCTTCAACTGTGCTTGCTTGCTGTACTTGTGCGGGGATGACCGCTGCTCCAGCGTTAGGTAGCGTTGTCACAGGCTGTACAGAGCGCAAAGGTGAGACCGGTGCGCTGTATTGTTGCTGCCAACTCATTGCTTGACTGCTGACGGGTCGGTAAGCCTGCCCTTTAATAAAAAAATACTGCCCGGCATGCTCTACTAATTCAAACACTCCGAAATCATTACCTAAGGTCTCTGAACTGCCCAGCAGCAAAATAGACTGACTGCTCATTACCTCATAAAATTTTTCTTGAACACGGCAGCGGGTTTCTAAATCAAAATAAATGGATACATTTCTAAAAAATATGATGTCATAGTTTTTTAGTGGCGCTGGAAACTGCTCAGCCAACACATTGAGCTGATAAAAGTTAACTTGCTCACGTATATGCGCGGCTAACTCATAGCCACGCGGGCATGGACGAAAATAACGCTGGCGCAGGGCTGGATCAACGCCACGAAACGAAAACTCTGAATAAATAGCAGTCTGAGCCTTATCCAGCGCCCCTTGATAAAGGTCACCGGCATCAATCTGAAACAGCTCTGCGCTGCGCGGGCCATAAATTTCTTGTAAGGCTATAGCCAAACTGTACGGCTCCTCACCTGACGAGCAGCCAGCACTTAAAATCCGTACAGGTTCCCTCAGCGACTTCTGCGCTAAAACTTGCGGGATCAAGACCTCAGTTAACAACTTGATTTGTTCAGGCTCGCGGAAAAAATAGGTCTCGTTAACCGTCAACTGCCCAACTAGGTTATCAAAATGAACCGCATCACGGCGAATAAGCTGCTTATACTCCTGCAAGTTGGCGCAACCCGCCTGTTCAGCATTGCTCTGAGCAATTTTACGCAAACGGTCCTCGGCAATCCCGTCTAATACCAAACCACAATGGGCATAGACCATGGCTTTAATCGCGAGCAGATCAGTACTCATGAATGAACTCGCTGCAAACTTGTGCGGTAATGTTCAACACCTAAAGCAACGATACGCAGCATTTCATCAGCCAGTGCAGGCAGTGGCACTACGCTATGTATTACACCTTTAGCAATCGCCTCAGCGTTCATGCCATAAATAACCGAACTGGCTTCATCTTGCGCTAAGGTGATGCCACCGTGCTGAAAAATAGCACGCATACCTTCTGGGCCATCACGCCCCATTCCGGTCATAATAATGCCAATAGCATCTGCGCTATAGACCTGAGCAACCGACTTTAATAATGTGTCGCAACTGGGATGATAAATATCACCCTCCAGCCGCTCGATAAGTTTCACGCAGCGCCCAGGCGTTACAGTCAAATGCTGCTCTGAAGGTGACAAGTACACATAACCGGCACGCAATACCTCACCTTGCTCAGCTACTTTGACGGTTAAATGACACAGACTTGAGAGCCACAGCGCCATACCATCAATAAAACCATCACTGATATGTTGTGCAATCAGAATCGGTGCCGGAAACTCAGCTGGCAATTGCGGCAATAACAGAGCCAGCGCTTGCGGCCCACCGGTCGAAGAGGCAATCACAAACACCTGTTGATAGTCAGGCTCTAGCGTGCTCAGCGGCAGCACTACAGCAGGCGCTGGATACGGTTCAATCGGATTACGCCGTCGTAGGCGCGTAATTACGGGTACACCGGCGAGCAAACGCACTTTGCTGACAAAGCTGTCTGCCGATTCTGAGTCATAACAAGGCTTGGCCATCACATCCAGCGCACCATAATTAATCGCCTCATAGGCCTGCTCAGCATCGGCCTCGTTGCTCACCACCAAAATAGGCACAGCCTTGTCATGCATGATGTGCTCAATGGCTTGAAGACCACCCATGATCGGCATATTCAGATCCATGGTTACTAAGTCAGGCCGCAGCTGTTGCACCAGCGCAATCGCCTCTTGGCCATTGCATGCCTCAGCAATGACGTCAAAATCACCTGCCTCTAGCAGCAAGCTTTTAAGCAGTTCGCGCACCACACTGCTGTCATCAACGATCAATACCCGTATCCGTTTAGCTGTCATCATTGCCCTCTCCGCGCCTGCTCTCGCTGCGCGCCAGACCATCCATGTGGT
Source organism: uncultured Thiopseudomonas sp. (assembly GCA_964385265.1). Lineage (GTDB taxonomy): Bacteria > Pseudomonadota > Gammaproteobacteria > Pseudomonadales > Pseudomonadaceae > Denitrificimonas. The sequence goes on from CAYLOI010000002.1 coordinate 65,429, forward strand.
TAAGTTTCGCTGGCTGTTTTAAATTCGCGAACCAGTTGGTTCAGCTCATCCGACATTTGCAGCATATCCTCACTGATCTGCGAAATGCTACGTACTGACTGAGCGTTATGCGTACTGGCATTGGCAATATCACGTAAGGCAATCACGACTTGGCTACTGGCCGTTTTTTGTTGGCGGGTGGACAAGGAGATTTGTTGTGCAGCACTGCTGGTCTTAGTCGCTGCCTGCACCAAAGCATTTAGATCATTAGCAGTCTCTAAGCTGACTTGCATACCCAGCTGAATCGAGCTCGCTCCTTTTTCTGAGGTAATCACCAAGCGGTTGATGGCATCTTGAATTTCCTGAATCCGCTCTTCAATCTCATGGGTCGAGTCGGTCACGCTGTCAGCTAAACGTCGAATCTCACTGGCCACCACAGAAAAACGCTTGCCCGACTCACCTGCGCTTGAGGCTTCTAATGCGGCGTTAAAAGCAATCAACTTAGTTTGGTCAGCCAAGGTATTGATTAAATCCATCACTTTACTGATGGCTTTGGATTTGCTACCCAGTTGGACAATTTCACGCAGGCTGTTTTCACTGTCAGCGTGGATATCCGTCATATGCAGTTGCAAGGTTTGCATGGCGCCAGAGCCTTTCTTACTGCTTTCCAGGGTTAAATTAGCCACATCCACCACCGATTGAGAATGATCGGCAATCTGTGTTGACGAAGCGGATAACTCTTCCATGGTCGAAGTGATTTCAGCCACCGAAGAGGACATTTGCTCCACTGCTGCGGCCATTGATTGACTGACTTCTTGTTGCTTGCCAGTATTGCGACTGACCACTCCGGCGGTATGCGCCAAAGTACTGGCTGTTGCGGTTAAACGGCTGGAACTGCGCAACACACCATTGAGCGCAGAGGATATACGCTGCAGCAGGGTATTGGTTTGTGCAGCCAAGTCACCCAGTTCAGCTTGATCAGTGGTTTCTAAGCGGCGTGATAAATCTAGAGTGTTGGAGATGTACTTAAGTTGCTGTTGAAAATCCTCTATAGGTCGGGTTAAGGCCCGTACCAGCCAGAGTATCAACAGGCCGCCGCCGAGCAACACTGCAATCGCCAACAGACCTAACTGATAGATCAGTTCTGTACGTGCGGACTGTATTTGCAGTGCATCCACCAGCAGTAAAAAACGCCAGCCGGTGTCGGCCACTTGCACTGAAGCAGCCAGCCATTGCTTATCATCGAAAGACACATACTGTAGAGCAGAATCGTCAATTACAAATCCCGGCAGCATAGCCTCTAGGCTGTTTTGCTTAAGCGTCTGATCGGCTTGCGCAAGAATATTGTGTTGATTATCCAGCAGCAATAAATGACTGTTCCAGCGCAGCTTTTGTTGCAGCAAGTCGTTAATTACGCTGGAGATATACAGATCACCACCCACCACATACTCTGGATTGGCCTGCAAAGGTACGGCCAAGGTCATGGTTAGGCTGCCGGTTAAGGCGTCTGGGTAAACCGGGGTTACAATCAAGCCGTGTTCCGCTTGCGCTTGAATAAACCATGGGCGCTGCCGGGGATCAAAACCTGCAGGCACATCAATCGGCGGATTGGATTGAATAAACTCACCGCTGCTGGTGCCTAAATACATCAAGCTGTAGTCACTGGCCTCGCGTCCGATGGTCAGCATATCTTGCCAGCTAGCAGTTTGTTCAGTTTGCTCAACTTGCTCTGCTTGCACTGAGAGGTGTTGAGCTAAAGTGAGAATTTGTTGTTTTTTGTTAGCAAACCACTGCTCGGTTAGCCTTTGGGTTAAGACTAGACTGCCTTGCATTTCACTCTGAACCGCACGATCAACTTCGCGCTGCAATAAATTACTGGCTAGAACACTGAGCATTAACAAAGCCAGGAGCATTAAGCTGGCCAGCGCGACTAAAAAACGTCTTTGCAGTGGCTGGCGCCGCCACCAATTCATTACAGCCGTCATTTTATACATCCTTTTGTGTGTTTTGCTGATTGTCAGCATCCTGTGCGCTTGACTCTACCTGCTGAAATTCACAAATCAAATCACTTAAGCCTTCTGACATACTGATCATCTCCTCACTGATCTCGGTGATGTTTCGCACCGACTGAGCATTATGCGTACTGGCATTGGCTATATCGCGCAAAGCAATCACTACTTGGTTACTGGCGGTTTTTTGTTGGCCTGTTGATAATGATATTTGTTGCGCGGCACTGCTGGTTTTACTGGCTGCACGCACCAGTGCATTCAGATCATTGGCGGTTTCAACACTGACTTGCATGCCCAGTTCAATTGAGCTGGCCCCTTTTTCCGAGGTAATCACCAAGCGGTTGATGGCATCTTGAATTTCTTGAATCCGATCTTCAATTTCATGGGTTGAATCGGTCACGCTGTCAGCTAAACGACGAATCTCACTGGCCACCACAGAAAAACGCTTGCCGGATTCACCTGCGCTTGAGGCTTCTAATGCAGCGTTGAAAGCAATCAATTTAGTTTGGTCGGCCAAGGTATTGATTAAATCCATGACTTTACTGATGGCTTTGGATTTGCTGCCCAGCTGTAGGATTTCTTGCAAGCTGTTTTCACTGTCAGTATGAATATCAGCCATACGCAGCTGCAGATTGTGCATCGCACCCGCGCCTTTCTTACTGCTTTCCAAAGTCAGATTAGCCACATCCACCACCGATTGTGAATGCTCAGCAATCTGTGTTGAAGACGCAGAAAGCTCTTCCATGGTTGAAGTAATCTCGGCCACCGAGGATGACATCTCTTCCACTGCAGCGGCCATCGACTGACTGACTTCTTGCTGCCTGCCGGTATTGCGACTGACTAAGCCTGCGGTATAAGCCAGCTTATGTGCAGTATCAGTTAAACGCGTGGAACTGTGCTGCACGCCATTGATAGCAAAAGCTAAGCGCTGCAAAAGATTATTGGTTTGTGCCGCCAACTCGCCCAACTCTGCTTTATCGTTGGTTTCTAAGCGCTTTGATAAATCCAAGGTGCGAGTAATTTCAGCCATTTGCCGCTGAAACGAAACCAATGGACGGCTTAAAGAAACGGCCAGTGGGTAGAGTAAGACGAGACTAAGCAAAAGCAATAGTGCGCCAATCAGCAGCGTTTGATACAACTGTTGTTCAATTGGAGCCATAAACTCACTGCGCGGTACTTCGACCAACAAGTAGCGCTGCAAATCAGCCAGCCATACAACCCCCACAAACAGTTGTTGGCCTTGGTAGCTAATTTCTTGTACTTGCGCGCTGTCTTGGTTAAGCAGAGCGCGCAATGCTGCGGAGACACCCAGATCCTTAATTAAGGCATCTTGCGCACTGACTTCAACCAGCCCCGCTGCATTGACCAAAGAGGCACGTCCACCCTCACCTAAGCGGTATGCACTGATCATGTCAGCCAGCTGCAACATATCTAGACCGACACCTGCCACACTAACCGGCTCACCATTAGCATTTAAAATATTGCCGGAATAATTCACGTACATCAGCAGCTGATCGCCAGTAAACGCATTGGAATCCAAGTTCAAATCATGGGTTAAACCACTGGCTAAATAATTAAAATACCAAGCATCCTCATCATTTGCGCGTCGCATGGGCCGCTGATTAAACTCACCTTGTTTAAAGTGATAATAGGTGCGCTGATTGCCATCATTTGCAGCTAAAAATACAGAGGTTGCATTCAACTGCTGACTGACCACTGACATTTCTTCGATCAGTTGCGCCATATCAGCCTCTGGCATACCACGCTGAATCCAACGCTGAATAAAAGTATTGGCAGCAAGGCCACGCGAGATTTGCAGGCTGGGTGCCAACTGTAAAGCCACTTGGGCACCTAGATGCTGCAATTGTAAGGGCATTTCATGCTCTAACAGACGCTCCACTCGGCTTTTAGCATAAAAGCTCGACTGCAAAAGCAAAATCAAAACAGTCATTGCCGCAAATAGCACACCAAAAGACAGGAACAGACGTAAACGTAGGGACAGCTGGTTCCAAAAAACGCGCATGTGTGATGCCTTCCACCAAGTGAGTAGTCAATATAGGGTCAAAACTACCGTTATGCCCCTGTCTAAAGCAAGGATAATCATTCTGTTAGGGCCTACTTAGCCTTTAAATACAGGTAGTACTTGCCACAACAGTAATATCTGCGCAAAAAAAGCAGCAGCAGCAAACAACAAAACAAAGCCGATCATAAAGCTGCCACCAAACACTTGATACCCTGTTGCGGCAAAACGCTTACGGCTGGCACGCACCAGTAATGCCGGCACTAATGCAGCCCATATAGCCGCCATAAGACCGACATAGCCCATCACTTTCACAAACCCAGTGGGAAAGAGTAAGCAGGCCAGCAGCGGCGGCAAAAAGGTTAAGAGTGCTGTTTTAAAACGCCCACTGGCCGTATCGCTAAAATTAAACAGATCACGAATATAGTCAAACAAACCTAAGGTGACCCCTAAAAAAGAGCTGGCAATGGCCATATAAGCAAATGCATTTAAAACGCGGGCGATGTTATCAGTTTTCACATACGTTGATAGCGCCTGTAATAACACTGCCACATCACCATCAGCGGCAATCACTGGCGCAAACTCTGTGCGAGGTAAGTTGCCCTGCACCGCCAACTGCCACAATAAATACATGCCCAGCGCCAGTAATGAGCCCCATAAAATACTACGCGCCACCGGTTGTGCTTGCTTGTTGTAGTAGCTGACTAAACTTGGCACATTGCCATGGTAGCCAAAAGACGCCAAACACACGGGTAATGCTGCCCATATATACGGCCAGTAGCTGTGTTGAGTCGCAACTTGAAGATTGAGCAAAACGCTCGGTGTTACGCTTTGCAGCAAGGCGCCTGTCGACAACAAAAAACTGATCAGCATGCCGCCAATCAATAGCGTGGCAAAACGATCAACCACTTTAGTCGACACCCAGACCGAGGTGGCGAGCACCAGTAAAAACACCACTGAAGCAAACTCTCGTGACGGCTGCAACGGCTGCTGCAGCAGCCAACCACTGAGTGCTGACAGACTATTTTGAGTTAAGCCGCCGCCAACAAAAATATAGGCATAGGTTAAAGAATACAGAACAAAGGTCACCGCAAGACCAGTAACCAGATTCCAGCGCGGCCCCAACAAGTCTTTAACTACGGTATGAAAGCTTGCGCCCTGTGGGAAGTGCAGAGTAGCTTCCAATAACATCAAGCCCGAACTGTACATGCAAAACCACACATACAGCAGCAACAGCACTGAGCCAATAAACCAGACACCCGAGGTGGCCGTCGGGTTAGCCAACATCCCAGCCCCTATCGCAGTGCCGGCAATAATCATCGCCCCGCCGAAACGGGTGGGTTTAGAGGGGCTGTTATTGGCCGTCATAGCAACTCTTTTGCAGTCTTATAAAGCGCTCTATTCTACTCATAAGCCCATGCAGTTATACGCTTTAAAACACAACAGCAAGGCTACGCTATCAATAGCTGTATAACACCTTCACTTCACCTATATAATTGAGCGCCTTAACTTTCTCCTGTAAACGCTGATGCAGCTGCTCAGCATCGGCATCAGCCAGCTGTATATTGCGCACCAAATCCACATGCACCTCGCCATTTAAATAATGCAAAGTCGCCTTATCCAGCTCGCTGGGATCAATATCATCAACCCAAACCCGACGTAAATCAGTCAGCACTTCACGGCGCAAGGGCAAGCCCGTGCACAGTACCGCAACTGAATCATCCTCGGGATCAATATGCACCAAAGCATTGCTAATATCTTCATGCGAATCAATTAACTTTAAGCGTACATACTCAGAAATTTTATGCCCTTCAGAGACACTTAAGCGCTCATCCACCACAATGTGCACATCAATCAAATAGGCACCGCCCATGCGCCGACTGCGCAACATGTGCACGCCTCGTACACCTTCGATACTGGCAATAATGCGCTTCAAAGCTGAGGCGGTTTTCGGCTCCATCCCGGTATCCACTAACTCGCGTATCGAACTCCACGCTTGGGTCCAGCCAATATGACCAATCATCAGAGCCACACCAAGAGCGGCAATAGCGTCCAGATAGGGCAGCCCCATTAAGCTGCCGGCCACACCCACCAACACAACAATTGAAGAAATTGCATCGGAACGGTGATGCCAGGCATTGGCTTTAAGTAAACCTGAGTTGAACTGTCGTGCCACGCGAATGGTGTAGTGGTACAAACCTTCGTTCGCGAAAATTGACACAGCTGCAATCAATAGCACGATCGGTGTGGGCTGTAACAAGGTGTCAGGATTAAGCAAACGCTGCACCGAGTCATACACAATACCAATCGCGGTAATAATCAGTATGACGCCCAGCCCAACAGTAAAGGCGGTTTCAATTCGCGCATGCCCGTAAGGGTGCTCTTTATCAGCTGGCTGGTTACTGTATTTCGCCGCAAACCACACCATCAGGTCGGTGCTTAAGTCTGCTAACGAATGCACACCATCAGCAATCAAAGCGTGGGACTGACCAATAATTCCAAAAATAACTTTAGCAATGGTCAAAACCAAATTAACGATAGCGCCAACGACACTGGTCATGCGCATCGCTTTATTACGTGCTTCAGCACTCTGCTGCCCATCCATTAAAATATCTCCATATATCAAGGTCTTACAAAGTGTAATTAATGTAGGTTTCTAACAGTTTAGCAGGACAGTTAGGGTTGTCGGCATCGCTGACGACACGTATCTGCAATTGCTCACCCACCTGCTTAGCACTCAGACCCTCGATTTTATAAACCGGCTGCACCATTTTAATCCAGCGCAATTGTCTTTGTGTATCGATTAGGCCGATGGCCGCAGCAACACACTCGCCATCTTGGTAACTGTTATCTGTATTTTCTGCTGCGGCAGTAAAAAGACAACTCGCATCAGGCAAGGCAAACGCATCAGTGAACGTCAGAGGTACAGCGTCCACCTCGCCTAAGTCATAGTAGTCGATGCGCTGTGGCTTAACCTCTAAAGGGTGCTGTTGTGCGTCAATCAGGGCAAAAAGGTCAGCGAGGTCATACTCGATGACAGCACTTTGCCGCTGCTGATTATTACCCCGCTGCCACAGTTTAAAACAGTCGCCCTGCACCAGCGCGCCTTCAATATTTAAATCTGCAACAAGTGCCGCAAGCGGATGATACAAGGGTTGCAAATCAAACAACTGCGGCGCACTGAGCAATTCACCGCGCTGATTAAAAGGCCAAAGCATGCCGCGCATACGTTGCTCTGTTGAACCTGAGCCCAGCGCCAATAAAGCACCCTGCGGATAACGCGAGCACCGCGGTAAGCAAGTTAGGCTTTCAAAGTCAGGCTTAGCTGCTTTGCGTGATTTGCCATCTTTAGGTAAATCACCTGAGATAATAGTTAAGGTCCGCCCAGGCTGAGTGTCCTGCAACGAAAAAACACCCAGCAGCAATTCATCATCAGCAATGACATACAGGGTTTCACCTGCCAGCCACATACCGCTGGCAGCACTGATATGGCTTTGCCCTGTTGCTGTATCTAACAGCAACTCGCGCAGCTCCCGCAGTTGTAAATTATCACCCTGCATTGGTTTACCTGAAATGCCAATTGAATCAATCTGGACCAGCACTTTAGCACATGCCGATGAGGGACTCTTGCCATCAAATCTGTGTCACTGCTGCATAGGTCTATGCCACCTGCGCAGGTGATGCAGGATTTAGCACGGTACGTCATGCACGTATCCATGTTTCTATCTTTCTGGATATATAAGCAGGGAATGCAGGATGCAGAAAATTGCGGTGCATGGCGCACTCCACAATTGGTGTTTGTCCGTCGATGAAACCATCTAGGGCTCAACTTCTGTGCTGCGCCAGCCCTGCACGCTCACCACACCAACCCCGCAGCACTCGTTGATCGGCGGAGTTATTTTCATGTCTTATATAGGCTCAAAGCAAACTAAGCTCTAGCTTTTTATGCACTGCTCATACCTGTTTGACCAATGCCTGTTAAACATAGCCAGTAAAGTCACCAAGACTAAAAAAGAGACTTACGCACTTCTAGAAAAGCACACAAATGATCACCGCCTGCTGTGCTGGGCCTGTGGCAAGCGAAGCAGGGATGCGTAGCGCCCGCATCGAGCCCCGGATGGGCTCGTTGAGAGAAAAACAGACTTAGCACAGCTCGCCAAACGCACAACATCTAACACCCTGCAACATATACAAAATCTGCAAATCAATTTATTCACAAACTACTTACGCCCGCAAAAAGAGACTTACGCACATCTAGAAAAGCACACAAATGATCACCGCGTGCTGTGCTGGGTCTGTGGCAAGCGGAGCCATGGATGGCGCAGCGCCCGAATCGAGCCCCGGATGGGCTCGTTGAGGGAAAAACAGACTTAGCGCAGCTCGCAATACGCTTATGCTCTAAAACACAAAGACATCTAAAAAACAAATTAACCATTATTGCAATTCAGCCAAAATCTCAAACGAACGCAAACGATCTTCCTGCTCATACAAATCACAGGTAAAAATCAATTCATCAGCTTGAGTATGCTGCAACAACACCTCCAGCTTTTGCTTAATAGCTTGCTTACTACCTATCATCCCCATGCTTAAAAATTCATTCACCGTCTGCTCTTCGTGCGGCTGCCACAGGCCTTGCATACTTTCAACCGGCGGACGCATCAACATACTTTGTCCACGGATTAAAGCCAAAATACGTTGATAAGTTGTCGTTGCTAAGAAAGCCGCTTTCTCATCAGTATCCGCGGCAACCAGCGGTATACCCAGCATCACATAGGGTTTATCCAATACCGCAGACGGCTTAAAATGGCGGCGGTAGACTTCAATGGCTTGCATCATCATACGCGGCGCAAAGTGTGAGGCGAAAGAATACGGCAAGCCCTTCTCTGCAGCGAGTTGCGCACTAAATAGGCTTGAGCCTAACAGCCAAAGCGGTACGTTACTGTCGACGCCCGGCATCGCAATCACCTGTTGAGCGCTGCCGCGCGGACCTAAAAACCGTTGCAACTCAGCGACATCCTCAGGGAAATCATCAGAGCTGCCACTGCGGCGTTTGCGCAAAGCCCGCGCAGTGGTTGGATCAGTGCCCGGCGCGCGGCCAAGGCCCAAATCAATACGCCCAGGATAGAGTGCTTCTAAGGTGCCAAACTGCTCAGCAACCACTAAAGGCGCGTGATTGGGCAGCATGATCCCTCCGGCACCGATGCGAATACGTTGCGTACCTGCCGCCAGATAACCAATCAATACTGCCGTGGCCGAGCTGACAATAGCATCCATATTATGATGCTCTGCCACCCAGAAACGGGTAAAACCTAATTGCTCAACATGCTGAGCTAAGGCTAACGAGCGCTGTAATGCTGGTGCGGGACCCTGGTCTGTGTCTTTACGTGAGGCTAAATCCAATACCGAAAAAGCCACTTTTTTCTGATCACTCATACCTTTATTCCCCATACCTCTGTTAATTGCAAACTGCTGTGTCAGCATCACACAAAGACTATAGGAGTGCTACCATAGCCGCCCTATCATCTCCTGTAAGTTCTTAGCTGCGCTATGCCAAAAAAATACTTAGCTGATCAATCATTGCCTCGCGCTTTATTTAGCATGACCTGGCCCATGCTGTTTGGTGCTGTGGCGCTGATGAGTTTTCAGCTGGTTGATAGTGTTTTTATCAGTATGCTCGGCATGCAACCGCTTGCGGCCCTTGGCTTTACCTTGCCACTGCAGCAACTATTAATTGGTGTACAGATTGGCATTGGCATTGCCGCAACTGCATTAATTTCACGGGCGATAGGTGCAGACAAGCTAGAACATGCCAAGTACATGGGTGGGCTTGTCGTCCTCACTGGCTGCTGCGTTTCATTTATTTTATGTGCGCTAATCTGGCTACTGCGCATGCCGTTACTCAATGCCCTCGGCGCAGGCGCAGAGTTGTTACCCTATACCGAAAGCTACTGGTTGCCTTGGCTAAGCAGTGCGTGGTTGGGCGCTTTTTTATATTTTGCTAACAGTATTTCACGCGCCAACGGTGATACCCGCTTACCGGGTTTAATGATGGTGTTCACCAGCATTGTGAATATGCTGCTCGATCCCTTGTTTATTTTCACCTTTGGCCTGGGCTTACCCGGTGCGGCCTATGCCACCATTGTTGCCTGTCTGGCTGGCGCTACGATTATGTATTCACGCATATTAAAGCGCCACTGGCTGGCTTTTGATCCGAGCAAGTTACCGGTGGCCCGTGCCTTGCGTGAGATTGCCAATACCAGCGCGCCTGCCATGCTTAGCCAGCTGATGCCCGGCACGGCCTCACTACTGGCCACACGTTTAGTCGCAGGTTTTGGTGGCTCAGCCATTGCCGCATGGACCCTGGGCAGTCGCTTAGAGCTGTTTTCTATTGTCATAGTGCTGGCATTGACCATGGCTTTGCCGCCGATGATAGGCCGTTTATATGGCTCGAAACAATTAGCGCGGGTGCACAATCTGGTGCTGGTTGCCGTGCGTTTCGTGATTGGCTTGCAAATAACTATTGCCTTAGTTTGGATGGCCAGTCGCGCGCTGATCGCTCCTGCCCTAGCCCCAGACCAAGACTCTGAGGTGTATTTAGTCAGCTACATGTTGTGGGTGCCGATCAGCTATGCGGCGCTGGGCGTGTGCATGCTGATGGTCTCCGTCTGCAATGCGCTGGGTATGCCGATGCGTGCGGTGTGGATTTCCACTTTACGCCTGTTCGTCTGCTACTTACCGGCACTCTGGCTCGGCGCAAGCATTGCTGATATGAGCGGTCTGTATATCGGTGTGCTATTAGGTAACTTTGCTGCCGGCTTACTGGCCTGGAATCTGTATAAAAAAGGCTTACAGCACATTCAGCAGGCTTAAGCCTCTTTGTCAGTAGCTAAAAGACAGGCATTAAAAATCCCGCGAAACAACAGCGGGATTTTATCAAGCGACAGCTGAATCTGTACTTACAACGCGTTTAAACCACGCTGCACATCGGCCTTAATATCAGTGAACTCTTCCAAGCCCACCGCAATGCGAATGAGACCATCGCGGATACCGGCTTTTTCACGCTCCTCGGCTGGTAAACGACCATGCGTGGTTGTGCCCGGATGCGTGATGGTGGTTTTGGTGTCTCCTAAATTCGCGGTGATGGAAATCATTCTTGTAGCATCAATAAAACGCCATGCTGCCTCTTTGCCACCCTCAACTTCAAAGCTGACTACTGCACCAAAACCGCTTTGCTGCTGTTTGGCTAACGCATGCTGCGGGTGGCTGGGCAAACCTGAATAGTAAACCTTGTGCACCTGCGGTTGTTGCTCCAGCCACTCAGCCAGCTGCTGCGCGCTTTGGCAGTGGGCATTGATCCGTAAGCGTAAAGTTTCCAAACCCTTTAAAAACACCCAAGCATTGAACGGACTCATCGTCGGTCCAGCGGTGCGTAGAAAGCCAACCACCTCTTTCATCAGCTCAGCACTACCCAATACTGCACCACCAAGGCAACGCCCCTGCCCATCAATGTATTTAGTGGCTGAATGGATCACAATATCTGCGCCCAAGGCCAGCGGCTTTTGTAAGACCGGAGTGCAAAAACAGTTATCGACCATTAATAGCGCATTGGCTGCATGCGCAATGTCACTTAAAGCACGAATATCGGCTAATTCAGCCAATGGGTTAGACGGTGACTCAATAAAGAGTAATTTAGTTTTTTCAGTGCAAGCGGCCTGCCAAGCAGCCAGATCATCAATCTGTACATAGGTAATTTCAATACCAAAACGCGCACAGTATTTGTCAAACAGGCTGACTGTAGCGCCAAAGATACTACGCGAAACCAGAATCTGATCGCCCATGCTACACAAACTCATCACTGTCGCTAAAATCGCTGACATGCCTGATGCAGTCGCTACACATTTTTCTGCGCCTTCTAAAGCGGCAAGGCGCTCCTCAAAGGTGCGCACAGTCGGATTGGTATAACGCGAATAGACATTGCTCTCACGCTCGCCAGCAAAACTTGCTGCGGCATCCGCTGCGCTGCGAAACACGTAACTCGAGGTGGTGAATATCGCTTCACTGTGCTCAGCCTCAAAACTACGCTGCTGTCCTGCACGTACCGCCAAGGTATCGAAACCCGCATCAGTTAACTCACTATTGAGTCGACCCGCCTGCCAATCCGTCGTCATGACTTGCACCTTTTATACGTCTAATAGATAACCGGCAATGGTTGCCCACACCTGTTTTTAATAGCGCGGTACTGCCATTTAACAGCACCGCGGAGAGGTTTAATCTGCTTCGTTATTATGCAGACCAATTGTCGCTTGGCTGACTTGCTCAGCAATCAAACTCAGATCATTACGCTCGTTCTCGATGCGTTGCAAATAGGCCGCATCGATATCACCGGTCACATACTCACCGTTGAACACAGCACAATCAAACTGATCAATCTGTATTTTACCGCCACCAACAGAATCCACTAGATCCTCAAGGTCTTGGTACACCAACCAATCTGCTCCGATCAACTTGGCTACTTCTTCAGTCGTACGGTTATGCGCAATCAACTCATGCACGCTGGGCATATCAATGCCATACACATTCTGGTAACGCACTGCCGGTGCTGCTGAGCAAAAATACACATTCTTCGCGCCCGCTTCGCGAGCCATCTGAATGATTTGCTTGCAAGTGGTACCGCGCACGATTGAATCATCAACCAACATGACGTTTTTGCCGCGAAACTCGAGTTCAATCGCATTGAGTTTCTGCCGAACTGATTTTTTACGCTCAGCTTGACCCGGCATAATAAAAGTACGCCCGATATAACGGTTTTTCACAAAACCTTCGCGGTACTTCACGCCCATGCGGTTAGCTAGCTCTAAAGCTGAGGTGCGGCTGGTATCTGGGATCGGAATAACCACATCAATATCATGCTCTGGGCGCTCACGCAGAATTTTATCCGCAAGCTTCTCACCCATGCGTAAACGGGCTTTATACACAGAGACGCCATCAATAATAGAGTCAGGGCGGGCTAAATACACATGTTCAAAAATACACGGATTAAGCACTGGATTAGCCGCACATTGACGAGTGTGTAATTGACCATCTTCAGTGATATAAACAGCTTCGCCTGGCGCCAAATCGCGAATCAAAGTGAAGCCCAGTACATCCAGCGCAACACTTTCTGAAGCGATCATATACTCCACACCGTCATCAGTATGGCGCTGGCCAAAAACAATCGGGCGAATACCATTAGGGTCACGAAAACCCAGCACACCGTAACCGGTAATCATGGAAACTACGGCATAACCACCACGACAGCGCTCATGCACACGGCTGACCGCAGCAAACACATCTTCTTTGCTGGGCTGTAACTTGCCACGCACACTCAGCTCGTGGGCAAATACATTGAGCAGCACTTCTGAGTCTGAATTGGTGTTTACATGGCGCAAATCAGACTGGTAAATCTCTTTAGCCAGCTGCTCGACATTGGTTAAATTACCGTTATGCGCCAGAGTAATACCGTAAGGCGAGTTAACATAAAAGGGCTGTGCTTCAGCACTGCTGGAGCTACCGGCGGTTGGGTAGCGGATATGGCCAATTCCAACGTTACCGATCAACTCTTTCATATGCCGAGTACGAAAAACATCACGCACTAAGCCATTATCTTTACGCAGAAACAAACGTCCATTCTTAGATGTCACCATTCCAGCGGCATCCTGGCCACGGTGTTGAAGTACGGTAAGCGCGTCATACAACGCTTGGTTAATGTTTGATTTTCCGACAATACCGACAATGCCACACATGAAACGCGACCCCTGCTATGTCATTCTAATTAAAGGCGATTATAAGTTACTTAATAGCCTAACGTGTTCTTCAATGCTGAATATTTTGAGCTGCGGAAATCCACTCACCCGACAGTCCTAAAATGAGATTTTTGGACCAATCAGCAATCAAAAGAAAATGTGGAATTAAAGTCGACTGCTGCCACCATGCATCCTGCTCAATCGGTGCGAGGCTCAACAATCCAACTATAATCACAACCAGCAACAAGCCACGCGCGGCACCGAAAACCATACCTAACAAACGGTCAGTTCCAGTTAAGCCAGTGGCCCGTACCAGTTGTGTCACTAAGAAATTTACTAAGGCGCCAACCAATAAAGTTAGCAAAAATAATATCGCACACGCGGCAATCACACGCACCGAGTGGGTATCGACATACGGCTGCAGGTGATGCGCTAAGCTACCACCAAACATCCAGGCAATAACTGCAGCGACAATCCAGGTAAGCAAAGAGAGCGCTTCTTTTACAAACCCACGACTTAAGCTAATCAGTGATGAAATCACTACGACGCCAAGAATCAGGGCATCTGCCCAATTTAAAGACACTGATAAGTATTCCGCTGTTATAAAGTCAGCATTTTAGCAGAGCTGTTAGGTACTGATAAGCGCTTGTTAGTGTTTTAACAGTGATTATGCATTTAAGGCTCGTAACGCACGACAAAACAATCTTGGCCCTCACGGCTTTTCAAGCGCTTACACATTTCCTGCGCCTCTGTTTGCTTGACCAGCGGGCCGATTAAAACTCGATGCGCACCGTTTGCACTGCGCATATACGCATTGTATTGCTTACTGCGATAGCTATCACGCAGCGCTTGGGCGTTATCTTTATTGGTTAAACTGGCAAGTTGTACCGACCAAGATACCGGTAAATTATTTTTATCAATACCAGGCGCTACCGGCTGTGGTGCGCTTTTTTGTACAACAGGTTGCTCTTGCTGACTAACAACTGGCTGCATTGCAATAGGCTGAGGGTCAGCAATGGGTGCCTGAACGGGCACAGGTGCATCTGGCGAAGGTTCGGATTGCGCAGGTGTTTGCGTAATCAACGGCTCATCCCAAGAATCATCAAGCACTGGTTCTGGCACAGCGACCTCAGCAACCGGAAACTGCGCAACGGCCGGCGTCTCGGGCATCGGCGGTGCCTGCACCACAACTTCGCGAACTGCATCTTCTTGCTTAAACAGCATTGGCAAAAAAATCACTGCTAGAGCAACCAATACGATTGCACCAACAATGCGCTGCTTGAGCTTACCTTCTGCTGCGGCCATACCCACCTCGTTCGTTGAAGAGTTTTACACTATAAAATCTATGTACAGAGCGCACTTAAACACAGCGATTATTTTTTAACAATGCGTCTAGTAAATCAGTACTATGTTTATGCGTTGTGCTCAAGCCAAAGCAAGGCTTGTGCAACGGTATAAAAAGAGCCAAAAATGATAATCTGATCATCTTCTGTTGCTTGCGCACACTGTGCCTCAATCGCTTGAGCAATAGTTGCATAACTGGCCACTGACGCCTGCCGAGATACTAAACTTTGCTGCAGATAGGCAGCGCTGCAGGAGCGTGTTGTGGGTAATGCAGCGACCGCCCAATGGGCAATCTGCTCTTGCATGCAATCCAATACACCCGCTAAATCTTTATCATCCAGTACGCCTAACACAGCTAAGCGCCGGCCTTGAATCGGATGTGAACTGAGCCGTTCAGCAAGATAACTGGCCGCATGCGGATTGTGCGCGACATCCAGCATCATCTGTAATGTGCGTCCCTGATAGTCCAGTTGCAGCTGTTGCAGGCGCCCTGTCATTCGTGCGGCAGATAGCCCAGCTAACAAAGCACTTGTTTGCCAAGACAAGCCCAGCAAGGCATAGATTTGTAAGGCCAAAGCAGCGTTTTCAATCGGCAGGTCTAAAAGGGGTATATCTTGCAATTGCACAGGTTGACCCTGTGCATCAACACCGCGCCAGTGCCAGCTGTCCGTACCAAGCGCTAAATCGAAATCACGACCACGCAATAACAAAGGTGTATTTAACAGCGCGGCCTGGGTCAGTAAGCGTTCAGGAGGTAATAAATCACCGCACAGAGCAGGATGCCCTGCACGAAAAATACCAGATTTTTCATAGGCCACCGAATCGCGCGTATCACCCAGCCAATCAGCGTGATCCAAACCAATATTGGTCACTACAGCAATATCAGCATCGACAATATTGACCGCATCAAGGCGCCCGCCCAAGCCAACCTCAAGGATAACAACATCCAAAGATGCCTGCGCAAACAACCAAAATGCAGCCAAAGTGCCCATTTCAAAATAGGTTAAGCTGGTCTCTGCGCGCGCTTGCTCAACCGCGCTAAACGCAGCACACAACTGCTGATCGCTGACATTTTCGCCATTAATACGCACGCGCTCATTGTATTGCAGCAAATGCGGCGAACTGTATACGCCAACCTTGAGGCCTTGCTGCGCAACGAGGCTGGCTAAAAATGCACAGGTCGATCCTTTACCATTAGTGCCAGTTACCGTAACAATTTTATCGGCAATGCGCGGCAAGCCTAAGCGCTGCGCAACATCTTGCACGCGCAGTAACCCCATATCAATCTCATTGGGGTGCAACTGCTCTAAGTAGCTCAACCACTGCTGAAGATTGCGCGCTGACATGATTTATACTCGGGCTGCAGAATCGCTAGTGGCAGCAACCTTAGCTGCTTCATCGACAATGACAGCATCAACGGCAACCATAGGTATGGTCGGCATATTCATTAATTGACGCAGTACGCTAGCAACGCGCGGGCGCAACTCTGCACGCGGAATGATCATATCAATGGCACCGTGCTCTAATAAAAACTCGCTGCGTTGAAAACCTTCGGGTAATTTTTCACGCACTGTTTGCTCGATAACCCGTGGACCGGCAAAACCAATCAGCGCATTGGGTTCAGCAACGATAATATCACCCAGCATCGCCAAACTGGCTGACACACCACCATACACTGGATCGGTTAAGGCTGAGATAAAGGGAATCCCTTCTTCGCGCAAGCGAGCAATGACGGCTGCGGTCTTAGCCATTTGCATCAAAGAAATCAGCGCTTCTTGCATGCGTGCGCCACCAGAAGCAGAGAAGCAGATCAGTGGGCAACGCTGCTCAAGTGCAACATTAGCCGCTTGCACAAAGCGTTCCCCAACAATAGCGCCCATTGAGCCGCCCATGAAAGCAAACTCAAATGCAGCTGCAACAACCGGCATACCTTCTAGGGTGCCACTCATAGCAATCAGTGCATCTTTTTCACCCGTTTGCTTTTGTGCTGCGGTAATTCGATCTCTGTACCTTTTAGTGTCACGAAATTTAATTCGATCGGAAGGCTCGAGTTCCGCTGCAATTTCCTCACGCCCTTCTTTATCTAAAAAGATATCTAAACGCGTACGCGCATTAATGCGCATGTGATGATTGCACTTAGGGCAAACATCAAGAGTTTTTTCTAATTCAGGCTTATATAAAACAGCCTCACAGGATGTGCATTTATGCCACAAACCTTCTGGAACTGAACTTTTTTTGGCCTCAGAGCGCATAATTGAGGGAATTAGTTTATCGACTAACCAGTTATTCATCAGTTATCTACTCCGCCTTCGGTCAGTGTCACTGCACTGTACCTGTTATATAGGGTTAATAATCAGGTTACTGACGGCTTCTCAACAAGAACCGTCACATCGCTGTGCAGTATTGATGTGCACAGCATATAAGAATTTACGAATCTTTTCCGCGTCTTTAATCCCATGGCTGACTTCTATGCCGCCACTGACATCCACTGCCCAAGGCTGAACTTGCTGCACAGCTTGACCGACATTATCCGCGTTTAAACCGCCTGCGAGGATTAGCGGTTTGGCTAAGTTTTCAGGTATACGCGCCCAATCAAAACGCTCGCCAGTGCCACCGTGCACGCCCGGCACCCACGCATCTAATAAAATACCCTGCGCATCTGTATATTGAGCTGCTAACTCAGCAATATCGAGACCCGGCTGCATACGCAGCGCCCTGAAATAGGGTCTAGAAAACCCTGCACAATCGGCAGGTGATTCATCACCATGAAATTGCAAAACATCCAGCGGCACACTATCGAGTACAGCATTCACTTCGCTGCGGGTGGCATTCACAAACAAGCCAACCACTGTCACAAAAGGCGGTAAAGCTGCAGTAATCAGTTGCGCTTGCGCGATACTCACTGCGCGCGGACTTTTGCCATAAAACACCAAGCCAATCGCATCTACACCCGCTTGCGCAGCGACTAAGGCATCTTCTACACGGGTAATACCGCAAATTTTAGTTCGTACTCGCACTAAGATTCTCTTTATTATTCAGCAAAGGTATCGGGCAGGCCCGATAAAAAATGAGGACCAAGATAACGTTGCGGCAACTTGAATTGCTCGGGATACTCAACCTGTACCATATATAACCCATGTGGCGGCGCAGTCACACCAGCGGCTTTACGATCACAGCTTTCAAGTACCTGCTGTGCCCATTCAATCGGGCGCTCACCGGCACCGATCATCATTAGAACGCCGGCTAAATTACGCACCATATGATATAAAAAAGCATTAGCACGCACGTCAATAATGATCAGCTTACCAAACTCAAACAGTTGTAAATGATGGATGGTGCGCAGCGGAGAATGCGCTTGGCAGCCACTGGCACGCAGCGCATTAAAATCATGGGTGCCGATAAAGCAGCGTGCAGCGGCACGCATTTTTTCAATATCCAGTGCGCGGTGGGTCCAGGTGACTTCTTCGGCTAAATGTGCAGGACGCACCTCATCACTATAGATAACGTAACGGTAGCGCCGTGCTACAGCACTAAAACGCGAATGAAAGTCCAGTGGCACAGGTTGCGCCCAGACCACGCTGATATCCTTGGGCAGGTAGCGGTTTGCCCCCATCACCCAAGCGCGCATTGGACGCTCAATCTCAGTATCAAAGTGAACTACTTGACCGCAGGCATGTACCATCGCATCAGTTCGCCCCGCACAACTTAAACGCACCGGGATGTCAGCATTGATATGCTGTAGCGCTTCTTCTAAATGGCCTTGAATACTCGCTGTGCCAGCAGGCTGCAATTGAAAACCATGGTAATTAGAGCCTTTATATTCGACCCCTAAAGCAATTCTAGAAACGCCAACGGCAGCTTCATGAGCTGCCGTTGGCGTTGTTTCATTTAACATTGATTATCCTAATTGGCTGATAAGTTCACGTGCTTCATCTTGTTGTGCTGCAGTACCCTCAACAACCACTTCATCAAGGATATCGCGTGCACCTTCTGCATCACCCATATCAATATAGGCTCGCGCCAAATCAAGCTTAGTAGCTGTTTCATCAGTACCAGACAAGAAGCTGAAATCATCCTCAAGATCACCTAAGTCATCCAGATCATTTAACTGCAAATCTACTTCGCTAGGCGAGGCAAGCGTAGCAGCTGGCGGCTCAACCTCAGGTTTGGCTTCAAAGTCAGCTAAATCACCCAAGTCATCCAAATCAAACTCATTAAGCTCTGCTTCTGTCAAACCACTGTCTGTCAGGCTATCTGCATCTAAGTTTGCGCTCAGTGAGTCCAATTCAGCACTGACCTCGTCCAGCTGCAGATCAAAGTCTGTTGCCTTAGGCTTATCCTGCTCTGCCAATGAAAACTCATCAGAGAGGTCAAAGCTCGGTGTTTCTGCAACTTCGGTGTCCGCCAACTCAAGAGCTAGATCATCTAAAGAGAACTCATCATCGGCTGTTTCTTTCTGCGACTGCTCCATAGCGTCAAGATCAAAACTGAATGAGTCGATATCGAGGTCCAAACGCTCTTTATTCTCAGTTTCAAGCTCATTACCCAGCTCAAAATCCGTGTCAGCTGCGGGCATCACCGAATCAGACAGGTCAACATCCAGATTGAAATCTGTGTCTGCTGGCTTACTGCTAGGCTCAGAGTCAGCTAACAAAGCTGATAAGTCATCTAGTTCAGCATCAAGCTGTGTTGTAGAGCCGTGCTCTACCGGCAACTCAAGCGTGATGTCATCTAAACTCAAGTCAGCAAAGCCATCATCACTCAGGTCACCTGCAACATTGGCAACCTGCTCGGCACCCAGCATGTGCGGATAACGGGCTTTAATCTGTTCCAACTCGGCTTCAGCACCGCCTATTTCACTGATTTCAGTAATCTGGCGAGAGAAACCAGCGTGATCTTCAAGATCCACACAGACTTCAAGGAGTTTAAAGCGCAAGTCAGTACGCTGTGGCTCTTGCTCAATGGCACTGTATAGCACGTCAGCCGCTTGGTTAAAGCGTCCAAAACTGATGTAGCTGGTGGCCTCAACAATAGGGTCTGTTGTTTCTTGTTTAAACTGAGTATCTGCCACAGGCTGTTCAAATGCGAAGTCCGCATCAAAACCATCATCTTCTGTTGCAGTTAAATCATTTGCTCCTACAACACCGACACCTGCGGCTTTTGCAGGCGCATCATCAGGCGTCAGCTTGCTGTGCAGTTGTTCGCCGTATTGCTCGGCTTCTTTACGCGCTTTGCTGCGTGATATTGCCATCAGCAATAACAGTAACGCCAAGACTGAAGCGCCGCCAGCAGCAGCTAACAACATTGGATCATCCATCACCGTATCAACAATGCTCTTTTCTTCAGCAGCATGTATTTCAGGCTGAGTTGCTATTACGGCTGGCTCAGGGGCAGACTCTATAGCTTCAGCTTCTTGAGCATCTTCTGTTTCCACGTCTGACGTCATGCCCATGTCAGACTCGAGTTCAGGATCAGCCTGTGTAACTGTAGACTCTTGCTCTAGATCTTGCGCTGCAATGGTTTGCGCACTGTCTACAACTGCTGAGTCAGCTTGTTCTAAACTCTCAACCTTGGCATCAGCGGCATCTGCCAAACCCTCTGCACCAAGATTACCCTCAGACACAGCAAGTTCAGTAGGTTCAGGCGCCCCACCAATATTGCTTTGTAACTGAGCCAACTGATTGTCTTTCAACTCAAGAAGGCGCTTTAACTTATCAAGCTGACGAGTGAGTTCCTCGACATTGCTGCTGAGGTCTTCATTTTCTAGCATTGATGAGTCTAAACGTTCTTTGCTGGACGCTAACTGATCTTGTAAGTTCTGTACATCTGTTGCTGAACCTTGATCGCCAGCTTGCCCTGCCTGCCCAGGTGCATCAGCCACCAACCGTAAACTGTCCGTTTTTTCAATCTGTGCCGGCGCAGCATCGGCAGCACTGCGGTGCGTTGCATCCAACTGGCGCTCAGCAGGTGCAGGCGCTGTACGAGCTGTTTTCCAATCCGTATTTTGCTGGCTGACTTGTGCGATTGCCTCTGCACGGGTGCGACGGCGAATATCTTGATCTGTCGGTAAACGCAATACTTGACCGCTCTTCATGCGGTTGATGTTGCCATCAATAAACGCATTAGGATTAAGATCTTGGATGGCCAACATGGTTTGGTGAACTGAGGCATTACCGCCTGTGCGCCGTGCAATCTCCCACAGGGTGTCGTTTTTCTGTACCCGGTACTCTGTACCTTGCAACGCAGTACTTGCAGGTGCTGCTGTGCGCCGCACAGGCGCAGACTGGCGTACCTGCTGCGGGGCTGATGGTGCTGGCCGCACTGCCGCTGTAACAGCGGGCTGCGCGGCATAAATAACTTGTTGTGGCTGATACAGTGGAGGGTCTAATAGCAGCGTGTATTCACGTAGCAATCGCCCATTGGGCCATAACACCTCAACCAAGAAGTTAAGATAAGGTTCTTTTACAGGTTTGCTGCTGGTAACTCGAATAAATGGCTTGCCGTTAGCACCAATCACTGGATTAAACTTTAACCCGGTCAAGAAAAAATCACGATCGATACCCGCTCTACTAAAGTCTTCTGGTGATGCCAATTGACTCTTAATCTCAATAGCAGTGAGATCACGCACCTCTAATAAAGATATCTCAGCTTCAAGAGGCTGATTTAAAGATGACTTAACCGCTAAATCACCCAAACCTAGCGCATGGGTAAAACTGGATGAAAACGCTGTAGCAGCTGCAACTGCTAACACCAATTTGCGAACTTGAAGCATATAGAGTTATCCCTTTTTATTCGTTCCGGATACCCCGGAGGGTTTTGAATGCTCTGTTCTCAATCGCCAAGGTTTGACGGCCCCCGTCAGCAGCACTCAACCTGATTCCGCTCTTGCAACTATAAATAATATTCAGTCTAGGCGCTAAGTATCTTGCACAGCTAGAGTTCTATCAACATTCAATCGCGTTACTTAAAGTATATCAAGCCTGTTTTACGCTTATTATCAGACACACTGCACACTTTATAACTCTAACTCTGGGCCTAACTTTTAACATAGACGCACGCGCCGCTCCATCAGCTAGCATTTGCGTGCGTCTATTGCGGCTTAACGCTCCAACAAAATACGCAACATTCTGCGCAGTGGTTCTGCAGCACCCCACAACAATTGATCACCCACTGTAAACGCACCTAAATAATGTGAACCCATATTTAGTTTGCGCAGACGCCCAACAGGGACGCTTAACGTTCCGGTCACTGCGGTTGGCGTCAGCTCTTGCATGGTTGCCTCACGCTCATTAGGCACTAAACGCACCCAAGGATTATGCTGACTAATCAACCCTTGGATATCTGCCAGCGGCACATCTTTATTGAGCTTAATGGTCAGCGCCTGACTGTGACAGCGCATTGCGCCAACACGCACACACAAGCCGTCCACTGGGATTGGGTTTTTAAAGCGCGCTAAAATCTTATTGGTTTCAGCCTGCGCTTTCCATTCTTCTCGACTCTGCCCATTAGGCAGTGCTGCATCAATCCAAGGGATTAAGCTGCCCGCGAGCGGCACACCAAACTGATCGCTCGGGCATTCATCACTGCGCTGAAACGCAGCAACCTTACGATCAATCTCTAAAATAGCACTGGCTGGGTCTTGTAGTTCGCTGGCTACACTGGCGTGAATACCGCCCATTTGCCTAATCAGCTCACGCATATGTTGCGCACCACCACCACTGGCCGCTTGATAGGTCATGGCGCTCATCCACTCCACTACACCAGCCTCAAACAACCCACCTAACCCCATCAACATTAAGCTAACAGTGCAGTTACCGCCGACATAATCTTTAATGCCGGCTTCTAAGGACTGGTCAATCACTCTGCGGTTGACTGGATCCAAGACAATCACTGAATGATCTTTCATGCGCAGCGCAGACGCTGCATCAATCCAGTAACCATCCCAACCCGCTTCGCGTAGTTTAGTGAATACCGCATCAGTATAGTCACTGCCTTGACACGTCAAGATAACATCCAGTGCTTTAAGCTCATTAATGTCATAGGCATCTTTCAAAGGCGCAATATCTTTGCCGATTGCTGGCCCTTGTCCACCGACATTAGAGGTGGTGAAGAATACGGGCTCTATTAAATCGAAATCACGTTCTTCGAGCATGCGCTGCATGAGCACTGAGCCCACCATTCCGCGCCAACCAATTAGACCTACACGTTTCATCGCGACTTCACCTACTGTTAATTATTGATCCGCCGCCACTATGCAGCAAAACTGCGGATATATTCAATTGACTGAGCTTACAACTTAGCCAGCGCTGCGGCTACTGCATCACCCATTTCTACGGTGCCGACTTTGCGCATCCCAGTGGAGAAAATATCACCGGTACGCAAGCCTTGATCCAGTACATCGCTGACCGCTTGTTCAATCGCATCCGCTGCAGCAATTTGATTGAAGCTGTAACGCAGCATCATTGACACTGACAAAATGGTTGCCAATGGGTTAGCAATGCCCTGCCCAGCAATATCCGGTGCTGAACCATGGCATGGCTCATACATACCTTTGTTATTCGAGTCCAATGACGCTGATGGCAGCATGCCGATGGAGCCGGTCAACATGGACGCTTGATCAGATAAAATATCGCCAAACAAGTTATCGGTAACAATCACATCAAACTGCTTTGGCGCTCGCACCAATTGCATGGCGGCATTATCAACATACAGATGACTGAGTTCCACATCTGGGTAATCTTTAGCCACTTCGATCACCACTTCACGCCATAAGCGGCTGGATTCCAGCACGTTAGCTTTATCTACCGAGCACAGTTTCTTGCTGCGTAAGCGCGCCATATCAAAACCGACTTTAGCGATACGGCGAATTTCACTTTCGCTGTACGGCAGCGTATCAAAGGCCATGCGCTCGCCATTTTCGAGCGTTACAGTATCACGCGGAGTGCCAAAATAAATACCCCCGGTCAATTCACGCACAATCAGGATATCCAAACCCGATACAACTTCAGGTTTTAGTGTCGATGCTTCAGCCAGCTGTGGATACAAAATGGCTGGACGCAAGTTACCAAACAGACCTAACTCAGAACGGATTTTTAGCAAACCGCGCTCTGGGCGAATCGCGCGATCTAAAGTGTCCCACTTAGGGCCACCCACAGCACCTAAAAGTACCGCATCGACTTCACGGGCCAAGGCTAAGGTTGAATCAGCCAAAGGTACGCCATGCTTATCAATCGCCGCACCACCGAGTTCACCTTCAACCAGCTCAAAACCTAGACTGAACTTTTCGTTAGCCAGCTCTAAAACTTTGACCGCTTCAGACATGATTTCTGGACCGATGCCATCACCGGGTAACACAAGAATCTTTTTCGACATTTCAAATACTCAGCGCCACAGTGCTTCACACCACAGCGCAGTTAGTTAAATTAAAGGGCGCCAAACAACCATGGATTGGCTTTCTTATAACCGACTTCAAACTCACGAATCTGCTCAGCATCTTGCAACGTCAGACCGATATCATCCAAGCCATTGAGCAAGCAATGTTTACGGAAGGCATCCACTTCAAAAGAATACTGCACACCATCAGGACGGGTCACCGTCTGTGCGGCAAGGTCGATGGTCAACTGGTAGCCTTCAGTGGCTTGCACTTGCGCGAACAGCTCATTGACTTCAGCAGCGGTTAACACTATCGGCAACAAGCCATTTTTAAAGCTGTTGTTGTAGAAAATATCGGCAAAACTGGGCGCGATAATCGTACGAAAACCATACTCTTCTAACGCCCAAGGCGCGTGCTCACGGCTGGAGCCACAACCAAAGTTTTCTTGCGCCAGCAACACGCTCGCACCTTGGTAACGTGGCTGGTTGAGCACGAAATCAGTATTGATTGGGCGCTGACTATTGTCTTGATCAGGCTGGCCTTCATCAAGGTAACGCCACTCATCAAATAAATTCGGGCCAAAGCCGGTACGCTTAATGGATTTCAAAAACTGCTTCGGAATGATTTGGTCAGTGTCAACGTTGGCACGGTCCAACGGAGCAACTAAACCCTGATGTTGAGTAAAGGCTTTCATGTTTATGCTCCCTCGTTCATTAATTCACGCACATCAACAAAGTGACCTTTGACTGCAGCGGCAGCGGCCATGGCTGGACTGACTAAGTGCGTGCGTCCGCCATTGCCCTGACGGCCTTCAAAGTTACGGTTAGAGGTTGAAGCACAATGCTCACCACTGCCCAATTTATCCGGGTTCATGGCCAAACACATGGAGCAGCCAGGCTCGCGCCACTCAAAACCTGCGTCTAAGAAAATTTTATCTAAACCTTCTTCTTCAGCTTGTTTCTTGACTAAACCCGAGCCGGGTACAACCAAGGCCTGAATCACATTACTGGCGACTTTACGGCCTTTGGCTACTTCAGCCGCAGCGCGTAAATCTTCAATCCGTGAGTTAGTGCAAGAACCAATAAACACGCGATCCAGCTTAATATCGGTAATGGCTTGATTGGCGGTTAAGCCCATGTACTTTAATGCACGAGTAATCGAATCACGTTTGGTTGGATCAGATTCTTGTGCAGGATCGGGCACATTAGCATCCACCGGCAACACCATCTCAGGTGATGTACCCCAGCTCACTTGCGGAATAATATCTTCAGCGCGCATCTCAACGATGGTGTCAAAGTGCGCATCGTCATCCGAGACTAAATCTTGCCAAGCGGCGACTGCTGCGTCCCAATCCGCACCTTTAGGTGCATAAGGACGGCCTTCAACGTAGTCGATGGTTTTCTGATCCACCGCGACCATACCAACGCGGGCACCGGCTTCGATCGACATATTACACAAGGTCATGCGACCTTCCATCGACAGCTCACGAATCGCGCTACCGGCAAACTCCAGTGCATGACCGTTACCACCAGCAGTACCAATTTTGCCAATAATGGCTAACACGATATCTTTTGCAGTGACGCCCGCTGGGACTTTGCCTTCAACCCGCACTTGCATGTTTTTCATTTTCTTGGCGACTAAGCACTGAGTGGCCAGCACGTGCTCAACTTCAGAAGTACCGATGCCGTGGGCTAAAGCACCAAAGGCACCGTGGGTTGAGGTGTGTGAATCACCACAGACCACTGTCATACCCGGCAGAGTAGCACCCTGCTCTGGACCAATCACATGCACGATACCTTGACGCACATCGTTCATTTTGAACTGCAAAATGCCGTACTCATCGCAGTTGTCATCCAGTGTTTGCACTTGAATACGCGAGACACTATCGGCAATCGCCGCAATACCGCCGTCACGCTCTTTCTTGGTGGTCGGCACGTTATGGTCGGGCGTGGCGATGTTGGCATCAATGCGCCAAGGTTTACGACCTGCTAAGCGCAAGCCTTCAAACGCCTGCGGCGAGGTCACTTCATGCAAAATATGGCGATCGATATAAATCAACGAAGAGCCGTCATCGCGACGTTTAACTTCGTGCATCTCCCACAGCTTGTCGTACAGCGTTTTTCCAGCCATTAGACCGTCCTCATCAGTGTTATGTGCAGTGATTCGAGTTCACCAACTGCTTATACCTCTATCCTATGAACTTTATTGCAATAACTCAAATTGATATTTCTTATTCATTAGATTCCATTATGGAATAGCAGTATAGTTCAAACATCCCACCCAGTTCACTCGAGTGCATGCTATGGATCTCGCTAACCTGCAAACCTTTATTGCTATCGCTGAGCAGCGCAGCTTTTCTTTAGCCGGCGAGCGCTTGCATGTCACTCAACCGGCAATCAGCAAGCGCGTGGCCAGCCTCGAAGAACAATTGGGCGTGCGTTTATTTGATCGTGTCGGCCGCGAAACCACATTGACCGAAGCCGGGCAAGCATTACTACCGCGTGCCTATCGCATCGTTAATGAACTGGACGATGCGCGCCGTGCTCTGAGCAACTTGAGCGGAACGGTCAGCGGGCGCTTAAGCTTAGCCACCAGTCATCACATAGGTTTACGCCGACTACCGCCGGTGCTGCGCGCCTTCACTAAGCGCTATCCAGAAGTGATGTTAGACATTCGCTTTCTTGATTCTGAAGTGGCCTACGCCGATGTGCTGCACGGGCGCTGCGAGCTGGCGATTATCACCCTATCACCGGACTGCGCAGCGCCCTTACAAGCGGTAAAAGTTTGGCAGGATGACCTCGATTTTGTTGTCGCACCTGATCATCCCTTAGCACAGCGCAACGGTATTAATCTTTCAGACTTGTGCGCCTTCCCTGCGGTATTTCCGGGCAGCCATACCTTTACTCGCAAAATTGCTTTGCAGTTGTTTGATCAAGCTGGACTCACCCCCAATATCAGTATGAGCACCAACTATATGGAAACCATTAAAATGATGGTCTCGATTGGTTTGGCCTGGAGTGTGTTACCGCACAGCATGCTTGATGATTCTGTAGTGCGCTTACCTATTACTGACGCCAATCTGAGTCGCGATTTAGGCTATATAGTGCACACCGAGCGCACGCTATCCAATGCTGCACAGGCGTTTATGCAAATGCTCAGTACAACTGAGAGCAATACAGTAATGGTGGATGCAGCCCGCTAAAGTGTACTACCAGGCTGCTGAGAAATTTGCGGCCCACGCTCTCAAAAAGACGCATGTAAATCTAGTCAACAATAATAATGTTCAACAAGCACTGCGCTGTATCTGTGACAAGCGCAGCCATGGATGGCGTAGCGCCCGACTTGAGCCCAGGATGGGCTCGTGGAGGGGAAAACAGATACAGCGCAGTGCGCCATGCACGTAACTATTGAGCAACCAATCATCCCAACACAGCCACGCCACGTCTACACAAACAACACAGCACGCCACACTTAAATGCCAATCAAGCCGGCTGCTGCTTAAGACACTCAGTGTGCTGCAACTGCCCCACCGTAAAACCAAACAACCGATCAATCACATCACAGTCCGTCACCTTACGTAACTGATTGAACAACACCTGTGCCTCAGGATAATTACGGATCAACATCGCCAGCCACTGCTTCAGGCGCCCCGGCGCGCTGCGCGGGGTTAACGACAAACGCACTTGTCGCCAAAACTCACGCAGCATCGGTTGCAGCTCTTGCCAAGTCTTCAGCTGATATTCAATACCATCACGTGCGCAGGCAATTTGCTTGGCGAGATCTGGGCGCGACACCAAGCCACGACCGAGCATAACCTGATCAACGCCACTGACTGCACGGCAGCGATACCAATCATCTAAGGTCCAAATATCGCCATTGGCAAACACTGGAATACTGACCACATCCTGCACTTTCGCCACCCACTCCCAGTGCGCCGGTGGTTTATAACCATCGGTTTTGGTGCGTGCATGCACCACGATTTGCGCTGAACCGCCAGCGGCTAAAGCCCGTGCGCAATCCATCGCGCCATCAGGGCTGTCATAGCCTAAACGCATTTTAGTGGTCAGCGGAATATGCGCTGGCATACCGGCGCGCACCGCTTCAACAATCTTATACAGCACTTCAGGTTCACGCAGTAAGATCGCGCCACCATTAGAGTTATTCACAGTTTTTGCTGGGCAGCCAAAGTTCAGATCAATCACCGGCGCACCCAACTCACAGGCTTTGGCGGCGTTATCGGCAAGCGCGTGCGGATCAGAACCCAGCAACTGCACACGCAATGGCGTGCCAGCTAGCGTTTTTGCGCCCTGCTCCAGTTCGGGCGCTAAACGCTGATAACTGCGCGTGGGTAAGAGCTGGTCGGTGATGCGCACAAACTCGGTGACGCACCAATCAATGCCACCCTGCTCGGTCAACACATCACGCAGAATATGATCGACCAAACCTTCCATCGGCGCTAAAGCAATTTGCACAAGACAACACTCATAAGTAAACAGACGATTAGTGTAAGCGTCGAGCGAAAAGAAGGGTATTTAATTCACAGTGCTACGACTTTAACTCGGCACTGAGCCCTTCTAATTAAGGTTGCCGCAACTCATTGCTGCGGCGGCAACATCGCTGCACCATAGCCCTCAATAAATGCAGGCGGCATCCGTTTTGGACGGCCCGTGGACAACTCAATGCAGACAAAAGTGGTTTTGGCGCGCAGCAAAGTGACGCCATCACTCATCCGCTTTAATTGAAAATAACGGTCCATTTTGATGCGCTGCTGCGAGTGCGGAATCCAGGTCGCCATCTCAACGGCTTCATTGACATAGGCGCTGGCCAGATAATCAATTTCATGACGCAATACTGCCATGCCACGATCCAACGCTTGGTACTCAGCAAACCCCAAGCCCAAATGGATGGAATGCTGCCAAGCGCACTCCTCCATCCATTGCACATAGATTGCATTATTGACATGGTCAAACTCATCAATATCGGCTGGTGTCGCGCGCAAAGGTAAAATAAAAGGCTCTGGATAATCCCAACTCATGTGAAAGATTCCAAATGACCGGCCATGGCACAGGCTTCACGAGCTAATTGGGTAATCTGATCCCAGGCCTGCGCTTGCACAAGACTGGCTGGGGCAATCCAAGTGCCACCGCAACAAGCCACATTAGGCAAACTCAAATAGCTCAATAAATTATCACGGGTCACACCACCGGTCGGGCAAAAACTGATACCGGTAAACGGCCCTTTAAAACTATTGAGCATGCGCACACTGGCACCGCCATTGGCGGGAAATAGTTTTAAGGAGCGGTAGCCGTACTCAAGTGCGGCCAATACTTCAGAGGGCGTCATCACTGCCGGCAAATAGGGCAAACCTGATTCTTGTGCAGCAACGGCTAAACGCTCAGTAAAACCTGGGCTGACGGCAAATTGCGCGCCCGCATCAATGGCTTGAGCAAATTGCTCGGCATGCACCACAGTACCAGCGCCAACAATCAGATCCGGCACTTCTGCACGGATCACTCGCAAGGCCTCCAGTGCTTGCGGGGTCCGTAGCGTCACCTCAATGACACTTAAACCGCCTGCACACAAAGCCTGGGCCAAGCCCACTGCACGTTCAACATCATCGATCACCAGCACCGGTAAGACCGGATACGCGCGACGTAAGATATGTTCCATAGTTAGCATGCTTCAGTCCTCTAGTAAAAAGCTGGCACCCTGATCGGCCGGTCCAACCCAGCGACGTTGTGCAGCAAATAACTGCAACCCATAGCCTAATGGCAGCTCACTCGGCGCTTGAGCGTCACTGCGCAGAGCCAATTCTTCAGGCGTGACATGCAGATGAAAAAGATCCTGCTGGGCATCAATTTCAATTAAATCACCATCCTGTAAACGACTCAGCACGCCGCCATTCGCTGCTTCTGGGGTCAGATGAATTGCAGCCAATACCTTACCTGATGCACCGGACAAACGCCCATCAGTGACCAATGCGACTTTCTGCCCATTGGCTTGTAAATTGGCCAGTAACGGCATCAGCTTATGCAGCTCTGGCATGCCATTCGCCGCAGGCCCTTGAAAACGTAAGACCAGAACCAAATCGCCAGTCAACAGACCAGCAGCATAGGCCTGCAAAGCATCCGCCTGACTATCAAAAACCCGTGCAGGCGCTTTAATTGACCAGAACTCTGATTTAACGGCAGAGGTTTTAACCACTGCACGCCCTAAATTACCAGCCAGTAAATGCAAGCCACTGTGCTCGGCAAATGGCTCTGCGCAGGGGCGCAGAATACTTGGGTCCTGACTGTCGCGAGGTACATCACGCCAGTCCAGTACCTGCTCATTCAAATACGGCTCACGTGTATAGGCATCCAAGCCCTGCCCAGCCACGGTGTATACATCCCTATGCAGCAAACCCGCATCAAGTAACTGCTGAAATAGCCAAGCCACACCACCAGCGGCATGAAATTGATTCACATCGGCAGCACCACTGGGATAGACATGCGCTAACAGCGGCACCACTTTTGACAAAGCCGCCAGATCCTCCCAAAGCAACTGATAACCCGCCGCGCGCGCAATCGCAGGTAAGTGCAAGGTATGGTTGGTCGAGCCACCGCTGGCCAAGATTGCCACTGCGCCATTGACCAGAGCCCTGGCATCTATTTGCACCGCTAAAGGCAAAAAGCGCGAGCCTTGCTGAGTATTCTCCACAAGTAGGCGTGCCGCTTCATCGGTTAAAGCATG
The DNA here is from genome assembly GCA_964385265.1 of uncultured Thiopseudomonas sp. Taxonomy (GTDB): domain Bacteria; phylum Pseudomonadota; class Gammaproteobacteria; order Pseudomonadales; family Pseudomonadaceae; genus Denitrificimonas. The sequence goes on from CAYLOI010000002.1 coordinate 96,668, forward strand.
GCGCAATGCGGATACTGGTGAGGCAAAGGCACTGCCGGGCACATGTAAGCCCATAGCTTCCATCATCACCTGATTGGTATTGGCCGTGCCGTAAAACGTACAAGTACCGGGTTCATGATAAGAAGCAAGTTCAGCTTCAAGCAGTTCCTCGCGACTGGCTAAGCCCGCCGCATAGCGCTCACGAGCCGCTGCTTTGGCAGAATTAGACAAGCCTGAACTCATTGGACCTGCTGGAACAAATACGGCTGGCAAATGACCAAAATGCAATGCACCGATCAGCAAACCCGGAACAATTTTATCGCAGATGCCTAAATACAGCGCGCCATCAAACACGCCATGGGTCAAACCAATCGCGGTAGCTTGGGCGATTAGGTCGCGAGAAAATAACGATAAATGCATGCCCGGTGTGCCCTGGGTAACCCCATCACACATAGCCGGCACTCCGGCCGCGAACTGCGCGCTGCAGCCCATACGATACAGCGCGGCTTTAAGTTGATCCGGATAGTTTTTATAGGGTGCATGGGCTGAGAGCAGATCGTTGTAGCTGGAGATAATCGCCACATGGGCAGCACCACCTTGGCGCATGATCAGCCGTTGCTCATCAGATTGCGCGGCCATCACATGCGCTAGATTTGAGCAGCCATGGGCGCGGTTAACCCCCTGCTCTGCTGCCTGTACTGACTGCTCTAAATAGGCCGCGCGCCGCAGTTTTGAACGCTGTTCGATAGTTTGGGTAATGCGCTCAACGACAGGATGCAGCATGATAATTCCTTCCTTTTCGGTACGCTGTGTAACACAGCGCGCAACAATCTAAGGCGCCCAATAAATATGCACCGGCAGCGCTGTCTGCCACAACAAATGGTAGATCGGTAAGGCTTGGGTGGTCGGATCATTGGCTAGCACGCGATCAATCATCTGCCGCTTGCTCTCACCAAAGACTAAAATAGCCAGCCACTGGGTGGCACACAGCATCGGCAAGTTCAGCGACAAGCGCACCTTGGGCTCATCCGGGGCTAAGCCCACCAGTGCAGACGGCTGCTCTGTCAACTGTAACGCTGGCATCAGGTTGGGCATTCCGGCAAACAGTGAGGCAATATGACCATCATCACCCATACCCAAGAGTGTCGCGGTAAAAGGCAGGTGCGCGTGCAACGCCTGCGCCCAGATTAGACATGAGTCCTGCGCCGAGTCAGCGAGACGCGGATCCAGCACCCTGGCCTGCGGTAATGCCGCCGCCAGCATTTGTGCATTGCTGTGCTGATTGCCTTTGGCCACCCAGCGCTCATCAGTGGGACTGATATGAATATCTGCCCAGGCCACAGGCTGTTGATTGAGTTGCTGCAATAAAGCAGTCGGCGTGTTACCGCCGGGTAGCAGTAAGCTCACCGCCTGCTGCTGGTTTATCGCCTGCGTGATGCAGGATGCCAATTCATCTGCCAGCGCTTGGTTACATGCTTGCTGTGTGGCAAAACTGTGCAAAATCGCCTGTGACATTGACACCTCCAAAAGCCATTATTTGGCCAACAGAGTTACTTTTTACGCAGCGGCGCGTGACCGTCACTGCTGACCACTAAAGTGCCTTCAGGTTTACGGTTTCTAGACGGCTTTTTAGTCACTTTTGCTGCATCTTTTTTCGCAGTTTTCTTCTTTTTTACCCCAGCGGCTTTGCCCGAAGCTTTAACGTTTTTCGGGCCTTGGTAGACACCTTTCAGCTCTTTGATCACGCGGCGCTCAAAGCTCTGCTTTAAGTAACGCTCCACGCTGGACATCAAGTTCCAGTCATTGTGGCAAATCAAACTGATCGCCAAGCCTTCCTCGCCGGCACGACCGGTACGGCCAATGCGGTGCAAGTACTCATCGCCTGAGCGCGGCATATCAAAGTTAATCACCAGATCAAGGCCGTCAATATCCAGACCGCGCGCCGCTACATCAGTGGCCACTAGCACACGTGAGGTGCCTTGGCTGAAACGCTCTAAAGCGCGCTTACGGTCTTTTTGATCTTTATCGCCATGCAGCACAAAGGCATTCACCTCTTGTGCGATTAAACGCCCATATAAGCGGTCGGCCTGCACGCGCGTGTTAGTAAATACCAGTGCTTTACGAAACGGCTCATTGGTTAGCAGCCAATGCACCAAACGCTCTTTGTGCGGCACATCATCAGCGGTAATGATTTGCTGACGGGTGCTTTCATTCATTTCTGCAATTTGATTGACCATCAAATGCAGCGGGTTTTTTAACACTGAATTGACCATTTCACGCAGGGCGTTGCCGCCGGTAGTCGCAGAAAACAGCAAAGTCTGTTGGCGTGCGCAACACTCTTCAACCAAGCGCTGCATATCCTCAGCAAAGCCCATATCCAGCATACGGTCAGCTTCATCCAGAACCAGCACTTCAACTTGATCCAGTTTTAAATGACCGGCATTTAAGTGTTCAATTAGGCGCCCAGGCGTAGCAATCAAAATATCAGGATCTTTGCGCAGTAATGCGCCCTGCTCTTTAAAGTCTTCACCGCCGGTGATAATGCCGGACTTAATAAAGGTGAACTGCGAAAAACGCTCGACTTCAGCCAGAGTTTGTCGAGCCAGCTCACGGGTGGGCAATAAAATTAATGAGCGAATCGCTACGCGCGGCTTAGCACCAGCAATAAAGCGGTTGAGCAAAGGCAAAACAAAGGCCGCAGTTTTTCCGCTACCGGTGCGGGCAATCACGCGCAAGTCACGACCTTCAAGGGCCGCTGGAATAGCCGCCGCCTGAACGGGCGTTGGCTCAGTGAAATTCAATTCAACCAACGCTTTCAATAGACGCTCATGCAGGGCAAGTTCAGAAAACACGGTATACCTCTAGATCATTGATCATAATAAATAACGCCCCTCGCATACGCTTAAGGCTATCAGATGCGCATTGTACTTCACTTTAGACGCCGAGATTGCTTGATCAATACGCGCAGGCTGTCATAAATCACTAATACAACAGCAATCCAAATCGGCACATAGGTGAACAGCTCACCCGACTCGATGCTTTCGCCCACCCAAAACACACTAAAGAGCAACAGCAGAACGGGTTCAACATAGCTCAAAATCCCCAGCAAACCCAAGGGAAGCAACTGACTGGCTTTCAACATAGTGCCAAAGGCAACAGCACTGAGCAAACCCAGCCCGGGCAGTAAATACCACAACTGCGGAGCAGTGGAAAAAACAGCAGTTGGTGCAAAATTGACGAATATATAAATGGCCACAGGCGCTAACACCAACATCTCTAAAAACAAGCCACTAAAGGCATCAAACGACATCCAGCGGCGCAACATAAAGTAAGGTGGAAAGCCCAATGCGCAGATCAAAGTGACCCAGGATAAGCCGCCCACCACCCACAATTCATGCGCCACCCCAATGCCTGCAAAGAGCACAGCAATACGCTGCAAATTACGCAGGTGCTCCTGGTAAAACAATCGACCAACCAGCACTAAGGTTAAAGGCAGTAAAAAAAAGCCTAAGGTCAAGTTAAGCATTTGTTCATTAATTGGCGCCCAGACAAAAACCAACCACTGCACGCCAAGCAATCCAGCCGTGACCAGTAGCGCCAAAATTAAGCGAGGTTCACGCACTAAGCGCAACACCGACTGCTTCAGCTCAGATGCTCGACCTAACATTAACAACATGACAAACACTGCCGGCAAAGACCATAAAATCCGCTGGGCAAAGACCTGTACGCCATCGAGCGGCCCTAAGTACAGTGCATAACCTGGAATAACGGCAAATAAACATGAGGCGATAACAGACAACGCCACACCACGACCTGACAACTGCATACGCGTGCCTCTAAATATAAACTGACAAAACCAGCAACACGACCACCGGCAGACTATAACTCAGCCCAGTGCTGTTGCTCTATTGATGAGTGAGCAGATTAAAATCTGCTAAATGTGCAGGCGCCATGCTGCGCCTTATAAATGTGCCTTTAATCTTTGCGATTAAGATTTTTTACGTGCTGCTGCACCCCTGCTTTTGCCAGCATATAGGCTGACACAGGTGCACTCAGCATTAAAAACAAGGTAATCAGTAGTTCATGCACATGCAAGCTTTCATCTTTGCTACTGAAATAGAGTATGGATGCAATCAGCACACAGCCCACACCAAGAGTGGTGGCCTTAGCGGGCCCATGCAGGCGCATATAAAAATCAGGGAAACGATATAACCCTATCGAGCCGACCAATGCAAAAGCACTGCCGACTAACAAAAAAAACGCGACCGCATACTCAACCCAAACAGACATCAGCTAACCCTTGTTTATTCAATGATATCGCCGCGCAATAAGTATTTACACAGCACCACTGTACTAAAAAAACCAAATAAGGCGATCAGTAACGCCGCCTCAAAAAACAAGCGACTGCTTAATAAAATACCAAACACGACCAACAGCGCCAAACCGTTTATATACAGCGTATCCAGCGCTAGAATTCGATCCACGGCACTGGGGCCACGTAGCAAACGAGAAAAATTGAGCAATAAGCTGATACCAAACATCAGCATGCTTAAGTAAATCACTGTGCTGAGCATGCAAACACCTCTTTCAATGGTTGTTCATAGCGTTGTTTGATCTCGGCAATTAAGCTCTGCTCGTCGGCACAATGCAGCGCGTGTACGGTCACCGTCGAACGCTCACGGTCAATACTGGTGGTTACTGTTCCTGGCGCTAAAGAAATAGCACTGGCCATTAAGAAAATGGCAATGTCACTGTCCAGCTCGCAAGGCACTTCAACCCAGCACGGATGCAAGTTGCGTATAGGGCCAACAGCTAAGCGTGCCACCTGAAAATTGGCTACGGTAATATCCACCAGCATATGCTGAAAAAAGATCAACAAATGTTTCCAGCTACGAACCCGTGGCAAGCGTGGCCACCAACTCTGGGTTAAGCGTGGAATCACCAGCGCTAAAATGCCACCTAACAGCCAATGTCCCACAGAAGAAAAATCATCAACCAATAGCAGCCAGACCAGTAACAAGCCAAGGCTGCCTAACGGGTGACTGAACCATTTTGTCCGACTCATAGCGCCTCCTCTAACTGCATCGCTTGCAGATAGCTGAGCACATCCATCAGTTGCGCAGCCGCTGCTTCAGTATAGGAAATCACCGGCTGGGCAAAAACTACCAGCAGCGGACTACTGAGCAACAGCAACGCAGTGATTACGAAGGCCGCTTTATCCATAGCTGGCGCAGTTGTTTCAGCACTGTGATGACGCCAAAACAATAAGCTGCCAGCACGACTTAAACCAATCACGCCAATTAAACCGGCAACCAAGACCACGCTCCAGAGCTGCCAAGCCGCATCACCAGAGACGGCTTGCAATAACAGCACCTTGCCGAAAAACCCAGCAAAAGGTGGCAGACCAGCCACAGCAATCGCAGCAGCAAAGAAACAGCCACCTAGCAAGTACGGATTAAATAAGCGCGGGCCAACTTTAAAGCTGCTGCGCAGTTCACCGCGTTGTTTGGCGATCATATCCGCCAAGAGGAATAATCCAGCAATCACCCACGTACTTTGCACTAGGTAATATAAAGCCGCGCTAATCGCTGCTTCAGTACCCACCGCAATACCGGCAAGCAAAGTACCCACAGAAACCAGCACTAAATACGCTAACAAGCTGCTCAAGCTACTGGCTGCAAAAGCACCTAAAGCAGCTAACGCCATGGTTAATAAAGCTAAAACCCAAAGCACGCTACTGCCTAAGCCACTGGCAGCTCCGGCCTGCTCACCAAACACCAAAGTGCTAAAGCGTAAAATAGAATACAGCCCCACTTTGGTCATAATCGCGAACAACGCTGCAACCGGCGCCGTGGCATTGGCGTAGGCGCGTGGCAACCAAAAATGCAAAGGTAAAAATGCAGCTTTCAAGCCAAACACCAAAATCAATAATGCCCCTGCTACTTCTAGCAAAAGCAATTGATCACCCTGTGCTTGCGCAACAAAACGTGCCAGATCAGCCATGTTTAATGTGCCGGCAATACCATAGAAAAGACCTGCCGCAATCAAAAACAAGCCAGAACCAATCAAGTTCAACACGACATAATGCAAAGCCGCACGAATACGCGCAGCACCCAGCCCATGCAGAAGTAAGGCATAGGAGGCAATTAACAGAATTTCAAAAAACACAAACAGATTAAACAAGTCACCGGTTAGAAAGGCACCGTTAATACCGGCGAGCTGAAACTGTAATAGCGCATGAAAGTAACTGCCACGCTGATCATCACCGCGTAGCGCATACAGGGTAACAAACAGCGCCAACACCGCAGTCACCAGCAGCATTAATGCACTAAGACGATCCAACACCAGAGCAATCCCAAATGGCGCTGCCCAGTTACCTAGGGTATAAGTTTGAACATCGCCATGATTGGCCTGGGTTAACAAATAAACAGCACACAGCAATAAGAAAAACACACTGCTGGTACTTATCAAACGCACCAGACGTAGAGGGCTGCGTGATGACGTCATCAGCAGCGCGCCACACAACAAGGGCAGTAAGACGGGAGCTATTAACCAGTGATTCATCGTGCGGCCCTCCGACGTTTTTTCTGCTGTTGCAGCTGAGCTTTAGCCTTCTTTTTTTCAGCACGACTGGATAGCGCTTTTTCGACACCATCGACATGATCACTGCCCAGCTCAGTATGGGCGCGCAAAGCCAGAATCAATACAAAAGCTGTCATGGCAAAACCAATTACAATAGCGGTCAAGACTAAGGCTTGAGGTACGGGGTCGGTATAGCTAGTGGCATCACTGAGCACTGCTGGCTTACCTGTGTGTAAACGCCCCATTGCAAATAAAAACAAATTGACCGCATACGAAAACAAGGTCAAACCCAAGGCCACACTAAAGGTGCGAGCACGCAAGATTAAGTACACACCGCTAAAGGTGAGGACGCCAATCGCCAGAGCCACTAACAGTTCCATTACACGTCCTCCGGCAGTTTGACATTGTGACCAATACGGCCCAAACCACTCAAGATCAGCAGCGTGCCACCGACAACAGTCAAATACACACCAAGATCAAAAACAATCGCCGAGGCCAATTCAATCTCACCTATCAAGGGCAGATCAACGTGGATAAATGCTGAGGTTAAAAATGGATAACCCAACAACAAACTGGCTAAGCCAGTCGCAGCTGCAATCAACACACCGGCGGCGGCTATATTTGGAAAACGCACCCCCATGCGCGTCTGCACCCAGCGCTGGCCGTAAGCCACTTGCAGTAAAATCAGTGCCACTGCAGTAATCAGCCCGGCAATAAAGCCACCGCCCGGCTCGTTATGTCCGCGTAAGAACATAAACACAGATACCAGTAAAGCCAAAGGTAAAATTAAGCGTGCTAACACACCTAAGAGCATCGGATAGATTTCAGCCGACCACGCCCGCCCTTGGTTATCGACGCGCGCATGTGGCAGATGCAAGCCTTTTAATAATGCCACTGTAGCGATTGCAGTGATGGCTAAGACACTGATTTCCCCTAAGGTATCAAAACCACGGAAGTCGACTAAAATAACGTTGACCACGTTGGTACCACCGCCGCCAACCAGGCTATTGGCCAAAAAGAAGTCAGCGATGCTTTGATACGGGCGAGTCAAGACAGCAAAGGTTAAAACAGCCATCAACACAGCACAGCACGCCGCGATAATAAAATCACGTAAATGCAATAAACTACTGGATTCGGCTGGAGCGTTGGCAGGTAAGAAATACACGACTAATAGCATCAGCAAAATGGTCACGACTTCGACCACTAACTGGGTGAGCGCAAGGTCAGGTGCAGAGAAACGGGCAAACACCATAGCCACAACCAGCCCGACGACGCTTAGCATCAATAAGGCCGTAAAACGCTGGCGGTGAAAGCCCATGGTCAATAAGGCAGCGCACGACATCACCCCTAAACCTAAGGCGGTAAGTGGATCAATCGGGGTTAACGCCACCTCTCCTGTCACCTGCGACAAAGGTGTCAACCACGTGGTCAACACCACAATCACTGCCAGTAGCAGCAAGCTGACATAACGCTGCAGTGAGCCATTTTCGATTCGCGCTAAAGCCCAGGACACCAAGCCATATAAAAAACGTATGCTGTTTTCAAACATCATGCGCCCGTTGATGTCCGGCAAGCCATCATACCAACGGAACAAATACGCTCGCTGCGTGTAAATAGCAATGCCACCCACCAAAGCAATAAAGCTCATCAGCAGTGGCATATTAAAACCATGCCAAATAGCCAAATCATACGCTGGCAGCGCATGCCCTAGACTGGCTTCAGCAGCGACGTCTAATAATGAACCGATCGACCAAGCCGGTAACACACCGACCAGCAAACAGCAGAAAACCAAGACTTCCACCGGGATTTTCATATAACGCGGCGGCTCATGCGGTGGGAATTTCGGCAAGTTAATGGGCGTGCCATTAAAGAACACATCGTGAATAAAACGCAGCGAATAGGCGACCGAAAAAGCCGCAGCTATAGTGGCCATAGTGGGTAGCAGCCAGCTAAAACTACCGAGCAAATGCTGGTGTAAGGTTTCCGAGAAGAACATTTCCTTACTTAAGAAACCATTGAGCAACGGCACCCCAGCCATCGCCGACGAGGCCACCATCGCCAAAATAGCGGTGTGCGGCATGTATTTCCATAAACCATTAATGCGCCGCATATCTCGGCTGCCGGTTTCATGGTCAATAATACCAGCGGCCATAAATAAGGAGGCTTTAAAGGTTGCATGGTTAATAATATGGAAGATCGCTGCGACTGGGGCTAAATCCGAATCTAGACCAAAGAGTAAGGTGATTAGACCCAAATGACTGATGGTCGAGTACGCCAGTAATCCTTTGAGGTCGTGCTGAAACAGCGCAGTGACTGCACCAACAAACAAGGTGATTAACCCGGTAAAGGTGACTAAGTAAAACCACCAGTCGGTACCAGACAATAATGGATATAAACGGGCCAGTAAAAACACACCGGCTTTGACCATAGTGGCCGAGTGCAAATAGGCCGACACAGGCGTTGGCGCAGACATCGCATGCGGTAACCAAAAATGAAACGGGAATTGTGCGGATTTGGTAAAGATACCGATCAACACCAGAACTAAAGCCACAGGGTATAGGCTGTGCGCGCGCAGCAAATCACCGGCGGCTAATACATCAACCAATTCGTAGCTGCCGACCACATTGCCGATAACCAGAATACCGGCTAATAGCGCTAAGCCGCCGCCGCCAGTGACTGCCAGCGCCATCCGCGCACCTTGTCGGGCGGCAGTTTGCTGACTCCAAAAACCGATTAACAAGAACGAAGAAAGGCTAGTCAGCTCCCAAAACATCAACATTAACAGCAAGTTACCGGCCAATACTAAACCCAGCATTGAGCCCATAAACAGCAATAAACTGGTAAAAAAGCGTGACACCCGCTCCTGTTCAGACAGGTAATAGCGCGCATAGAGAATGACCAGCAAGCCAATCCCGAGAATCAATAAGGAGAATAGAAAACTTAAGCCATCTAAACGAAAGCTTAGATTAAGTCCCAATTGGGTGATCCAAGCGTATTTAACACTGATGACTTCGCCTGCCAATACTTGAGAGGTTTGACTCAACAGCAGCGCTAACCCCAGCATCGGTGCTAATGCAGTTGTTAAAGCAATCCAAGTACGACCACGTTGCGCAGCTAAAAAAGGTAAAGCTGCCGCGAGAAAAGGCGCAAAAACTAATACTAATAAAATCACAATAGCCTCCATGTTGTTCGCTTGGACGTACTGGAGACACCTGGATCGGTGTAAAAAAGAGAATCAGCTAGCATAAACATAAGGTTGTCTGTCTTTATTATTATGGTACTAAACTAAACAGTAGGGCTTGCTTAGCAAGCACAGACCTTAACCATTAAAAAACCCTGAGCGGATAAAGCAACACTCAGGGTATTTACAGCCATCAGCAATGCACGTTTAGTTAGGGTGCAACGCGACTCTGACCATTCACATTAGTAATACGTACGCGCTGGCCCACGCGAAACACTTGATTGGGCTCAACGGCCTGCACATAGGCGCGCAACGCACCATCATCTTCCCGTACAGTGATTTCAACACCCTGGGTGCGAGTCACACCTTCTTCCACTGCAGCACCGGCTAAACCACCGGCCACCGCACCAATCACAGCAGCAACTGCACGGCCACTACCACCGCCTACACCGCTACCAGCGATACCACCAATAGCGGCACCAGCACCGGCACCAATAGGTGTTTTAGTTCCTTCAATGCGTACTGGGCGCAGCGACTCAATAGTTCCCATGCGAATGGTTTGCACTTTGCGCGCATCAGCCCGTGAATAAGTATCACCAGTAAGGCTTGAAGCGCAACCACTTAAAAGCATAGTCAATGCTGTAAATGTTGCGGCTAAAACAATAGACTTGCGCATACGAAACTCTCCTTAAATATAGATATGCTCACAATTGAGACAATACAGTACTTTAAATGTTAGCACCAACCTCGAGGAATCTATGGATTATTTTATTGTCGCTGTTGCCGTACTGACAGGCTTATATTTCCACTGGTGGATTTACGCACGAATTAAGCGCTGGATTAACCGCGATCTTGCTTTATCAATGGCAGGTGACGACCAACAGAAAAAAAGCTATATGCTCGATAAGTTAGCGCAGGCAGCAGCGCTAAAAATCAACAAAGCAGAGTTACAAAGCTGGCTACAAAAAGCCGCTGATCAATACGACACATCAAGCTGAGTGCAAGTTAAGTCACTCACACTGCAGCAAACATAGTCTTTTTATGGCGCGAGTCGCTTTCTGCTCCAAAGCCCACCTGCTTCAGCTTGATAAATTAAACGATCATGCAATCGGCAGGTACGCCCCTGCCAAAACTCAATACGCTGAGGCAGTACGCGATAGCCACCCCAGTGTTCAGGGCGTGCAGGCGGTTGATCTTCAGAATAGCGTTGCTCAAGCTCAGCCAGTGCTGTTTCAAGCTCATCGCGGGAGGCCAACGGCTGGCTTTGTGCAGAAGCCCAAGCGCCGAGCCGGCTACCAAAGGGTCGCATATTAAAATAAGCATCAGATTCTTGCGCTGTGACGCGCTCAATCACGCCTTCGATACGCACTTGTCGCTCTAAGGCAGGCCAGAAAAACGTCATTGCGACCGCAGGCTGTGCATTTATTTGCTGAGCTTTTGCACTGTTGTAATTGCTGTAAAATACAAAGCCCTGCTCATCCAGACCTTTGAGCAAGAGCACACGGCAATGCGGTTGACCGTCACTGTCCACGGTAGCCAGCATCATTGCGTTAGGTTCAACCGGCGGCTGCTCAGTAACAATGGCTTCAGCAAACCAGCGCTGAAATAAAACAAAAGGATCAAGCGGTGCCTGTTCTTCAAGCAGACCATCGCGAGTGTAGTTACGACGCATATTAGCCAGTTGCTCAGTACTCATCAGTTCGACCTAAAATTAAAAAAACAAGTATGCCAAATACCTTAATTATCGCGCCTGACTTAAAGCAAGTTGACGAACATAAGCGGGATGATACATAGCCAGCACATCTTGAATGTGTGCTTGCGGGGTAATGATGATTTCTACGCGGTGGTTTTTACCCGCGCTGCTTGGCTGGCCCAGTAAATAGGAGCTTCCCATCCCAAGCTGCGTCATACGTCCACCGGTTAAACCACTTAAGCGGAAGATAGACGCCACAGCGCGCGCTCGATCAGTACTGAGTTGCTGATTGGCCTTAGCATCACCAGCGATATCAGCATGACCTAAAATTAGCACAGCAGAATCAGGGTTGGCTTCTAACATTTTAGCGACGCGGGTAATTGGCCTCAACACAGCAGGCAGCAGCAAGCCAGGACGATCAGGATTAAATGTTTGCTGTGCAGATGCTGTGACCACCCACGCATTACCTTGTTGATGCAAGGTAAATGGGGAGCCTTGAATTGACTCGCGCAACAGGCTTTCTTTCTCAGCCAACCAGCCAGCGGAAGCAGTTTTTTGCTGAAGATAAACGACCGACTGAACTTTCTCTGCATCTGTCAAATACACAACAGACTGATCCTTACCTTTGCTCGAAGAGCACGCAGTCACAGCTAAGCAGCCTAAGATCATCGCCAACTGATAGATTTTATGATTCATAATTTACTCAAACTCATAATGCCAAGAAAACACCGCCAAAGCTCAATAACAAATAATGAGCATTATGCCAACACACTGCATTGCTGCAATTGGACACTACTATACTCAATTTACTCCTACGCAGTAGCCTTTTTGACTCACTTTGCGCCAGATATGCAGCGATTCCGGCCATGATATATAAGACGGTGAACGTTTTCACAAGAGCGTCAGCCGCCAGCAATGCAAAGATTGCAGCCTTTAACTTCAACTAAGGCATCTGAGGCATCTGGTTAACCTACTGGCGCAGCTTTATCGAAACACTAGCAACACATCACAAAAAAACATAATGACGACAGAGTATGAGTAAAAGCGCAGCTTATTCGCTACAATACTGCGCTTAGCGTTAACTGAACACACAATAAAACCCCATAGCATCCAGTGATCAAACTTATGAACCTTAAAAAAGATGTAGTGTACTCAAGCAGGACTGCCGATAAATTTGTTGTGCGTCTACCAGAGGGCATGCGCGATCGCATTGCAGATGTAGCCCGTGCCCAACACCGCAGTATGAACTCTGAAATCATTGCCCGGCTTGAAAGTAGCCTGCAGCAAGAAGGCATTTTAACTGAAAGTGAGCGCGATCGTTTGCGACTCGACAGCCCAGAGCTCAGTCATCATGAACGCGAACTCTTGCAGCATTTCAGGCTGCTAACACAGCGTCAACAAAATGCTCTACTTGCCTTAATCACCCATGATATTCAAGAAACAAATTAAGCATGCGCCTGAGTCAAAGTGCAAAATGAGCAGATAGCGCTTAACCACCACCTTGCATAATTATAGATCCAACAGGGCTTTATACTCTTCAAAATAGGGTACTAATCATCACTTTAGAGCTTGCGGGCCATTTTTAAATGCTTTTGTTGGCCGGTTCTCTACGCATCTGCAAAAATTCATGCTACTTTGCTGCCTTTACTCACCACGGAGCGTTACCTATGGCCCTTAGCAAAGATCAACTGATCAATGAAATTGCAGAATCAACTGATTCAACTAAAACTCATATTCGCGACGTACTTGATCAGTTAAGTCAAGTTGTCAACGATGCACTCGATAACGATGGCGAGATCACGTTACCAGGTATCGGCAAACTGAAAGTGACTGAGCGCCCTGCTCGTACTGGCCGTAACCCGCAAACCGGTGCTGCCATTCAAATCGCAGCTAAAAAAGTTATCAAGTTGGTTCCAGCTAAAGCACTTGTTGATAGCATCAACAGCTAAGAGCATGTATCAGCTACAAAAAAGGGGAAGCAAATTATTGCTTCCCCTTTTTTGATTATATCTAACGCTTAAGCAGGATTAACTGGGTTGTCTGGGTACCAAACATCCAGTAATGGGCTGACCTCAAATGAGCTCAACTCTTTACGATCCTTCAACCATGCTTCAACTTCAGCACGTTGCTCTTCAGTGACTGAACCACGCTTGCCTGAACAAACAACAGCAAATTCCTCACCACCAATCAACGCCATGCCCTTACCTTCGATTGCATCGACTACGAGGTCGGCAAAGAAAGCTTCAATGGCTGCATCTTCAGTATCTTCTGAGTAGCTTAGCTGCAGCTCAAAGCCTAACTCCTGAAACTCATCAACACATAATTTTTTACGTAAACGGCGCGAACGATTTGTAGCCATGAAATACCCTCCAATAATAGTGGGGCGAATATTAGCAGCTTTGCTAGACAAAAACGCTGTAGAGAAACAAATAACACCCAGCACTGCTTTCAATTCAGTGAATAGCGCATAATAGTTATTAGGACTCTTAATCATCGGCTGTATTTTAAAGGTATTGTTATCGTGTTGATGTCATTTTTTCGCAATCTTAGTGCTCATCATAAGCCGCTTAGCCGTGCTGTGTTTTCATCGGCCAGCAGGCGCATGGCATTTTCTACTCTGTGCTTAGCAGCATTTATAAGCGCACCATCTGTGTTAGCACAAACACTACCCTCGAGCAGTATTGATAAAGCACTCAAAGCCAATAAAATCAACAGTGAAGCATTGTCTGCAGTTACCATTCCATTGAGTGGCGCCGGCAAAAGCGCCTATATGAATGCCGATGTGCTGATTAACCCAGCCTCCACCATGAAACTGGTCACAACTTACGCCGCTCTAGAGTTATTAGGCCCAGCCTATCAGTGGAAAACCGAGTTTTTTACTGACGGCACTTTGGCAAACGGCGTGCTGGACGGCAACCTCTACCTCAAAGGCGGCGGTGATCCTAAACTCAACATGGAGCGCCTCTGGTTGTTGCTGCGTGATTTACGCGCCAACGGTGTACGCCATGTTTCCGGCGACTTAATTCTTGACCGTAACCACTTTGCTCCGCCGCCGGTGAGTGTGTTTGATGATGATAATAACGATCGCAGCAAGCCTTTCTTAGTAGAGCCTGATTCTTTGCTGATTAACTTTAAAGCACAGCGCTTTGTCGTACGTGGCGAAGAAAGCGGCACTCAGGTGGTGATGGAGCCACCAATCGGCAGTATTGAAATCATTAACAATGTCGTTTTGCAAAATGCGAAAAACTGTAATAGCCCAAAAATTCATTACAGCCCGAATGATAACGGTCACACATTAACCTTGACTGTCAGCGGTCATATCGCCCCCGGTTGTAGCACGCAAAATTACTTAGCCTTCCTCGATCATCCGCGCTACGCCGCTGGCATAGTGCGCAGCATTTGGCAGGAGATGGGCGGCACTATCTTGGGCAATGACATGCTCGGCGCAACGCCTAAAGATGCCCGTTTGCTGGTTCGTGCCTACTCACCCGATCTGACCGAAGTGATTCGTGACATCAACAAATACAGCAACAACACCATGGCCAAGCAGTTATTTTTAAGCATTGGCGCACGCTTTCGTAACGCCGCAGACAGCGATGATGCCGCTGCAGCACAGCGCGTGATCAATGATTTCTTTGTTAAGAAGAAAATCTTCACCGATGGTTTCATGATTGAAAACGGCTCTGGCTTGTCGCGTAAAGAACGCATTAGCGCGCGCCAACTGGGGCAAATGCTGCAGGCGGCCTGGAAAGGACCCTACGCTGCTGAGTTTATTTCATCACTACCGATTGTGGCGATGGATGGCACCATGCGTCGTCGCTTGCGCAATAGCCAGCTAGTTGGTCAAGCACACATTAAAACCGGTACTTTAAAAAACGTACGTGCCATCGCTGGCTATAGTCGCGACGTTAACGGTGATGCATGGGCAGTAGTGGCCATTATCAACCATCCGCAACCTTGGGGTGCTTCGGCGATTCTCGATCAAGTTTTGCTGGATGTGTTTCGTCAGCCGAAAACTAACAAATAAGCCATACGCTGGTACATTTAAAAACCGCACAAGTGAAATTTTTCCAGCTATAGCAATATAAGCCTGAAAACTATTGCCTGCGGTTTTTTAAATTATTCTTAAGCTTTTAGTACAATTTCAGTCGAGTAATTATTGCCCACCTTGTACATTGCCAGTGTTAAAGAGCTATGCTGTAGACCAATGAGTCACAGCTAAGAAGAAGATAACGCTATGCAAACGCCTACTTTCGAACCCAGTCAACTGCACCATGCTTTCACCTTAAGCAACGGTAAAACACTCAAGTATTGCTCTTTACCTGCCTTAGAAAGCATAGGCATTGATTCAGTTTCACGCTTGCCAGTTTCAATACGTATTATTTTAGAATCGTTAATCCGTAATGCCGATGACCATCGCATTAACTTCGAACATGTTAAGCAACTCGCCAACTGGCAGCCCAACGCTGCGCGCAATGAAGAAATACCTTTTATGGTGGCGCGTGTTGTTCTGCAAGACTTCACTGGCGTGCCTTTATTATGTGATTTAGCCGCAATGCGCAACGTTGCCGAAGATATGGGTAAACCTGCCAGTGCCATCGAGCCTTTGGTGCCCGTTGACCTGGTGGTTGACCACTCGGTGATGGTGGATTTTTACAACAGCCCAGACGCCTTAGAAAAAAATATGGCGATGGAGTTTAAGCGCAACGGCGAGCGCTATCAGTTTTTAAAATGGGGCATGCAGGCCTTTAACACCTTTAAAGTGGTGCCACCAGGCTTTGGTATCGTGCACCAAGTCAACTTAGAGTATCTATTCCCAGGTATTCAAGAAAAAGATGGCATGGCCTACCCTGATACTTTGGTCGGTACTGACTCACACACCACCATGATTAACGCGCTTGGCGTAGTCGGCTGGGGTGTGGGTGGTATTGAAGCAGAAGCTGCGATGCTGGGTCAGCCGCTATATATTTTGACCCCAGACGTGGTCGGTGTACACCTGAGCGGTAAGCTGCGCGAAGGTATGACCGCCACCGACTTGGTGTTAACCGTTACCGAACTGCTGCGTAAAGAAAAAGTTGTCGGCAAATTTGTCGAGTTCTTTGGTGAAGGCGCTGAGTATTTGAGCCTGCCTGACCGTGCCACCCTTGCCAATATGGCACCTGAGTATGGTGCTACCATGGGCTTTTTCCCTGTCGACGAGACCACGCTCGAATACATGCGTGGTACCGGCCGTAAAGATATTGATATTGAAGCCTTTGAAGCCTACTTCCGCGCACAGGACATGTTCGGTATTCCTAAGGCGGGTGAAATCGACTACAGCCAAGTTGTAGAACTTGATCTGGACAGCGTGCGCCCATCGTTAGCCGGTCCGAAGCGCCCACAAGACCGTATTTCTTTGCCTGAGATGCAGGACAGCTTCACTTCACTGTTTAGCCAAAGCATTGCCAAAGGTGGCTTTAATAAAGACGCTTCTGAGTTAGACAAGCGTTATGGCACCAGTTGTCCATTGATTCCTGTGGTCAATCAAGATTCACCCACACCAAAGCGTCCATTAAAAATGAACGAAGTGGAGATGATCGATAACCGTTTAGACACACCAACAAATACCTGCCAAACCGACGGCACCATCGATTTGGGCCACGGTGATGTATTAATTGCAGCGATCACCTCATGCACCAACACTTCCAACCCTAGCGTCTTGTTAGCCGCAGGCCTACTGGCGAAAAAAGCTGTCGAGCTGGGGCTGAGCGTGCATCCAAGGGTCAAAACCTCACTGGCGCCAGGCTCGCGCGTAGTGCCTGAGTATCTTGAAGCAGCGGGCTTGATGAGCAGCCTAGAAGCTTTAGGCTTTGGCGTCACTGCCTTTGGTTGCACCACCTGTATTGGTAATGCCGGTGATCTAGCACCAGAATACAACCAAGCCATTGTTGAGCATGACATTGTTGCCGCTGCAGTCTTATCCGGTAACCGCAACTTCGAAGCACGGATTCACCCCAATATTCGCGCCAACTTCTTAGCCTCACCACCCTTAGTGGTGGTCTTTGCTCTGGCTGGCACGGTCAATATCGATTTGGATAAAGACCCGCTCGGCACAGGTAAAGACGGTCAGCCGGTGTACCTGAAAGACCTCTGGCCGAGCAATAGCGATATCCAAGCCTTACTCGGCAAGGCTATGAACCCAGCAGTGTTTCGTGAAAAATACAGTGACTTTAGCAAAGACAACAAGCTGTGGACTGACATTGAAAGCGCTAAAGGTTTGGTCTACGACTGGCCAAAGTCCACCTATATTGCCAAACCGCCATTCTTTGCTGACTTCGGCATGCAGCCTAAAGCGGTTGAACCAATCAGCAATGCACGCGCTTTAATGCTGCTTGGTGACTCAATTACCACTGACCATATTTCACCGGCCGGCTCATTCCGCAGTGATACACCAGCGGGACAGTACTTGGTCAGCCATGATGTCCAACAATCAGACTTCAACACCTACGGCGCACGCCGCGGTAATCACGATGTCATGATTCGCGGCACCTTTGCTAACGTGCGGGTGAAAAACCTGATGCTGCCAGCCACCGAGGATGGTTCACGCATCGAAGGTGGCTTTACCCTGCTCGATGGCAAGCAGGTACCGGTTTACGATGCAGCCATGGAGTATATGCAGCGCGGCGTCTCGACTATCATCTTTGCTGGCGAAGAGTATGGTTCCGGCTCCAGTCGTGACTGGGCAGCCAAAGGTACTTTACTGTTAGGTGTCAAAGCTGTGATTGCGCAATCCTATGAGCGTATTCACCGCTCTAATCTGGTCGGCATGGGCGTCTTGCCTCTGCAGTTTATCGACGGCGCCTCTTACAGCTCGCTGAATATTACCGGTGAGGAAACCTTTAACATCTTGGGTGTGGATGGCGATATGCAGCCACGCCAGCAGTACACCCTAGAAATAACCCGTCAAGATGGCAGCGTGGAACAGGTGCCGATGTTATCGCGCATTGATACGCCGGTTGAAGTGGACTACTACCGTCACGGCGGGATCCTGCCGTACGTGCTGCGGGATATTTTAGCTAAAGTCTAAAACCTCCCCAGCATAAAAAAACGGCCAACCCTTTATAAGTGTTGGCCGTTTTTTCTAGTGCTATTCAAGCCTGCCAGCAAATGACGTAAGGCTAATCCAATAGCATTACTTATCGCGCAAACTACCACCGGCACATAGCGGAGAGTCTGGCGTATTTTGCTCAGCTTGCCACTCAGCAGGACTGAAGGCATGCAAGGCTAAACCATGAAACTGTTGCATTAAATCGCCCAGTGCGCCATAGACTTTTTGGTGACGCTGCACTTTGCGTACACCTTCAAAGGCAGCGCTAACCAAGACCACTTTAAAGTGACTCTCTTTACCGCGGCTATGCATATGACTTTCATCTTTAACCTGCAACTCTTGCGGCTCTAAAACAGCCAGCGCCGTTTCAATTTTTTGCAACATCATCCTATCTACCCTCACTGTTGTGCTGACTGCGCCATATTCTGCGCATCCACTCGAAATGTACGCATCGCAATCAGTAAAAACACACCGGTTAAGCCCATCGCCACCGGCACTAAATACAGCGCGCTGTGCAAACCAAGTGCACGAAACGCCTCACTCATTTCACTGGCACCGGCTAATAGCATAGCTTGCTGAGCAAAATGATCAGATAAGCCACCGACCATCACCGGACCTAAGCCACCGCCGAGCAAATACAGGCCAGCAAAGAATAAAGCCATCGCTGTAGCACGCAAGCGTGGCTCAATCACATCTTGCACGGCAGTATACACGCAGGTATAAAAATTATAGGCAAACACCCAGCCCGCAGCGAACAAGCCAACAAAAACCGCCACATCAATTTTACCCGCAGCCAAGGCAATCCCTGTGAGCAAGCTGGTGATTAGTAAGCTCACCCCACCAAATAACAAACGGCCATTGCGCAGGCGCACATGCAAACGATCAGCAATCCAGCCGCCCAACGGCAAAGCAAACAAACCGGTGACACCAACAATCACCCCAACCGACATTGCTGCTTGAGTCAACTCCAAGCCAAAATAACGCTGCAGCATCGGCACCATAAAGGAAGTATTGGCATAGGTGGCAAAGTTGTAGCACAGCCCCGCCAAGGTCAACCACCACATGGTGGGGATGGCCAGAATTTTACGTATTGGTTGTTGCACAGCAGTTGTTTGAATCGCTACCACTTCAGCGTCACCGCGCTTGGGCTCACGAATCATAAACATAAATAGCGCTAAGATAATGCCCGGCACGGCAGCAATAAAAAATGGTGCACGCCAGCTGTCAAAGGCTTTAACCATGGCGCCGGTGGTAAAAAACGCGAGCAATAAACCCAGCGGCAGCCCCAGCATAAAAATACCCATCGCCCGCGCGCGACGATTGGCTGGGAACATATCACCAATCAATGAGTTGGCTGCAGGTCCATAACTGGCCTCACCGATACCGACACCCATACGTGCCAGCAAAAAGCCCCAAAAGCCTTGTACTGCGCCATTCACCGCAGTCAAACTACTCCAAAGCAGCAAGCCCCAGCCCATAATTTTCTTACGCGACCCCGTATCAGCCATCCGCCCTAAGGGGATGCCGGCAATCGCATAGACAATGGTGAACGCAGTGCCGAGCATGCCAATTTGAAAATCACTTAAGCTCCATTCCAGGCGAATCGGCTCCATCACAATACTGGGCACAGCACGGTCAAAGAAGTTAAATAGGTTAGCTAAAAACAGTAAAAACAGAACTCGCCAAGCGTTATCCGCCTGCTTGGATTGATGCGCCAATGGCTGCATACACTTACTCTCTTGTCGTTTATTGCTCAGCGAGTTGATTCGCTGCAGATAAAAAGTACAGCCATTTTCAGCGCTCTAAGCTGACTCAGCGATACGCCAACTGTTTGCAGCAGCCTCGACAACTAGTCGGCGAAGGGCGCGCACTGCAGCCAAGCTAAACTGCTTTGCGTGCTGATACTGGGGCGGTATTCTGCCGCCAACGCACCGGTATAGCCAGCCTGTTGAAGCGCTTGCAGCATAGCGATAAAATCCAGCCGTCCAGTGCCCGGCTCACCGCGACCTGGACAATCAGCAAACTGAACATGCGCTACTCTGTCGCCCAACACCGCCAAAGCCTGCTCAGTGCTAATGCCTTGGCGTGCCATATGGTAGACATCCAGTTGCGCAAAGCAATTAGGGTGGCGCACTTCAGTTAATAAGTCGTGCAAGTGTTGCGGAGTGTTGATTAAAAACCCTGGCATATCCAGCGGATTAATCGCCTCGCAGACAACTTTGATCTGCAAGCGGTCAAAAGCCTGCGCCGCTTCACGCAAATTGGCGGCTAATGTCGCCAGCGCTCGCCCACGCGAAACCCCTTCTGCTAAGCGGCCAGCCAAGACATTAACCATACGCGGACGCACCATTAACGCGTAGCTGAGCGCTTCATCTAAAGCCTCAGCAAACTGTGGGCTCGCCTGCGGATCACAGGCAAGGCCATTGCCGCCTTGCATCAAGTCACCCGCTGGCAAATTGATTAACAGCAGCGGCAGCGCGCAGCGCTCAAGCTCTTCTTTAAGTTGCAGCGCCGGCACAGCGTAAGGAAACTGAATTTCTACCCCGGAAAAGCCGGCAGCCTTAGCCGCACGCACGCGTTGCAACAATGGCAACTCAGTAAATAGCATGGATAAGTTGGCAACAATGTCCATCAACTGTCTCCACGGTAGAGTTTAATCAGGGTCGCCGGATCAGCAGCTAAATGCCCTTGCGCGCCATGGCTGCGCATCAACTGCGCGGCTAAACCACTCATTGGTGTGGCTGAGGTATGTTGCTGTGAGAGTTTAACTGCCATATCTAAATCTTTAAGCAAGGTACGCACATGCCATTTCACCGGTTCAAATTCGCGCTCTGCCATTTGCGGAGCAAGGATTTGTAAGGGCGTGCTATCAGCAAAACCACCCGCTAATGCCGGCGCTAACAATGCCGCATCGACACCGGCCTGCTCGGCCAAGGCCACCACTTCAGCGATCACCATGGCATTACAAGCCACCAACATCTGATTACAGACCTTCGCCACCTGCCCCGAACCCACCGGCCCCATATGGGTGACGCGCTGACTCAAATGCTCTAACACCGGCAGCACCTGAGCCAAGGCATCCGCATCACCACCGGCCATCATGGCTAAGCGACCTGTTTCAGCCCCAACGACACCGCCAGATACCGGCACATCCAGCCACTGCGCAGCACTAACCTGCAACAATTGTTGCGCCATAGCGCGGGTTGCAGCCGGTTCAATGCTGGAGAAATCGACCAGTATCTGCTGTGCTGACATCGCACTGGCAATACCCTGCTTGGCAAACATCACCTCAGCGACTGCCTCGGTATCGGCTAAACACAACATAACAATATCTGCACTTTGGCACAGTTGAGCGGGGCTCAGCACCTGCTCCGCACCCAACTCTACCAGCGGCGCACACTTCTCAGGACTGCGATTCCAAACCACTAAAGGATAACCGGCTGCCAACAAGCGCTGGCACATTGGCAGCCCCATTAAGCCAATTCCGGCAAAGGCTAAACGCGGTAAAGGTGTGTGCATAAATCCCTCCAATTTACTGATCAGTTAAGCACTGCCCCTTGGGCGAAAGGGCAACAGCAGCTATCATGCCCACTTTTGCCACGAGAACAAACATGTCAAACGAAATCAGTGAGCTCTACGCACAACTTCTTGGCGCCACAGCGCAAATCAGCTGGGCTGAAATTATGCCGCAGTTTGCTAAAGGTGTGGTGCTTTGGGTCGCCAGTAACCAAGACTTAGTTGCCGTTGCTGAGCTCATTATCAATGACGATAAAAAACAAGTCAGCGCTTTGATGCAGCAAAAAGCCTTGCACAATTTAACCGATGCACAAGCACTGGATTTTCAGCAGCGTGACCCTGAATTATGGGCCGTAGTCGTTGCCCCTTGGGTCTTGCTGCAAGAGCGTACAACGCCGATCACTCACTAAGCTGCAAAGACACTCAGAGCGCCCTACTTGCTGTTACAGGTTCAAACTTCACCTCTAGGCCTTAAAAGAAGAATAAGCTGAAATCATGACTGAAAAAAACTGGTGGTTAAATGCCACCGCCGAACTGTCGCAAGCGGCACGGCAACAAGCTCAAGCGCATCAAAATCAATTGAGCAAACCCCAAGGTTCTCTAGGACGCCTAGAAAACGTGGCGATTGAACTGGCTGCTATGCAAAACACAGCAAGGCCGCAGATCGATAAACCCCATATGCTAATTTTCGCGGGCGATCACGGTATTGTTGCCCAAGGCGTATCAGCCTTCCCGCAGTCGGTCACCATTGCCATGCTATCTAACTTTGTGAATGGCGGCGCGGCAGTAGCCACTCTGTGTAAAAAGCAAGCAATTGCATTAAATGTGATTAACTGCGGCACGGCAAACCCTTGTGAGTACTTAGCCCATATCATTCATCACCCTATAATGGCCGGCACCCACGACTTCTCCCAACAAGCGGCGATGAGTACTGAGCAAACAGTGCAGGCGCTCAACTTAGGTAAAGCGCAAGTCGAGCGTGCTTATAACTCTGGCTGCGACTTTTTAATGCTGGGCGAAATGGGCATCGGCAATACATCAGCCGCCAGCTGCTTAAGTGCACTGTTACTAGAACACGATGTCAACAGCTTAACAGGCCCCGGTACTGGCGTAGCAGGCGCTGCGTTAACCCACAAGAAAGCCATATTATCCGCCAGCGTGGCCCGCGCTAAACCCTTGATTAGCAGCCCTTTTGCGATGCTAGAACAGGTCGGCGGCTTAGAGATTGCAGCCATTACTGGGGCTTATATTCGCGCCAGTCAGTTAGGCCTGCCCTGCTTTGTTGATGGTTTTATTACCACAGCGGCAGCGTTATTGGCGGTGAGGTTAAACCCAGCAGTACGCGACTGGTTACTGTTCTCGCACCATTCTGCCGAGTGTGGCCACGGTGCTCTATTAGCAGCCTTAGACGCAGAACCTTTACTCAACTTAGGCATGCGCTTAGGTGAAGGTTCAGGCGCGGCGGTAGCCTATGCAACGTTACAGCAAGCACTCACCATTCATAACAACATGGCCACTTTTGCTCAAGCCGCAGTGGAAAACAAAGCACCATGATCACCACCTATGTCGATATCATCCGCCATGGTGAGCCGGTTGGTGGCAAGGTCTTTCGTGGGCATACCGATCACCACTTATCTGAGCGCGGCGTTGAGCAGTTTGAGCAACGCATCAAGCGTTTAGGCTACATCTGGCAGCAGGTGATAAGTTCGCCCTTATTGCGCTGCCAGCAATCAGCGCACTGGCTGGCGCAAGAACAGAGCATCCCACTGCAAATTGAGCCCAACTTAGCTGAGATCCACTTTGGAGACTGGGAGAACCAGAATGTGGCCAAGATCATGGCCGAAGAAGATATCAGCCAGCTCTGGCAAGACCCGATGAACTTCTGTGCGCCACAAGGCGAATCCACCGCCGCGCTACAGCAGCGTGCGCTGCTAGCCTGGCACGACTTGTTAAAAACCCAGCAAGGCAAACGTGTGTTAGTGGTCACCCACGGCGGCGTTATCCGGATGCTTGCCCAGCACCTATTAGAACTCACGCCCAGTGCCATCAACAAACTCAGCCTACCTTACGCAGCAGTGATGAGTTTTAAAATCATAGAAACAGACTATCAAGGACAGCACCAGCACTGGATCAGCCTCGAAAGCATGGACGGTACAGAACTGTGAGCACCTATTACTGGGGTTTTTGGTTTGCCCTGACTTTTTTAAGCCGCGTTCCTGGGCCGTATTTGAAGCGCCTTGATGCTGAAGTGCAGCAAGCCGCCATGTGGTTTTATCCGCTGGTGGGCGCCATTCTCGGCCTATTTCTCGTCAGCTTGGTGACGCTGTGCTATTACTACAACCCGCAGGCTTCGGTATTCTTAGTGGCTGCTTTAGTGTTGGCGCTCTGGGTCTATTTTACTGGCGCGATGCACTTGGACGGTGTGGCTGATACCGCTGATGCTTGGGTCGGCGGCCTAGGTGATCACGCGCGCACTCTAGAGATTATGAAAGACCCTCGCGTGGGTGCCATGGCCGTGGCCGCTATGCTGGTTGTGTTGCTGGTTAAATTTGCTGCCATTACTGCCCTGCTCGCACAAGCACATGACAATACGGGCTTGTTGTTGGGCGGCCTGCTGCTAGTCCCGATGCTTGCTAGGGCTGGGATTATCGGCTTAATGGCCACTACCACTTATATGCGCCCACAGGGCATGGTCAGCACGACGCAAAATGCAGCGACTAAAAGTAAAGTCACTGTGCTGGCGATTATTTTGGCTTTATTGGCGCTCTGGATGCTGCAAGACAAAGCAGTGATGCTTTTGTTGCTGTGGCTGGCGCTGTTAGTCGCTTATCGCGCGGTACTTAACAAGCGCTTAGGTGGATATACCGGTGACACCCTTGGTGCTGGGGTCGAGTTTCAAGAAGTCGTGCTGCTCGTTGCCTTAGCTTTATAAGTCTTTGTTCAAGTGCTTATAAACACTTGCGCTGCAGCGGGTTGAGTGTTGTTTGTGAGTTTGATTATCACTGGGTAACAATTTAGCAAATTTACAGGCAAGCCCTCTGCAGGCTTGCCTTAGTACATTACTGATTATGCAACTGATCTTTTATTCCATGGCATTTTCATCAGCACACGGGCTAAACCACAGAAACCTGTCACCCCAGCCATAATCAAACCAGCACCAACCATGCCAGACAAGGCATACCAGTTAGGCGAAACACTCGCACCTAAAATCACACCGAGTAAAATCATCAAACCAGCACCAATCTGCACTTGGCGCTGCAACTCTAATGGCTGACTGGCATCTTTAACAATAGGTAGCCCGGCTTTTTTCCAACCGGCCAAACCACCTTCTAAAATATAGACTTCGCAGGTGGCGCAGTTATCTAAAACGCCGGCATTCATCACCGTGCGGTTACCCGAATTACAGTGGAAAATCACCGCATTGGTTTCGCTTTTTGGCATACCGTTGGTGTTCAGTTGCTCCATCGGCACATTCTGTGCATCGACAATATGCTCGCGTGCATACTCATCAGCACTGCGAATATCGACCATAACAGCACCTTGTGCCAATAATGTTTGCGCAGCTTGCGGTGTTAATACTTTGCTAGACATGGATCACCTTATTAATGAAACAGGGCCGCCATATGCATGCGCCTAACCAATGGACAGGATACTGCATACAGCACGGCTTGATTAACATATAAGTATAATTTATATCTATATATTAAAACAGTATTAGCGGCATTTAATTTGACATTAATCAAGCGCTACATCTGTATGGGTCTGCGACCAGCCAAGGCGTGACTGAGGGTACCACCATCCACCATTTCTAATTCACCGCCTAGCGGCATACCGTGCGCTAAGCGAGATACGATTAACGGCTTATCCGAGAGGATTTGCGCAATATAGTGCGCCGTGGCTTCGCCTTCGACGGTAGGATTGGTCGCTAAGATCACTTCATTGAATGCGCCGTTATTAATCCGACCGAGCAACTCAGGAATGCCAATGGTTTCTGGGCCTAAACCATCTAACGGCGATAAGTGGCCTTTTAGCACGAAATAGCGGCCACGGTAGCCGGTTTGTTCAACTGCGTAGACGTCCATTGGCCCTTGTACCACACACATTAACGTCTCATCGCGGCGCTGGTCACTGCACAAGTGGCAGATCTCTTGCTCACTCAGGCTGCGACATGAGCGGCAATAGCCGACACCTTGCATCGCTTCAGTTAAAGCTTGGGCTAAACGCTCCCCGCCACTGCGATCACGTTCAAGTAATTGCAACGCCATACGCTGGGCAGTTTTTTGGCCAACACCTGGCAACACGCGAAATGCATCAATCAATTGACGTATTAAAGGACTAAATGACATGACGTCTCAGCGAATTAAAGAATTAAATAAAGATCTAACTGCATGCTAACTTTCATAGCAAATAACAGGTGCTGCAGATCAGGCATACAGCGCACGCCTGATCTGCAGCACACCACTAGAATGGCATTTTAAAGCCCGGTGGTAGCTGCATACCTTCGGTCATACCAGCCATGTTTTCTTTGCTGCTTTGTTCGATTTTACGCACAGCGTCATTGACTGCTGCTGCTATTAAATCTTCAAGAATTTCTTTATCTTCCTGCAATAAGCTGTCATCAATACTGACACGGCGCACATCGTGACGACCGGTCATAACAACGCTAACCAAGCCGGCACCGGATTGCCCAGTGACCTCAGCATTTGCCAGCTCTTCCTGCATTTTCTGCATTTTTTCTTGCATTTGTTGTGCCTGTTTCATCAGGCCAGCCATACCACCTTTCATACGAGATTCCTTACATTACCGAGTCTATGGGTTGGATACTATCGGCACGAATTATAGCGCCAAATGTGTCTATTAATTGCAATACTATCGGATCAGAATGGATTGCAGCTTCTGCTTCTTGCTGACGTTGGGCTTGCTTGCGCAGCAGTGCCAACGCCGGTGATTCCTGCTGGAGAACATGCTGTTCTATGTGCAATTCAATCGGTGTATCCAATTGTGTGTTAATCGCATCATTGATGCGCTGCAGCTGAGTCTTATTAAATAAAGCACTGTGATTGGGGTCAAGGTGCAACAGCCAAGTGTCAGTGTTTTTTTCAATCAGTACTGTATTGGCAGCAATGCTATGGGTCATGCCCGCCAAATTGAGCTGGGCAAACAGTGTTTGCCATTCTGCCGCCAGCCCCGAAGCCACAGGGATATCAGGCTGTAAATCTGCGCCACTGGCGCTGTTCAACTCTGGCGCTGCATCATCACCATGGATACCAGAGAGATCAGCGTATTCTTGAAAGCCACTGCTATCAAGGTAGGCTTCGTCGTCATCATCAGACTCAGCAGCAAAGGCTTGGCTGTAATCCTGCTCATAGTTAGGCTCTGGCTGAGCGTCTGCAGGTTCACCCATCGGCGCAGAGACATGCTGCTCTGCAGCACTGCTTACTTGTGAGGTGGCAGCAGGCGCGGCCTCAGTTGACGATTCAGGCAGCACAGTTTCCGCTGGTATCGCAGGTGCTGCAAGCGATGGCCACTGAGCTTCAGCGGCCTGCACCTCTGCAGACTCGTCCTCAAGTGGCACTTCCCAGGGTGCACGAACCGGTTCAGCCGTACTGACTGCGGGTGGTTGAGCCGGCTCAGCGTATTGGCCTTCTGTTACAGGCTCACTAACTGCTGTTGTCGTCTCTGTGCCAGCCTGCACCTGTAGCGCAGGTGCACCTGCAGTACCAGTTGTTGCTGTGACAGTGGCAGTTTGCAACTCAGTACTTGCCGTTGCTGTCGTTGCAGTAGCAGGCTCGGGCTGAAGCAACGCTGTTGTCGGTGGTGCGCCGGGTAAGCTGGCCGGGCGAAACGCCAGCATGCGCAGCAACACCATTTCAAAACCATCACGTGGGTCGGGTGCCAAAGGTAAATCACGGCGACCGATCAATCCCAACTGATAATAAAACTGTACATCTTCTGGCGGCATACATGCAGCCAGCGCCAAGACCTGCTCGCGATCACCCTGTCCATTATCAATCGCATCGGGCAGCAACTGAGCAATGGCAATACGGTGCAGTGCGTTGAGAATTTCTGCTAAAACCCCCGCCCAATCTGGGCCATGTTCGGCCAAATGTGCTACTGCACTCAATGCGCCACGGGCATCGCCAGCGATCAGCGCTTGCAGCACGCCATAAATTTGCCCTTGATCCAAGGTGCCCAGCATGGCGCGCACATCGTCGGCAAACACGCGGCCATCACCAAAGGAGACGGCTTGGTCGGTCAGACTCATGGCATCGCGCATCGAGCCATCAGCCGCACGCCCGAGCAGCCACAAAGCATCGTCTTCAAAAGGAATGTTTTCGCTGGTCAACACGTTTTGCAAATGGCCAACAATTGGCTCAGGCGGCATGTTCTTCAAAGAAAACTGCAAGCAGCGCGAAAGTACCGTAGGCGGCAATTTCTGCGGATCAGTGGTGGCCAATAAGAACTTAACGTAGGGCGGCGGCTCTTCCAGGGTTTTCAACAAGGCATTGAATGAACTGGTCGAGAGCATGTGAACTTCGTCAATCAGGTAAACCTTGTAGCGCCCGCGCGTCGGCATATATTGCACGTTATCGAGCATTTCACGAGTGTCTTCGACCTTGGTTTTGCTCGCCGCATCAACCTCGATCAGGTCGATAAAGCGCCCTTCATCCACCTCACGGCAGATCGAACACTCGCCACAGGGTGTCGAGCTGACGCCCTGTTCACAATTCAAGCACTTGGCCATAATCCGCGCAATGGTGGTTTTACCCACTCCGCGAGTGCCGGTAAATAAGTAGGCATGGTGCAAGCGCTGATGATCAAGGGCATTGATCAGGGCTTTTAAAACGTGAGTTTGGCCCACCATTTCATTAAATGAACGGGGACGCCATTTGCGGGCTAACACCTGATAACTCATAGCAACCTAAAACCTGCAAGAAAACAGATGCCCATGCTAACGGAGCACAGCAGAAAATGCACCCGTAACAGGATTGAGCAATAGGCTTTTTTTGGAGTACACGAGAAGTTGCAACGGATAAAACAGATTAGGTGGCAACCACTGCCAGCCACACCCCGGCACACAATTTCACCGCTGCGGCTGCTCCCTTCCAGGCCTGACCGGGTTCACGGATAATCGTTGCGAGGGGACCGGCAGGGTCGCCATAACGCGCGCAGCAAAGGTTGCTGCGCCGGCTATTGTACTGATTTACTGAGAAGATACAAGCGCAGCAGCGAACAAGACAATCAGCACTCTGAATCTAACTGACAAAGGTATCAATTAAGCCAGCGGCTAAACATTGAAGCGTCGTGCACTTTCAGCAATGACGTTAGCTTGCTCGGACAAGCGCTGGTTCTGCCTAGCAAGTTCAGCACCAATGGCCTGTGTTTCAGCACTTTGCCCGCGAATCTCTTCCATTTTCTGTGCAATATCTTCAGTTGTAATAGAGATTTCTCCAACCGCAACCACGACCTGATCCATTTCTGAACTCAAGGTATGGATAGACTCGGTCACCCCTCCCATGGCCAATGCAATATGCGATGCGTGCTGTTCACCTTCTTTGGCAATTTCAAGACCATTATTAACCAAGCTATCCATACTGGTGGTTTGCGCATTGAGCTCATCGATAATAGCGACAATATTGGTGGTAGCAGCAACAGTTTTTTGTGCCAAAGAGCGAACCTCATCAGCCACGACTGAAAATCCACGCCCAGCGTCACCAGCACGAGCAGCCTCGATTGCTGCGTTCAGAGCAAGAAGATTGGTTTGATCTGCTAAGCTATTGATAACACTGATAATCCCAGTAACTTTTGTGCTGGAATGATTGAGTAATTCAACATGGCTATGGGTATCTTGAATCAAACTCGACAATTGCCGCATGCTGGCCACACTCTCTTCAACCACACGCGCCCCAGACTGTGCTGAGTTATTAGCCGCTTGGGTAGCAACACCCACCTGGGATGTACGCTGAGCAACATCATGTAGAGTAACCGATATTTGCTGGCTAGCAGTCGCCGCCAGCACAGTCTGTGACTCAACCACCTCATTATTATGTGCCAATCGCAACATGGTTTTTTCCAGTTCAGCATGCACCTCAATCAAATCGCGTGTACCCGCAATGGAGTCGCGCATAAGCAGACCAATATTGTCGATCATCTGATTGGTAGCCCTGCTTAGAATATTAAATTCATCGTTTGGGTTGCTACTAAGCGACAGCTTTTTCGTGAGATCACCATCTGAAACACGAGAAAGCACTTCAGCTACGCGATTAAGCTGGTTTACCAAGATTCGCGAGGTCAGAAACAGCACTAACACCAACAAAGGTCCAAACAGTGCAATAGAGCCAATACTGATCAGCTCAGCAGATCTTTCCGCACTTTTAGCATCCTGCAGGCTGCGCGCAATCAGACCTGTTTGCAGGGCTTCACTTTGCATTGCGATTTGCAGTTGGAGAGTATTGCCAGCCTGCTCAGCCTTATTTGAAGTGCTAACAATATCTTGTAGCACAGCATCAACTCGGTTAAATATCTCGCGATAATGACGCGTATTTTCACCAATTAGGATGCCTTGCCAGTCATATTGCTCAACAAGGTCTTCCAGCGCAATAACCGCTCTATTTGCATCCTCAGCTAACTGCAGGTCACGGGAGTTAATATAATCTCTATTGCTGCGCTCAACTTCAGCAACTACTGTGTCAAGTAAACTCAAGCGTACCTCTTGCAAGCGGGCCATAGCTTCAGCGCGCTCTAGGCGAAGCCCTGCACTATCGGATAGACCCAGCACGCTCATTTGCTGCAGCCACTGTCGGCGTAATGCTGCATATTGCTGAGCTTCAGCATAAATCGACTGTGCAAAGCGGATGCTATCAGGGTCATTCAACAGTTTGGCTTGATCTTGCACCGCTTTAGCATCTGACTCCAGTTCATCGAGCCTCATCAGTAATTCGCTTTGCTGCCCATCGCTAAGCATATTCAGTTGCTTTTCGACGGCACTCCACTTGCCGGCAAGTTGGCTGGCGCTATTCTCGTAACGAGACACCTGATAGATCGACTCATAAGAGGATGAAACGACTCCCAACCCCCAGAAAACTGATCCAGCAATGATCGTCAAACCCGCTACTGTTGCGATGATAAGCAGCAAAAAATTCTGCCGCCACGATAAGTTAAGCTTCACAGCACGTCTCCATTATTATTATTAGAACAGCTGCCTATAAAGGCTTGGCACATAACTCAAAATCAAGTTTAGCGTCATCTCGAGACGCTCAGACTTAGCTGTCGGCATTATTGGGTATAGCTTGAGTTTTTTAGGCAGATAACTGCTGATAGGACAGCACCCTATCCCTGCACCCCATCAGTTGTTATTGCTTGTAGTTGTTCAATGCACAATTGCGCAACAATCGGCAGTCGGCAGTCGGCAGTCGGCAGTCGGCAGTCGGCAGTCCAGTTAGATTTGCGTCGGTATAATTCAGAATCAACTTTTTTCATAAGTCGCTCAACTGGGTAAAAGATCGTGCTGACGGAGGTAAAACCAAGCTTTGTCAGCTATGACAGTGCTGATTTTATTACAGTGTCAGCACAACAGCCCCAGTGCAATTAGAGTTCTCAGTAACTTCGCGTAAAATTCTGCAGGTTAAAACAGAAAGTAGCGATCTTTACTGGCACTGATTAAAAGCCAGCACATCAAGTCTG
This sequence comes from uncultured Thiopseudomonas sp., assembly GCA_964385265.1. Lineage (GTDB taxonomy): Bacteria > Pseudomonadota > Gammaproteobacteria > Pseudomonadales > Pseudomonadaceae > Denitrificimonas. The sequence goes on from CAYLOI010000002.1 coordinate 128,390, forward strand.
CTTAGTAAGCAGCCGGCCCTGAAAAAGCTAGAGCTCAAAACCGGCTGCAACACCTATTTAAAACGAGCAACTGCCCCCTAGAGTTTAGCTTTACGGTAGGGGTTTTCTGGCAATTGATCGATACGCAAAGCTGGGCGGCGGGCGTCTTCTTTAGGGCCGTAATAGCTGCTTAAATACTCTAAAATCGTGTTTTCGGTCGCATCGTCAAACGGCCATAGCCCTTGGGTCTCTTGCATCCAGCGGATCATCGATAGCCAATGCGCGCGGCTGCCACTGTTTTGCGTGACCAAACTCGCCGAGTGGCAGGCAACACAGTTATTACGTACTGTCTCCCAGCCAGGCGCAATAATAAAACCTGTGGTGGGATCTTGCTCGGCAGCGAAAACAGGCGTAACCGCCAATCCCAACACCAGCATACTCACAGCAATAGGATGTGCCATTGTGCTCTCCTAGACGATTTGTACTGCAATACGGTGGCAGGCATTGTTTAAATAGCCTTTAGGATTCCAGCCAGCGACAACCATAGGCTGCGACTGCCCTTCACTATCCACTGCTCTGGCCCAGATTTCGTAATAGCCTTTTTCTGGAAAGCTCAATTCACTATGCCAGTGCTGCCAAGCCAAGCGATTGGCCGGTGCTTGCAACTCAGCTTTTTGCCAAGTAATGCCAAAATCAATCGACACAAAAAACTCACTGACTGCAAGATCACCCGCCCACGCATGTCCGCGTACGGCCATAGGCTCGCCCAGCTTATGGGTGATGCCGGTTTTAGGAAAAGTGATCAACGAACGAACCGGCATAGAGCCAATGATTTTCATGTCTTCATCAGGTACTTGGGTGCCGGGGGCAACTGGATATTTGGGCACATGGTAAGCTGGCGAAGCCATTTTATTGCCGTCATGCACCTTATTGCGCACCACAATCTTCTTCAGCCACTTACCCGAGGTAGAGGCTGGCCAACCACCACAGACCAGACGCAGGGGGTAGCCGTTTAACAATGGAATATCTTCATCATTCATCGCCCAAGCGATCAGGGTTTCATCTTCCAGCGCCTTAGACATGGGCACGCCACGGGAAATAGCGTCTTTATTGCGATCGCCACTGAGGTGTAAATCAGCTGAGTGATAGCCAATATACACTGCGTCTTTTTTAATCCCACAAACCTCTAAAACATCACGCAAGCGCACCCCGGTAAAGGTCGGGCAAGACACCGCCCCAGTAGTCCATTGGTTACCACTGGCTGCGGGCGCAAATTCACTGCGACCATTGCCACCGCACTCTAAAGTCAGCTGATAGGTGTGATGCTTAAAGCGTGATTTAAGCTCGTCCAAGGTAAAAGTCGTCGGCGTGACACAGGACTCACCAGCAATTTCTAAGGTCCAGGTAGCCGGATCTAAGTCTTTAAGCGCCGGTGGTATGCCATTGTTACGCACAAACATATGCTTGGCTGGAGTGATTTTGTCATCCAATAAATGCGGTGGTGTTTCCGCGTTCAGTGGTCTGTCGTTCAACACCACCAAACCTTCTTTGCCCGCTATCTCAAAAGGCTCATCAGACTGAGCAAACGCAGCAGGGATCAGCCCCGCCGGCATGTTTTTCGAAAAAGGGATGCTCGAACCTATGGCTGTAACCATAGCAAATAGACCTGTTTTTTTCAGAAAACCACGGCGACTCGAGGTATCTGTTTCACGCCCCCAGACTAGCGCATCGGCTTTGATCGGATCTTGTGCATATAACTGATGCAAGCCTTTACTCTGTTGCTCTTGGGATGTTTTATCGTTTTTATTATCCACGTCATTCTCCTACTGGACATTGATCCACATTGTGACCATAGAGTTCACTCTAGCCGATCATTCGCGCTGTGTAACCCTAGAGTAGGAAATTTATTTTGAGAATTGACGGCGAGCATAGCCAAGCCATAGTTTTACTGATATGCAACAAGAGAGTTTTTTGGGGGAGGCGTACAAGTAAGTCACTCAGAAAATCTATTACTGGAGCGCCTGCAGGTTGCCAGCAACCGCTTTTCAGGATTTTTTGCTAACCATGGAGCTATAAAACCCCATGGTACTTAGACGTTGCAATCGCTTTTTGTACTCATACAACCTAGTGCTTTTTAGTATCGCCAGCGACTTTATCCATAATGGCAAACAACACACCTGATATTACAAATGCCATATGAATAATCACTTTCCACTTAAGGCTATTGGCATCTGAATCGCTCATTTCGGCCGGAATATCCATAAACGACTTTAAAAGATCAATAGCAGAAATGGCGACAATGGCACCAATAACTTTCAATTTAAGGCCAGAGAAATCAACCTTGCCCATCCAGTCAGGACGGTCTTTATTATCACCGGTATCTATTTTTGAGATAAAAATTTCATAACCGCTAAAAATAATCATCAGCAATAAACTACCTACCAACGACATATCGACCAGCGCTAGTATCCCAACTATGACGTCAGCTTCAGATGCGCTAATGACATGGCTGGCGAGATGCCAGAATTCTTGAGCAAACTTTATAAACAATAAAACAACACTTAAAACCAGCCCTAAATAAAAAGGAGCCAGTATCCAGCGACTGTTAAAAATTGCTTTTTCCAATGATTTTTCAATTTTTTCTAGCATGTAAAGCTCTTGAGGTTTTTAGAGGCGTGATTATAGGGCATGCGCTGTTTTTTGCGGAAGAAAAAAGTCCGAGCTGAAAACAATATTTTCACTGTTTAGCGCCCAATTTAATGAGCGCGCTGCGCTTTCGCTCTAAACTCTTGCAGGAGCACCACAACAGTCGTCAGCAACATAAACGCCACAGTAGCCCAGAGCACGCCCTGGGCCAGGTGCTGATCAATTAAATAGCCAAGGAATATCGGCCCAATCACGCCGCCAATATTGAAGCCGGTCGAGACAATCCCAAAGGTGCGCCCTTCTGCACCTGGCGGCGAGGCAGCACGCACCAGCATATCGCGTGAGGGTGCAACAATTCCGGTTAGAAATCCCACAGCAGCCATAGCCACAATTAACAGTGCTGCTGGCAGCGCAACGCTGGCGATCAAGACGACAAACAGCGCGGCCAAAGCAAAAGCGCCTGCGGCTAAAAACCCATGTTGCGTGGTGCGATCGGCCAAGTAACCACCGGCTAACACACCAAAAGCACTCATAAACAAAAATACTGTCAGCCCTGTGTTCGCCGTTGTCAGCGGCACAGCAAAACCCTGAACCAGCGCTGATACCGAGAACTTCTCGATCGAGCCGGTGCTCAGGCTTAACAACATAAATAAGAAGACAAAACCCATTAAGCCCATCACCGGCATTTTGATCGGACGCTTATCTCTGACAGTAGCTTTTTCACTGACGACTGTGACGGGCGCTGAAGCCCGATCAAACAGCATTAAGCACAACACCGCAACGCCCACAGCAGCGGACGCAACAAAGGCCCAGCGCATATCAACCCACTGCGCCAAACCCAGTAAAACTGGAGGCGCTAATGCTGCACCAAGAAACCCAGCAAAAGTATGAATGGAAAAAGCGCGACCCATTTTGCTCGGCTGCATACCTTGCGAGAGCAACGCATAATCGGCCGGGTGATAAACGCCATTGGCCAGCCCAGCAATACACATTGCAAACAGCAGCACCGGAAAAACGGGCCAGAGCGCTAATGATGCAAAACTAAACGAACCCACAGCTAACGCATAGGCCAGCATTTTCTGTGCGCCAATACGGTCGACCATAAAGCCTAAGGGCGCTTGCACCACAGCGGTCACCACATTAAACACACCAATGGCCAGCCCCAACTGCATAAAGCTGACATCCATATATTGCGCTAGCAGCGGTAACAAGGCAGGAATGGTCATAATGTGCAGATGGCCGCCTAAATGCGCCAAGGCAACCTGCAGCAATAGTTTGTTATGCATACGGCTCTGTACTCAGCATTGCACCCTACAGATTAGAGCAGCAACAGCAAGGCATGTTTGAACGATAGGTTAAGCGCTTTATTGACAGTTATAGGTAATTTGGCCAGCACTATACTCTTTTAAGTAGGCTTGCCAAGGTCTCTCTAGCAGGCATGCGCTAAAGCTTGGGAGTGTAAAACCTAGAGAATATAGACGCGACTAGGCTTGGACTGCACACGCCAAGAACCGACACTGCTGTATAGCCTCAGGCTAACAGTCTCAGCTTGACCGGCTTAATGGAGTGCTCAATTGAGCGCCCCATTAACTGAGAGCAATTAACCACAGGCAATGATGGATAAGAGCGCAGGATCATCCGCATGCTCTAAAAGTATTTGACGCACCCGTGCCTGCCAAAGTCGTGCAAACTCGAACTGCTGCTCCGGTGTTTCTCGACCCTGAATGACCGCCTGCATACGCTCACGCTGCGATGGATCAGCAGGTATTTTATGCGCATCAAAATTCGCTAAAACAGCAGCGCCGGTATCAAGCCGCTCAAAACGTATAGCACCCTCATATTCAACACTGTCCACGGCGAAATTGAGCAACCCATTGCGTGCAAAACGCCCACCTATACCTTTAAAACCACCTTGGGTCGCAGCGCCGGTAATTAGAGTAATCACCTGCGCAACCACGCCAGTTGTGCCCTCGCTTTGCGGTGTCGGCATGTGTACGCTGATGCCTCCGCGCACAGGTAAGGTATCTGGGTACAGGGCTTTTAATGCGGCTCGCGCAGTTAGAAAAGCGCCAGCCACAGTTGGGCAAGAATGCCCTGCTAGGCGTACTGCATCAACATAGCGATACTCTATGATGCCATCTACAGCACTACCCAGCAGCTCAGCTAATGGGTCGCGCATACGAATACTGGGTGCAGCAGCAAAAAAATCAGGAAATGTCATGGCGCTCTCCTTTAAGAGTAGACATGCAGAATAAGGACACGAGATTAGCAGATTGTTTCATATCTGTGTCTCAGCGGATGTGGATCACTTGGGCTACCCACGCCTTCGCCCAGCAGCGCTAAAGCGCACGCCTGTCGCGTAAATCTTTAAAGGCCATGGCTAAAGCTAGCGATATCACCAGCGTAATCGCCAGCAAACCAAAGCTCACAGCAATTGACCATGAACTATAGGGGCGCACGGCAAAAACAATGGCAGTGATCACTGCGATTCCCACCGAGGTGCCAATGCGCTGCCCCGTTTGCATGATCGCCCCCGAACTGCCGGCATAAGCCAGCGGCACTTCAGCCAAAGTCAGCGCTTGATTAGGGCTGACCACCGAGCCTTGGCCCAGCCCAAAGAACGCCAAGGTCATGAGTAGCCACCAAATACTTAAGTTCAAATACTCATGCAGAAGCACCACCGCGACACTGCTGAGCAAGCCGAACATGGCCATACTCAAACCGCCAATTACAATTTTGCGGCCATAACGATTGACCCTTTTGCCGGCCCAGTTCGCCGAAAAAGCCGAAAGCAGCGCCGAAGGAATACCAACCATACCGGCCTCAAACGCTGAAAAACTAAGACCTTGCTGTACATACAAGGGAATCAAGACCCAGACACTGGTCATCCCCAAAAAATACAACGTCATAATAATGCTGCCGTTGCGGTAGCTGGATGTGGCGAAAATCTTTAAGTCGACCATAGGGCTGTAGCCACGCAAGGTGTACCAGCGCTCCCAACGTGCCCAGAGGTAAAACAATAGCAGTCCTGCTGGAAGCAACAGCCACATCAGTTCAGACGAAACAGACTCAACAAAGGGGTAGAGTACCGCCAACACACCGAAGCCCAATAAGAGTGCCCCGACCGGATCCAAAGAACTTAAGCCTTTATGCTCCTGCAGTGTCGGCTTATGAATTAATGGACGTGGAAACCAAAGTAACGCCAGCACAATGGTCAGTAGGCCCACCGGCACATTGATCAAAAATGTCAGACGCCAACCAATGTCTAAACCGCCTATTTGAATCAACAGGCCACCAATCACCGGACCAATAGCAACAGAGAGTCCAACTGTCGTACCAAAAAAACCAAACGCGCGACCACGCTCTGAACCTTTAAAATACTGCTGAATCATGCCTAACGCTTGTGGGTTCATAAAGCCGGAACCGACCCCTTGCACAAAACGTGCAGCATTGAGCCAGTGCGCATCCGGCGCTAAACCAGCAGCAACTGAAGCAAGAGTAAAAATGACCACCCCGAGGATAAAAATCCCACCGCGACCCATCAGATCCCCTGCTCGCCCGGCGCTGACCAGCACCACGCCAAAGGTCAAGGCGTAGCCGGAAAGCACCCACTGGATATCTGACTGAGTGGCATTGAGTCCGTCCTGAATCGAGGCCAAGGCCACATTCACCACACTGACGCTCATCAACGACATAAAAATGGCTATCAGTAACACAGCCAGAATCCGCCAGCGCACTGGGTCACTGCTGAGATCGTTATCGCTAATGTGCTGTGCTAATTGCGTCATTTAACACCCATAAAAACCAATAATGTTTGAGCCAGTGTAAAGCAAACCTTAAGAGCTCAGAGCACCCAGCCTTGAACTCACTACTTTTAGACTGAGCAAGAGAACTCAACACAATAAAGCTGACAGGCAAGAGGGTTAACAATCAAACATCGGCATAAGGCACCTGATTTTCTTCTTAGGCATAAATATAAAAAAGATACTCTTGGCCATTTTTTACCGGCTCTTGCGCGAAGGTATAACCATGGGCAAGAGCCTCTTCCGGCACATTGCGAAAAGAGCCTGGGCAATCAGTGATGACTTGCAACAACTCGCCCTTGTTCATGCCTTGCAATGCTTCGAGGGTATAGATCACCGGATAAGGGCACGATTCTCCGCGCAGATCTAGGGTGAAATCAGCTTCTGGATTGGCTTGCACGTTATTTCACGCCTCTGTTTAATTCAAAATTGCGGTGATAGTTTTTTTCACGATAGAGCGTTAAAGCATAGAGCACAGCCAGCATCGCCAGTGTACTGAGAATCGCACCAACCGGGCCCAGCCTATCCAGCAGGTTGATTTTGTCACCCTGTTTAACCAAGGCAGCATAAAGACCAAGATGATCCCATGCATAGGCTAGCAATGTTGCGCCAATAATATTACCAGCGAACACCGGCAAGAACAGCAGCTGCCCTTCCATCAGACGGTACATCATCCCCGTTTCACAACCGGAGGCCATCACGATACCCAAGCCAAATAAAACGCCACCAAGCAACGTACTCAGCGCGGCAATCTGGGTGACCGGGGCTAAGTCATAGATCGATATAACGATGAGGGTTAAAACAGAACTGGCCGCCATACCGACAATAATGGCTTTGGCCATCAAGCTGCGACCTACTAAAAACAAATCACGAAACGCCGCAGTAAAACAGATTTGCCCCCGTTCAATCAAAACCCCAAAAGCCAAACCAAATAGCGCGCCTAAACCCAATAACTTTTGTCCAGAGGCAAAGAAATAAATCAATAAGCCCGCGTACGCAATAGCAATGACAGCACCGACATACGGTTGAATCACTCGCGTTTTAACTCTAGAAGGCTGCGCCGCGCCGCGCATTAAAGACGGTCGGCCTTTCCACCACAGGGTTCGGGTCAGTTTCGCGCCAAAAAATGTGCCTATGCCAGTGGCAACAATGAAAATCCATGAGTGCAAAGAGAACTGCGGTACACCGGTAAAAAAAGCCGCCAAATTACAGCCCAGCGCTAAACGCGCACCAAAGCCTGCAATAATGCCGCCAACAAAGCCTTGATAATAACGACGTTTTTGTTGCGGCAATCGAATCTTAAAACTATTACTGAGCAGCACCATCATCAGCGCACCGACAAACATCCCCCAAACAATCCAGCCATCAGGGCGATTCCAAGTCGCACCATCGAGCTTAACCATTTGGTAATACTGCCAATCAGCAAGATCAACCCCCAGCAGTTGTAAAATATCACCACCGAGCCGGGTGAATTCACCGGTGACAGCCCAAACCGTTGAGGTTAATCCAAAGTACAGAGCGCTGAGCAAGCCTGCAATAAGCAGCACCACGTAAGGATTCCAATGGCGTTTAAAAACAGTATCAAGCGTTCTTTTCATATGCTGTTGCCCTTGATTTTTTGCTGGAGTCTTACTTTGCTACTGAACACAATTTAAAATTAAAACAAACAAGCTTTGCCCTGCTTTCTGCTAAAGCAGTCGATAGCAGCATAGCCTAAGTGCTCGCACAATTCATAAAACGGCTGGCAAGGATACGCCAATTCAAAGTAAAAGCTGATGACTTTAGCGCCAGCTAAGCACGATCAGCATGCATCAGCCTGATCAATGCGTTTATAATTATTTTTAAGCTCAAATATCTACATCTGCAAGGATCCAGCAAGTGGCCTACTACAGAGCATTTTTAACCTGTTTTTTCCTTTGGGCCATGGCTCTTGCCGTCCAAGCATCGGCGACTACCCAGCTGAGCGAAGACAAGGTTCAACTTAGCGATTTCCCCATAGAATATTTGATTGATAGTTCACAATCATTGGACTATCCGGCCGTGCGTAAGCAAAGCTTTCGGGATACCTTGAGCGCAACGACACTGGGCACACGGGCAACAGTGACTTGGTACCGCGTGGCACTGCACAACCCCAGTCAACAGGATCGAAAGTTATATCTGCATTTACCCAAGGCCTATCACGTAAAATCCATCGATATTTTTGAAGAACGTGCCGAGCAACTGATCAATCAAGCCTCAATTAATCTCAACCAGGCCAGTGATGATCCGCTTATGTATAACGGTACCGTTGTCTATCCCTTGACTGTTGCTGCCGACACAACAAGCATTATTTACGTGCGCAATCATGTGCACACTCACCAGTGGTTTACCCTCGAAGTCTACGATGATCAGCATTCGCGCAAAGCGCTGAGCAGTGGGCATTTGGATATTGCCCTGCTGGTTGGCATGATGTTCGCATTGGTGTTTTACAATGGCTTGCTCTACTTCGCCACCAGTAAAAAAGAAAACATTTTATATTCCTTCTACCTGATCTCAGGGCTGGTTTGGATTGCACTGTCCTATGGCTTAATTGGCAATGCATTCAATGCCTACGGCGATCACATTTTCATCCTGAATCTGTCGCTATTCACTATGCCGATCTTTTTACTGCTGTTTATGATGGCAATCTTTGATACACAAAAATTTTATCTTAAAGAACACCGCACCCTTCAAGCCATGTTGGCACTGTTGCTCATGGCGTTTATCTATGGCCTTTTCGATGTGACGCAAGCATTAAAACCGGCAGGCGGTTTGGCGGCACTGATGATGGTCGTGACGTTTTCGGTCAGCATTTCGCTGTTTCGCAAAAAGAATCCCTTGGTCAAATTCTTTTTAGTGGGGCATAGCTTATTTGTCATATTCAACATTTATGCAGTGGTGTACTACTCAGGATTGGTCACGCCGAACTATATCAATAGCCATGGCGTCGGTATCGGCATCGTATTAGAAGCACTGACCTTGGCCTTTATTATTTCGCATCGGATAAAAATTCTCGAAGATATACGCTCCAAACAAGACGAGCTGAAAAAACAAGCCTCTACCGATCCGCTCACACAACTGTATAACCGCCGCTATTTCATTGCTGAGGGCCGCTATAAGATCGAAAAAGCAAAAGCAAATGCAACAGCCTTGTCAGTGATGACCATCGATATTGATCACTTCAAGCGAGTCAATGACACCTACGGTCACAACGTTGGCGATTTAGTATTAATCGCTGTGGCAAGTGTTTTCCAGCACTGCAGTCGAGACAATGATCTGATCGCTCGATTTGGCGGTGAGGAATTCGTGATATTACTGCCCGGTGCAGACCACAGCAAAGCCTATGAGTGCGCAGAACGTATTCGGCAGGCGGTAGAAAAACATAGCGTTAAAATAAACGATGAACTGACTATTCAAATCACCGTAAGTATCGGCTTCGCAGAGATCAATATTGCGCTGATGGAATCAATAGATACCGCTCTTAATCGAGCCGATAAGGCTTTGTATCAAGCCAAAGCCCTTGGCCGTAACCGTGTCTGTGCTGCTGAGCAATGACTAAGCAATATCTAGCAGGCTCGAGCCTGTGAGGATCAGGCTCTGCACGAATAAAAAACTTTTCCTGTAGCTATACAGCGCCAATTAACTTTCCCGTACAAGTTTAAAACCTATCATTAAGTTGCTGGTTTTGGTCATTGTTTAGGCAATTCATGTTCACCATTATCTAGCCCTTGAAATGCAACTATTCATCCTTATATATTTATATATAGCAAAACCCAAAAGGAGAATAGAGATGAGTATGTTTCCTACACGTAGCCGACTGTTCGATGAATTGATGGGCGATCTGGGCGGCTTTTACATCAAACCTCTGCACGGCGACCCACTACCACAAGGTATCAAGGTCGATATTGAAGAGGCAGGTGACGTATACAACGTACAGGCGGAGTTACCTGGCGTTAAAAAAGAAGATATCCACGTGGATATTGATGGCGCGGTGGTCAGTATCAAGGCGGAAATTCAACAGAAGAACAGCTCTGGTGAAGGCAGCCGCAACCTGCGTAGCGAACGCTACTATGGCAGTGTTTCACGCCGCTTTGAACTGCCAACTGAGATCGACTTAGAGAATGCACAAGCCAGCTACGAAGAAGGCTTACTGCATTTGGTTTTACCTAAGCGCAAAGCTGTGGAAAACAGCCGCAAGCTTAATGTTAAATAAACCCCTTCCCTTCAAAGCAAACCGCCCCACTGGGGCGGTTTTTTGTAGATACTGATTTTGACTCTTTTATTTTAGCTATTTTCTGCTTGGCTTTTTTCTTCGACCAGCCTTAGGTTTGCGCCACCAACAAAAAAATCCATTTTTATATATTGTTCAACCAAGCGGGTTACGCGATAAATAAATAAATTAGCAGAGGCTTCTGGTGCTGGTCAGCACTACGCCATTACAGGCCGAAGTGGGTTCTCAAGAAAGCTTTAACACGCAGATGTTTACCGTATTCACCTTCTAAATCAACACTGCCACAACGCTGACAACGCATGGCGACTTCATCAGGGGTGAAGCAGTCGCTGGTGGGGCGACAATGGATAGTCCAGTCACAAATTCGGCAACGCAAGTTAAACGGACGCGGGGGAAAAGCCATAAGGTATTCCTTGATCAGATTGGCGTAGGCTAGTTGTACGGCAGTGATGCGACAGCAGCTGTCGCATGATTAGCAAGGCAGTATTTTTTGTAAGTTCCGGCCGGCATCTATTGGATGGCCAGACTGCATTTTTGGGTATAGCCCACGCCACCAAGGCGCCTCTCTGAGCACCTTGATCAGTGATCCTATGGTCGTGCGTGGCCCTTTCGTGCAGAGGGACTTTGTACGTGACTTTGCAAGTGACGGATGCGTACAAAAGCAGATCCTGTATGCAAATTCGTATCAACGACGCAGTTTGTCGCAGGTTTGATTTAAGCTGTATGCTCATTAATGAATACCAGCAGTGCGCTGTGCATTAACTCGATAAAGCAGCAGGAGCATTATGATGATTAGAAATATTTTAGCCTTGGTTGGCTTGGTCGTCGTGGCCAAGGCCGCGTACAGTCACTATGAAGAATTTAGCGATTTGAAGCGCAAGCAAGCCGAACGCGAGGCAAGCGGGCAGAATAATTCGGCTTAAGTGTGATTGCGGTAGCGCTGAGAAAGGCTGGCGTACACAACGCAGAGTTTTTACTGCATTGGCCACTTACTAGAAAAGATCAAAACAGACTATGGCTTTTTTCAACTTAGGTAAAAAGGACAAGTACGGCAAGCAACGGCGTATTGAGCATCGCGGGAAAAATCTGCGCATCAGCCGTACCGGTGGTGTTGCTTTACGCACCCAGGCAAAAGCTGCTGGAGTGACCTTAACTGCCAATAGCAAACACGGGCTGCGGGTTTCCACTGGCATCAGCAAAGGCACACAAGTCGCGTTACAGAACGGTCGCTTTGTACTGCGTGGACGCTATGGCCGTGGACCCACGCGCCTTAACCTATCCAAAACGGGAATGAGCGTATCAACGCGCAATCCGCTAGGGACCTTTAACTGGATTAAGCCCAACCGCTCCTCGGTAAAAATCGCCGGCGTGCAATTGCGCGGCAAAAAAGCTGCCAATATTCAGTTGGCTTATATGCTGTTCATGGCTCTCGCTCTGGGCTTGCAACTGTGCTGGCAGGTATTGAGCTTTATATTGCGCGGCGCTGGCAGTCTAGTGGCAGGACTGCTGAGTTGGGTTAGCAGCCTAGCGCAACGATTTAATGCGGCACTACAGCAGCAACGCAATCGCAAAATCAGCACTTACCTGAACCGTACTGAGCAGCTGTTTGATCCTGCGATTAACCAATGGACGCAACCGCAACTGCGTGCCGCGCTGCTGTTAGTACTGACCGGCTGGGGCCGCGGCATAACCGCGCAAGAAGCTGCTGTTCGCATACAACTGCGCTACCAGCAACAGATCAAAACCAGCCATTGTGCGCCAGCGCTGGATGTCACTGCTGAACAGCTTAATAGGGTGGCGCAGCGTTTAGAGTTGGTGCGTAGCCAGAACCCAGATCAAATCAGCGCCGAGCCTCAGGCCATCACTGCCCTGCTCGCTCAACAGTTCGCTCTGACCTTTACTCCAGAAGCTTGCGCAGAGGCTTTACTGAATACGGATGATTGGATAGTGGCATTGGCTGAGCGCACAGTACTGCAAGAACAGTTAGTGCAAATTTTCGCAGACTTTGCTCAGTTGCACTTTGAAGTTGCAGAGCCGCAGGTGCCAGAGTCCAATACGCCGGACAGCGCTGATAACGCCAACAGCCCCGATATTGCAGAGTTCAGGCCAGCAACGCAGCAGGCATTCGCTAATCACTCAGTTGGGCAAAACGGTCGGATCAACCTTAATACAGCTTCATTTGAGCAATTGCAGACATTGCCACATATTGGCTTCGATCGCGCACTCGACATTCTGACACTACGCCCCATCACCGACCTCTCGCAACTCACCGCGATTAAAGGGATTGGCCCAGCACGTCTTGCCGATATTCAGCAGGCTGGCGTTGTGCTGTAAACTGATGCTGTTATGCCATCCCCAGTTTTTAAAGCGCTGCTCAAAAATCAGACATGAGTCTGTGTGACCTAATTGGGAAGCTGTAAACACGGCCTCACTTAAAAGTTGGATAATAGCCACCTCTTACAACCCCTTGTTGCTTTGCGGTTAAACCCAATAGTAATCAACCCCTTGGAGTCGCAAATGGTCACAAACACATATCACAGGTTAGTACTGGGTGGCATACGCTCCGGCAAAACCGGATTAGCAGAAGCCCAGGCCATGGCCCAGCAGCAGCCAGTGGTATATGTGGCCACAGCGACTGCAGGCGATGATGAAATGGCCAGCCGGATTAGCCGACACCAAGCCATCCGACCACCAGCGTGGGGCTTGGTGGAAGAACCGCTGAACCTGGGCAGAGTTTTACAGGAGCACGGGCAACACAGTCCGGCACCTTGTCTGCTGATTGACTGCATGAGTTTGTGGCTCAGCAATCTGCTGCACGCCGGCAATGAGCAATTGCAGATACAGCGCAATGATTTCCTAGAGCAAATTGAGCGCTACCCTGGGCCCCTGATTATTGTCAGCAACGAAACCGGATTGGGAACCATCGGCATGGATCCGTTAACACGGCAGTTCTGCGATGAGCTGGGCTGGCTCAACCAAGCATTAGCGCAGCGCTGTCAGTATGTCGTGATGGCTGTGGCCGGACTGCCTCTGCTATTAAAGGACTCCAGCGCCAGCAAAGAGTAGTCGTGGCTGTCTACGGTTCAGTGGTTCAGTGCATAGCACCCTGCTCAATCTTGATGCTTTCATAGCAGTTTTTATGGACTTGGCCGGGGGGTATGTTTTGTCACTTTTTTTGCGCTCTAAGTTTTCCACGACTGAATCAGATGCACCTAGGTGCAGGTTTATTACAGGCGCGCAAAGTCGTACTCCAATGGGCTGCAATCAGGTAGGCTTGCTCGCATTAAAATTTTCATTAGGGAAAATCAGTGCTGCTATTGGCCCCTTTTATTGTTTGCGCGCTAGCCCTGTTGCTTGATCTTTTGCTGGGAGAGCCGCGCCGCTTTCACCCGCTGGTCGGCTTTGGCCGAATCGTCAGCGCCGTGGAAAAGAAATGCAACACCACCCCAGCCCAACCTTGGCGAAGTGTGCTGGCCGGTATCGCCGCGCTGCTGCTCGTAACCCTGCCGATATTGGCCGTGGCGATCTGGATATCTGCTGCACTCAGTGGGCTGTGGCTGATCTTGGCTCAGGCCCTAGCGCTCTGGCTGGCACTCTCACTCAGAGGGCTGAGCGAACATGGACAGGCCGTCGCCAACCCGCTACGCCGCGACGATCTGACAAACGCCCGCGACCAGGTCAGCCGTATTGTCAGCCGCCAGGCCAGCGCTCTGGATGAGCAAGGCATCGCTGCTGCCGCGACTGAATCAATCCTAGAAAACGGCGCCGATGCTGTGTTTGCTAGTCTGTTCTGGTTTTTAATCGCTGGTATTCCTGGCGTGGTGCTGCACCGGATGGTTAATACGCTGGATGCCATGTGGGGTTATCGTAGCCCGCGCTTTCTATATTTTGGCCGAGCAGCGGCACGACTGGATGATATTTTAGGCTGGTTGCCAGCCCGTCTGACCGCCCTCAGCTACGTGCTACTGGGCAACCGCAAACTAGCGCTTGAGTGTTGGCGCACCCAAGCACCGCAGTGGGACAGCCCCAATGCTGGCCCAGTCATGGCAGCAGGCGCCGGGGCTTTGAATGTCCAGCTCGGCGGACCATCGCCTTATGCCACTGGAATCAAACAGCGCCCATTGCTTGGTGGGCGTCAGACAGCAGACGCGACAAGCATCGAGGCAGCAATCCGACTGGTGCGACAGGGTGTTGGCCTGTGGCTGGGCGTCATCTTGCTGTTGAGCGTAGTGCTTGCTGCACTGGGGATTCAAGCATGATGCCGGAGCATGGAGGACGCCTGAATCAAGCCGTTAAACGCTGGGGGATTCCCCTCGAGCAGTGGTTGGATCTATCCACAGGTATCAATCCTGTAGGCTGGCCAGTGCCAGCGATACCCGCACAGGTCTGGCAAAGGCTGCCAGAAGCGGATGACGGACTGAATGATATTATTGGCCAGCAACTTGGCGCTCCTGCCAGCGCACACTGTGAGCCGGTGGCCGGTAGCCAAGCCGCTATCATGGCGCTACCGCGTTTGCGCAAACCTTGCCGCGTGGGCATACCGAGCATCGGTTATCGCGAACATGAATACAGCTGGCGGCAGGCCGGTCACCGTATCGTCTCACTCGATTCGGCGCAAACTCACTCAGGCGCTACGGATGACGGTGAACGCTGGCTTGATGAATTGGACGTGCTGGTGTGGATCAACCCCAACAACCCCAGCGGCGAACTGATCCCGCCCGCCACTCTGCTGCGTTGGCATAAGCGCCTACACAAGCGCGGTGGTTGGTTGATTGTGGATGAGGCTTTTATGGATGCTACGCCGCAATTTAGCCTAAGTGCCCACGCCGGACTGCAGGGCTTGATCATTCTGCGCTCGCTGGGCAAGTTTTATGGTCTGGCCGGTGTGCGCGCCGGTGCGGTACTGACAGACGCTAGCGTGGCTAAACCTTTGCGCCGACTGCTCGGCCCGTGGTCACTGAGCGGCCCCAGTCGTTACGTGATGGCGCATGCGCTACTGGATACACAATGGCAAGCGCAGACCCGCGTTCGATTGCAGCGGGATGCCCAGAGATTGGCGGATATATTGCAGGCAGCGGGACTCACGCTGCTGGGCGGCACTGCGCTGTTTCAAACAGTTAAAACTGACGCGCCAGTAATACTGGCCGAGCGCTTGGCTGCACAAGGCGTACTGGTCAGAGTTTTTCAGCAGCCGGATATGCTGCGTTTTGGCTTGGCTGCAGATGAGCAGCAATGGCAACAACTTGAGACGGCATTAATTGCAAAGATTGCTGATTAAGCATTGACCGTTCAACAGCACCTTGTTAGCCTGCGCCAGCGTTTTCAGGTGTTGTTATGCTTTTATAATCGTCATAACAGTGAAACGGGAAGCCGGTTAAAATCCGGCACTGCCCCCGCAACGGTAAGTGAGTGAACGGCGAAGATAGATACCACTGTGCGTCAGCATGGGAAGGTTTGCCCCGTTCAGCAGTATAAACTCATAAGTCCGGAGACCGGCCTGTAAGCACACCGAACGCTGCGGAGGGCAGTTGCGGTGGGTAAACACCGACCTGCCTTACGGATTTTCCCCACCTTTATAACAATCTGGCCTGACCCTTGGCCCGAATCACTCTCTGCGCAGCACCTTTACAATAAGCCATACGGGTGAGTGTGGTGTGTTCTGTGAGTGAGTTTTATGAAAGTGTCCCGCCTCATCATCAGTAGTTTGATGATTCCTTTTGCCTTAAGTCCGCCGGCTATTGCCGCAAGCCAAGAACGTCAACTTGCGCAATTAGACCCTATTGTGGTCACTGGAACCTACGGCGCGAAAACCGTGGGAGAGAGCCTAGCCTCCATTACAGTGATTGACGAAGAAGAAATTCGCCGCAAAGCGCCGACTGATTTTACTGAGCTTTTGCGCGGTCAACCAGGTATTAACGTCACAGGTAATGGCTCTTTTGGCAAAACAACCAGTGTCAATATCCGTGGCATTCAGAATGCCGGTACAGTTTTTTTGCTTGACGGGGTGAAAGTACACTCGGCAACCGGCGGTGGCGCACCCTGGCAGTTTATTCCAACCGATCTCATTCAGCGCGTGGAAGTGGTGCGCGGCCCACGCAGCTCGCTGTACGGTGCAGATGCAATGGGCGGTGTAGTACAAGCCTTTACTCTGGACCCGAAGCACGGTCAGCGCGGCTGGGTAGAAACAGGCGCAGGAAACTTTGGCACACAGAAAACCAGTGCAGGACTTTCAGGCACGGCGGGCAATACCCGCTTTAGCTTAAGTGGACTGCATAAAGAAACAGACGGTACCGCCATTGTTGAGGACGGTGACGACAGAGCTTTTCGCAATACCGCTGGACTGGGTCGAATTGTGCATGACTTTGATAACGGCGCTGAAGCCAGCGCTATGCTGCTGCAATCGCAAGGCAACACTGAGTACGAAGGTGGCAACACCGATTACACCATCCGCACTATCGGCCTTGGGCTGACCGTGCCAGTGAATGACTATTGGCGCAGCGGTATTCAGCTGTCTGAATCGCGCGATGATGAAAAATCATTCTCTAAAAAAACCAGTTATTACAATACGCACCTGCGCCAAGCTCGCTGGGAAAACACTTTTTCTTACAGCAACTACGAACTGGTTGCTGGTGCTGAGTTCCAGCAGGACAAAGTTAACAGCTCGCAAATCTACAACGAAACCAGCAGAACCAATAAAGCAGTTTTCAGCCAGCTACGGATGAACTTTGCTGCGGTTGATGCACAGTTAAGTTTGCGCAGCGATGACAACCAAGCATACGGCACTAAAGAAACAGGCGGTCTGGCATTAGGCTATAGCCTTGATAGCCGGCACCGCATTCGCGCCAGTTACGGTACAGCTTTTCGCGCGCCTACTTTTAACAACCTGTATTACCCAGCTTCGACACCCAAGAGCTATCGAGGCAATCCTGATCTCAAACCTGAGCAGTCAGAAACCTTTGAATTAGGTGCCAGCGGCAATTATGAAAAATTGTTCTGGGATCTAGCCGTGTATCAAATGGATGTTGATGATTTAATTAGCACACAATCTGTTGGAGTTTTCAGCACTCCAGTCAACGTTAATAAAGCACGTATGCGCGGAATAGAGTTGGCAGGCGGCTATCAACACAACGGCTGGCGCACGGCCATCGCACTGACTTATATGGATCCGGAAGATCGTGAAACCGGTAAGCAATTGCGACGCCTCACTAAACGAACGGCTCGTGTTGATGTGGATAAAACCATTGGCCAGTTTGTCTTGGGTGGCTCGGTGATTGCAGAAGGTGACCGCTACGATGATGTCGATAACAAAAACAAACTGGGCGGCTTCGCGACCTTGGATCTGCGCGCGGGCTGGAACTTTGCACCGAACTGGAGCACGCGTCTAACCCTAGCCAACGTACTCGACAAACAATATTCAACAGCTAAAAAATCTAAAGACCTTAACTACATCGCCGCCGGCCGCACCGGTATGATGACGGTCCGTTACGACCTTTAATACACCGCAAAGCAGGAAGTAAAAGCATGCATTCGCGCTGGCTCAGTTTCAAGTTTGCCCTAGGATTACTGTTAGGGGCTGCAACCTACCCGCTCGCAGCTAGCGCGACGCAACGCTGTGCGGTAGATGACGCGGGCAAGGAGTTGTGTATAACAACTCCAGCCAAACGCATCGCCACTTTATCGCCCGGCGCAACGGAACTGACCTTTGCCGCGGGTGCCGGTGACAATGTAGTGGCGGGGGTTAATCACAGTGATTACCCGCCTGCCGCGCGCACGCTGCCCTTGGTTGGCAATCACACCCGAATCGATGTGGAAGCCCTGCTAGCGCTCAAGCCTGATCTAGTAGTGACTTGGGTTACAGGTAATCCAGCGGCACAGATGGAACTGCTGCAAGAACTTGGCCTGCCCATGTTTGCCATCGAGCCACGCACTTTTGAGGGCGTGTCGAGCGCTATTGAACGCCTCTCCATGCTGACCGGCACAGAGCAACAAGGCTTTGCCGAAGCGGAACGTTTTCGCGCCGGTATGGCTGCAATCGCAGAGCAGTACCGTAACGCTGAACCGATACCAGTGTTTTATCAGGTGTGGGAGACGCCGCTGATGACCGTCAACAACGAACACTTGATTGGCAAAGTGCTGCAATTATGCGGCGGTGTGAATGTGTTTGCTGACATGCCGCGTTTGGTGCCACGGATCAGCCCAGAGGTTGTGCTGGAGGCAGATCCGCATGTCATTCTGACCGGCAGTGTTGAAGGCGCCAGTGATGACCAACTTGATCATTGGAAAAACTACCAAGGGATGACTGCAATCGCTAAAAACAACCTATTTTATGTACCTGCATCGCCGATCTCACGACCAACACCTAGGCTGCTTGAGGCCAGTCGCGACATTTGCCAAAAATTGGATATTGCCCGTGCACGCTGATACTACTGATGGGCTTTTACTGATACAGGTCCGCGCCCGATGATTCGCTCTTTACTGGTTCTCAGTGGTATTGCTCTACTGGCTGTTGTATTGGCTCTGGCCATCGGCAGTGTAACCATCTCACCTGCCGAACTCTGGGCGGTGATGCAAAGCGAAGGCAGCATGCTGCATCACACCCTCGTCTGGGAGCTGCGCCTGCCGCGCACCCTTGCCGCCTTTGCTACTGGCGGTTTATTAGCCGTAGCCGGTGCGCTGATGCAAGTACTATTGCGTAATCCTCTTGCTGATCCTTACGTGCTGGGTTTATCCGGCGGTGCTGCGGTAGGCGCACTGCTGGCCATGTTGACCGGCATGGGCGCGTTGCTGATCTCTGGCTCAGCCTTTGCTGGAGCCATGTTGGCCATGCTGCTGGTGTTTGGTCTGGCGCATGGCACTGGCAGCTGGACTGCCTCACGCCTGCTGCTGACCGGTGTGGTGGTGGCCGCCGGTTGGGGCGCTGTGATTACCCTGATGCTGGCACTGACGCCATCTTACAAACTGCCCGGTATGTTGTATTGGCTGATGGGCGATGTGTCCTACGCCCGTACACCTTGGCCGGCAATGCTGGTACTGATATTAGCCATCCTGATCATTATGCCGCTCGCCCGTAACCTGAATGTATTGGCGCGCGGCTCCATGCAAGCTGCAGCGCTGGGGGTATCGGTGCGACCGCTGGAATGGACCATTTACCTCCTCGCCAGCCTGCTCACCGCAACAGCCGTGACCACCGCTGGCAGTATCGGTTTTGTCGGTTTGATTGTGCCGCATATGTTGCGACTGGTGCTAGGTAACGATCAACGTATTATTTTGCCAGCCAGTGCGCTGGCCGGCGGCACTTTACTGGTTCTCGCTGATACCTTGGCGCGCACGGTGATTGCGCCTGAGCAGCTGCCGGTCGGTGTGATTACGGCGCTACTGGGCGTACCGACTTTCCTGTATTTACTGCACCGGAGCCGTTGATGAGTACTCTGCAGACCCGCGACTTGATCATCAATGTACCGAACAGAGCGGACGGTTTTCCTCTAAATATGAGGATTGAATCAGGCCAAATCTGGGGCGTACTCGGCCCCAATGGTGCAGGCAAAACCACATTACTGCATACATTGGCAGGATTACTGGCCGCACGCAGTGGCCAGATCACCTTAAACGACGTGCCCTTAGCCGAGTTAAAACGCCGCGCTATTGCGCAGCGTTTAGGTTTGGTATTTCAGGAGCGTCAAGACAGCTTTCCGGCAACAGTCATGGAAACGGCGCTAATCGGCCGCCACCCTTGGCTGTCGCCTTGGCAAAGTGAGCAGGCTGAAGACCAAACACGCGCACAACAGGCTTTAGCCGAACTGGATGTTGATCATTTATCTGAGCGCTTGCTAAGTACGTTATCCGGCGGCGAACGCCAGCGCGTCGCGATTGCCACTTTAATGACCCAAGACCCCAACATTTGGTTGCTCGATGAGCCAACCAACCATCTGGACTTGCATCATCAGGTCAAAGTTATGAGCCTGCTGAGAAGTCAGGCAGCCTTAGGCAAAACCGTATTTATGTGCTTGCACGACCTGAACCTAGCCGCACGTTGGTGCAGCCACGTGTTACTGCTGTATAGCAACGGTGATGCCTGCTGGGGCCCTGCTTCTACGATGCTAATCCCCTCTGCACTTGAGCAACTGTATAAGCAAAAACTGATCACTGTAGAGGCAGATGGAACGCCAATGTTTATCCCCGTGTGCCCCGACTGATAATGATAAAAAGGGTGAACCTATGACTTTATCTGTGCCGGCAGTGATGATTACTGCCCTCGCCTCTGGACAGGGAAAATCGATGGTGACAGCCGCCTTGGCCCGCCTGCACCGCAATGCTGGGCGCACAGTGCGCATTTTCAAACACGGCCCAGACTTTCTTGATCCAATGGTACTGGAGATTGCATCCGGGCATCCGGTGTATCAATTGCACCCGTGGATGACCGGAGAAGACGAGTGTCGCTGGCGTTTGGCTGAGGCGGCAAAAGATGCTGACCTGATTTTGATTGAAGGCTCGATGGGCCTGTTCGATGGCGATCCATCCAGTGCTGATCTAGCCAAGTTGATGGGCATTCCCGCCTTGCCAGTGATCGATGCTAGCGGTATGGCACAAACCTTTAGCGCACTGGTGTTAGGGCTCGCAAGTTTTGATCCGCAACTGCCTGTGTATGAGGTGATTGCCAATAAAATCGGCAGCCCGCGCCATGCTGACATGCTCAAAGAGAGACTGCCTGCCGGTATCAGTCTGTTAGGCGCGATTCCCAGAAATGAGGCCATGCACATTCCAGATCGACACCTTGGTCTGATGCAACCGTCAGAGTTGGGCAACCTTGATCAGCAACTGGATGATGCGGCGCAAGTGCTCAAAGACGCAGGCCTTGAGCAGTTGCCCAAAGCAGTGATGATCGCAGCCGTTGAGTCAACTGCGGCAGCAAAGCCACTACTGGCCGGTGTGCGGATTGCCATTGCGCGTGATGCCGCCTTCAACTTTATTTATCGCGCCAACACCGAGTTACTGCTGGCCATGGGCGCGCAACTGGATTATTTCTCCCCTCTGCTCGATTCACAGCTGCCACCAGTCGATGCCCTGTGGCTGCCCGGTGGTTACTGCGAACTCCACGCCAGCACTTTGGCAAACAACGCGCCCATGCTGGAGGCGATTCGTGCCTTTTATCAAGCCGGCAAGCCGATACTGGCAGAAGGTGGCAGCCTGATGGCCTGTGCTGAAGAATTGGTGGATAAGGATGGCGTTGTCTACCCGCTGTTAGGGCTGATCCCAGGTCGCGCAGCCATCGCAAAACGCCTGCAAGGTATTGGCTTGCACAGCTTAGCTGCAGGCAACGATCAAATAAGAGGCCATACCTTTCATCGCTCCAGCTTGGAAACAACGTGGCAACCCACAACCCATACGCACAAACAGGCGGGCACTGGCGCTGAGGCCGTGTTCTGCAATAAAGGGCTGATGGCCAGTTTCTTTTACAGTTACTTCCCCTCTGCACCAGCGCTGATTGCCGCTATTTTCAAGGGCGAGCCACTCGCATTCCAAAACAACAAGGAGAATCCCCATGAGTAAAGGTGTTAAAGACCCCGAGCGCCACGCCAAACGTATGGCCGCTAAACAAAAAATCATGCAAAAGCGCATTGCCAACGCCGATAAAGAGCAAGGCATCTTGCTGGTTCTGACCGGTCCTGGCAAAGGTAAAAGCAGCTCCGGCTTTGGCATGGTGGCGCGAGCGCTGGGGCACGGCATGAAAGTCGGCATTGTGCAGTTCATTAAGGGAGCCTTCAGCACCGGTGAGCAAGCATTCTTCAGCAAGCTGCCCAATGTGGATTATCACGTCATGGGCCAAGGCTACACCTGGGAGACGCAGGACCGTGAGCAGGATGCCGCCTCCGCCAACGCCGCTTGGGACATTGTTGCCGGCATGCTGAAAGATGACAGCTATGATCTGATTTTACTGGACGAACTCAATATTGCCCTGAAATACGACTACATTGATTTGGACCGCGTTCTGGATGACCTGCAGGCACGTCCCGAGATGCAGCACGTGGTGGTCACCGGTCGTAACGCCCCGCAGGAGCTGATCGATATCGCCGACACCGTCACCGATATGCGCGCAGTCAAGCACGCCTTTAAAGATCAGGGCATCAAAGCGCAGAAAGGTGTTGAACTGTAAATGATCACACTGATGATTCAGGGCACCACCTCCGATGCCGGTAAAACCACGGTGGTCGCTGCCCTCTGTCGTTGGCTGGCACGCCAGGGTGTGTCGGTAGCACCCTTCAAACCGCAGAACATGGCACTCAATAGTGCAGTCACTGTGGACGGTGGTGAGATCGGGCGCTCGACAGCACTGCACGCTTTGGCCTGCGGCCTTGAACCACACAGCGATATGAATCCTGTGCTGCTCAAACCACAAAGTGACTGTGGCGCTCAGGTGATTCTACGCGGACAGGTCTACGGCAACATGGATGCGCTGGATTACCACGCCTATAAAGCCGAAGCCATGCAGTCAGTGATGGCGGCCTGGCACGCACTGAGCGAACGTTACGATGTGATCATCGCCGAGGGTGCTGGCAGCCCAGCGGAGATTAATCTTCGCGCCAACGACATCGCCAATATGGGCTTTGCCGAAGCAGCCGATTGCCCAGTGCTGCTAGTCGGCGATATTGAGCGCGGCGGTGTGTTCGCGCAACTGGTGGGCACGCTTGAGCTGATCTCTAAGAGCGAGCAAGCACGCACCCAAGGTTTTATCATCAACCGTTTTCGCGGCGATATTGGTTTACTAGAGCCGGGACTGGACTGGCTCACGGAACATACCGGTAAACCGGTGCTTGGCGTATTACCGTATCTGCATGGCTTGGTAATCGACTCTGAAGACAGCATTGGCAGCAGCGGCACCAGCGAAGCCGGCGCGCTCAATGTGATCGTGCCGGTCTTACCGCGCATCAGTAACCACAACGACTTTGATCCGTTACGCCTGCATCCCGGGGTCAATCTGCAATTCATAGGTCCGGGTCAAACTATTCCGCCCGCCGATCTAATTATTCTGCCCGGCAGCAAAAGCACCCGCGCCGATCTGGCCTGGTTACACACACAAGGTTGGTCACAGGCCATCGACAAGCATTTACGCTACGGCGGCAAACTGTTTGGTATCTGTGGCGGCTTTCAGATGCTCGGCGAACGCGTGGACGACCCCAGCGGGTTAGAAGGTGACGCGGGCAGCAGCGTCGGGCTGGGTCTCTTGGCCATGACCACCACGATGGTGGCCGGCAAACAACTGAAAGAGGTACATGGCACTCTGCACCTGCCTGCGGAAAAATCCACAATGGGCGTGGCCTTTAGCGGTTATGAAATGCACAATGGTGTCAGTCAAGGCGCTGCACTGTTGCAGCCACTGGCCTCTATCAATGGCAGCAACGAAGGTGCCATCAGCGCGGACAAGCAAATTGCCGGTAGTTATGTGCACGGTATTTTTGACATGCCCGCAGCGTGCGACGCTTTATTGCAATGGGCGGGACTCGATCACTCAGGTAACGCGGTGGACTATCAGCAGCATCGTCTTGAGCAGCTTGATCGACTCGCCGATCAAGTAGAGCAACACCTAGATACCGACTGGCTGCGTGATCTGCTGGGACTGAACGCATCAACCACTGTTTCTGGAGCAATTAAACGCCCATGACTGATCACAACCGCCCATTCAGCGACGATGAACGCGCCGGCCTCTATCGTGCTATTTATGAACGCCGCGATGTACGCTCGCAGTTTCTGCCTGACCCCATTCCCCGCCCAGTCTTGGCCCGACTACTGAAAGCCGCGCACCATGCGCCGTCAGTCGGTTTTATGCAGCCCTGGGACTTTATTCTGATCGACAGCCCCGAGGTACGTCAGCAGGTGCTGGCCAGTTTCGATGAAGAAAACGCCAAAGCCGCAGAAAACTACAGCGGTGAGCGCCAACACACCTACCGCAACCTGAAACTGCAAGGCATTACCGAAAGCCCACTGAACCTGTGCATCACTTGCGATCGAAGTCGTGGCGGCACTCATGTGTTGGGGCGCAACTCGATTGTCGAGATGGATCTATTCAGCACCTGCTTGGCGGTACAAAATCTGTGGCTAGCAGCGCGCGCAGAAGGGATTGGCATCGGTTGGGTGAGTATTCTCGATCAAGACACGCTGACCAATATTCTCAAGCTGCCCGATCACGTTTATCCGCTCGCCTATTTATGCATGGGCTACGTCAGCGAGTTTTTTGATCAACCTGAACTGGAACGCAAAGGTTGGCGCTCACGCTTGCCACTAGAAGAGTTGGTGCATCGAAATGGCTGGGGCATCGAGCTTGACGATGAGGCGTTGTTGGAGCAACTCAAAGGCTAAGCGCAGGCTGCTACGCCCAGCCTTGCTTGCAGCGCTGTCTCTGCCTATAAATCATGCAGCGCGACCAGCGGCGTCTTAATGCCAACTGTATCAGTGAAATGTTGAGCTTTTCGCAACAGATTCACAGTCGTATTGGTGCGCTGTGTTTTGTCGAACAAGGACAAGCGCCCCACTA
>CAYLOI010000003.1:0-150026 GCA_964385265.1 uncultured Thiopseudomonas sp.
CATGGCAGCTACTGCAGGGCACGATATAGCGATCCCAATCACCTTCAGTTGCGAGCTTTTTACCGTGGGCCAACTCATCTTCTGTGGCTTCTGGATCAAATGCTCCTTGGGCGGCTGGCAGCTGGCTGTAGTACACAGAGACATCTCTATACTGCTGGTCATCCAACATCGAGAGGAAGGGCATCATGGTTGGGCTATTACGTGCCCCATCAACAACATCTTTCTTTTGTTTGTACAAATATTCAGCATTTAAACCAGCGATGCTCGGCCATGATTCACCACCGGGTATATTCATTCCTGAACCATCGGCTTGGTGACAAGCCACGCACATTGCAGCGGCTTGCTCCCCAGCTTTAGCATCCCCTTCTAACGCATAAACCGATGTTATTGCTAAGCATAAGGTTGCGGCAGTTAGAGTCATACGATGAAATTTTTTCATTCTCACCTCTTTCCCTTTTTTGGTTCTAATTAGTAAAATATCAACTTTTATTGATTATTATCAAATATATACTAGGCCGCTATTTATTGTAAGCTGATGACCTAAATCAATGCTATTAAAGCGTTTTATCGCTCAGCCTTAGATTTTTATCGCTTTTACCGCCCGATGTAAGCCACTGGTACGTTCAACTTTACGCTGCACAGCGGCAGTGAAAATACCAGTCTGGCTTTCAATCAAAGTGAATTTATTTCTTGCTCGAGTAATCCCGGTATAGAGCAGTTCTTTGGTTAATACCGGGTTAAGGCGATCGGGTAAAATTAATGCGGTGTGGGTAAACTCTGAGCCCTGCGATTTATGCACGGTCATGGCAAAAACTGTTTCCACAGCGGTTAAGCGACTTGGCAGGATGTAGCGCACGCCCTCTTGTCCATCATTGCGAGCGAAGACCACACGCAGCACCTGCTCCT
The DNA here is from genome assembly GCA_964385265.1 of uncultured Thiopseudomonas sp. Classification (GTDB taxonomy): domain Bacteria; phylum Pseudomonadota; class Gammaproteobacteria; order Pseudomonadales; family Pseudomonadaceae; genus Denitrificimonas. The sequence goes on from CAYLOI010000003.1 coordinate 907, forward strand.
CCTCTCCATCCTGTGTGGAGGCTTCTATATTAGGTAGTAGCAAGGCAATGCCAATATCACCATTCATTAAGCCAAGGCTGTAGTCATTTTGCGTGACCAGCACCGGACGGCCTTCATACCAGCCTTCGGCGCTAGTAATCAGGCCTTGGTTAAGCAGTGCTTGCGCGATACGTTGATTTAAACCAACAACACCAAAGTCACCTTTACGCAAAGCACAGAGTAAGCGGAATTGATCAAAGGCTTCCAGCACAGTGCTGGCCCACTGCTGCCAGCAGGGCTGACTTAGCGGCTGCCGCAGTGATGGACGCTGTGCTTGCAATACGCTCAAATAATAGCCATAACCGGCGCTGCTTGTGGCTTCGCCGATCTGCGTAGCACCCTGTATTAGCACATCATCCAAGACCGCTGCGCTGTTGTCTTTCATCAACATATAACTGAGATCATGCGCTGGCGACTGCAGTAACTGCCAAGCGCTCTTAGCGTCACCTTGATTGACTGCGCGGGCCAGTTGCCCGATACCTGAGTGCGCACCAAAACGTCGCGAGTGACGCAGCATCACGGTGCGCTGTGCTAAACGGTGTTCAGTGGCATCGCCGACAGACCAAGGTTCTGCGTGAAGTTGTTCATTGCACAACTGTTCAAGACGCTGTTGAGTCTGCGGGGTGTAATAGCCTAACTCAGCATCTGCGCACAAATCACCCAATACCGAGCCTGCTTCGACCGAGGCCAGCTGATCTTTATCGCCCAGCAAAATCAAACGCGCATGGGGCGGCAAAGCTTGCAGAACGTTGTGCATCATTTCTAAGTCGATCATGGATGCTTCATCAATTACCACTACATCGACCACTAAAGGGTTCTGACTGTTATGGCGAAAGTGGCGGGTGCCGGGTAAGCTGCCGAGCAAGCGATGCAAGGTGGTGACTTCTGTTGGGATGCTTTTTTTAACCTCAGGCTCAACAGCTAACGACTCAACCTGCTGACCGATGGATTCAGTTAAGCGTGCGGCTGCTTTTCCCGTCGGCGCCGCCAGCTGAATGCGCAGGGTCTGTGAAGTCTGCTGCGCGGTTTGCTGCAATAAGGCCAACAAGCGCACTACCGTAGTGGTTTTACCCGTGCCTGGGCCGCCAGTAATAATAGTCAGTTGACCTTGTGCCGCCATCGCACAAGCTACTTTTTGCCAATCTGTTTGCCGTTGTCCTGCAACGATTAATGGTGTATCAAATAAATCTGTTAGCCGCCGGGGGAAATCCTCTGCTAACGGCATGGTGGTATCAATACGCTGCACTAAATGCTGCGCCACGCTTTTCTCATATTGCCAATAGCGATACAAATATAAGCGCTCATTGAGTAACACCAGCGGTGCTGCCCCGCTTTGGTCGGGTTGATGCAGTAAACTGCTGGCGTGTAATGCGCCAAGCCAACGCTGCTCGCTAACAGGCCATAACAGCTGTGAGGGTAAAACATCCGCAGAGCTGGCAGCCTGTCCTTCAGGTGGCAATAACAGCGCCAAGTCTGGGTCGCGCAATACGCTGCGAATATCCAAACAGGTGTGTCCATGCCCGAGTTGATGACTGGTCAACGCTGTGGCTAACAATGTCAGCGGCTCGGCTTGTGGGTCAAGCTGAGCCAGCAACTTGGCCAGCGCTACATCTAACGCTCGTATCCAGCCCAGCGCTTGCCAAGCATTTAACAGCAGCAGCATGTTGTCACGCTCGGCAAGATAATCGATGGATGCTACTGTGCTTGAGTCCGCTGGGGCTGGGATCTGTGCATCATCCACAAAGAGTTGTCCTTGCTCAATCATTTATTGCGCCTCCTGCGTATTGGATTTAAACAGTGAGTCGAGACTTTCAATCAATTCACGCGCTGGACGAGTTGCATGCAAACCTTGTGTGGCATTCTGCGTGCCGCGTAAAAACAGATACAGCGCACCGCCCATATGGGTGTCGTAATCGTAATCGGCGATGCGCAATTTAAGCAGTCGATGCAGAGCCAGAATGTATAAGGCATATTGCAAGTCATAACGATGGGTTAACACGCAAGTATCCATGGCTTCTACGCTGTAATCAGCATCCTCATCACCCAGCCAATTGGATTTATAGTCGACCACGTAATAACGGCCTTGGTGCTCCAACACCAAGTCGATAAAACCTTTAAACATACCGTTGAGGCGCTCTTGCTGCAGGTACGGACGCTCGGCACCGGGTAAAATAAATTGGCGCACAGACTGATCAAGTCGCTGCGTATCAGCATTATGGGCTGTAAACCAAAACTCCATTTCGGCCTGATAATGACTGAGCTGATTAAACTGCAGTGGCTGCCCTGCAACAACAAATGGATGCTGTATAAAGTCGCGCAGCCATGGCCATAGGATGTCTTGGTGCTCCTCATAGCCATAGGCGGCGCAGCGCGTTTGAATAAACTGCACAGCCAGCTCCGGCTGTGCAAGCGTGCTGGCAAAGCCCTGCTCTGCTGCCCATTCGAGCAAGCTGTGTAAAAAGGTACCCGGCTTCGCGCCGCGTGGGAATTGGTGGATGCCCTGCTGCGTGCTTGTTATCAGGCTGCTTTGCGCAGCGCTGCTCGGATCATAGCGCTCATCATCACTCATGTTTTGCGCTAGCGGTGTCTGTGGTGCCAGGTCTTGGCTACGCTCAGCTGCTGAGATATCTCCGTCAGGCGGCTGCGCGCTGATGCGCAACGCACTGTAAGAGGCAATCCACCAATGCTCGCGGGTACGGCGCTGGGCCCTGCGCCAGACGGGGGTAAATGCACCAACAGAGTTGTCCACACAGGCTTCGTTGCTCTCAGGCATAGGGCTGACCTGACTGATTAAACTTGGCGCTGTGTTGGCATCCTCTGTTTGTGTAAAAGGCGCTAACCATTGCACTAAGGCTGGGCTGCTACTCAGCACTTGGCCATTGTTTAATAGATAACCGATGGCACTGCGGTGCAGCAGTGATGCAGCATTATTGCCTTTTTTAAGGTCTGCCAACCCCAGCCAGCAGGCATGCCGTGCGCGGGTTAAAGCGACATAAAGCAGGCGTAAGTCTTCAGCAAGGCGCTCGTTTTCAGCTTGCGCTAGGCTATCTTTATCAGCATGCAGCATCAATTGGCGCTGGTCGTTGACTTGAATGGTAAAGGGCTGTTTGCCGTCTTGAGCTCGAAAGTTACAAATAAAGGGCAAAAACACTAAGGGGTATTCCAAGCCTTTAGATTTATGGATGGTCACCACGCGCACCAATGACTCATCACTCTCTAAACGTAAAATTTGCTCTTGGGCACTCTCGGCTTGGCCAGCACAGGCGGTTTGCAAATAGCGCAGCAAAGCAAAGTGACCATCCAATTCGCGTGCGGCATGCTGCAAGAGTTCAGCTAAGTGCAGCACATTGGTCAGGGCGCGCTCACCATTAACCTGCTGCACCAAGCGCTGCGGTAGCTCAAAATCATGCATGATGGCGCGTAGCATCGGTAACACGCCCTGCTTGTTCCAACACTCCAAATAGGCTTTAAACTGCAAAACACGTTTTTCCCAGAGCAACTCGTCTTGATTGATGCGCTCCAGCTCACTTAATGGCAAAGCAAAGGTGCTGCAGGCCAATGCCGCTTTGAGGCTGCGCTCATTGTCTGGGTTTAAGCAAGCCAGCAACCAGGCCATTACATCTTGCGCCTCTTGGCTATCAAACACTGAGTCCTTATCGGACAAATAGACACTGCGCACCTGACGCTGGGCCAGATGTTTACGGATAGCTTGTGCTTCGCGCATATTGCGCACCAGCACCGCAATATCATTGGGCTGCAGCGCGTGCAGTTGGCCGTGCTCATCTTTAAAGCCGGCTTTGTGCTGCTGCGCCAGATTTAATAAGCGTGCAATTTCAGTAGCACTGCTGGCGGCCATGTCTTCGAGGTAGTGATCTTGCGCTAAGGGTTCAGCAGAGGGCAGATACCATATGTTCAATGCGGCCTGTGCCTGCCCATCCACCCAAAACTGCTCTTTACGGCCTTTGGCCTGCACCGCTAAAAAGGGCAGCTCATTAGTATCGTCTTGTTTAAATAGGAATGCGCCTTGGCTGTCTGCGCGCTGCTCGGCCAACTCAAACAGCTGATTAACCGCATTGACCATATTTTGTGTGGAGCGAAAATTTGTCTCGAGGTTGTAATGCCGTCCTTCGGTGGCGCGGCGTGCGTATAAATAGGTGTGAATATCCGCGCCACGGAAACTATAAATAGCTTGTTTAGGGTCGCCAATTAAAAACAAGCCGGTGCTGCTGTCATTTTTACTGATGTTATACACGGTATCAAAAATGCGGTATTGCAACGGGTCAGTGTCTTGAAACTCGTCAATTAAGGCAATCGGAAACTGCTGACGAATCACTTCAGCCAAGCGTGTGCCGCTGGGACCTTGCAGTGCTTGGTCAAGGCGGGTCAACATGTCATCAAAGCCCATTTCAGCGCGCTGCAGTTTTTCCAGATTAAAGCGCTGTTCAATCCATTGTGCGGCATGCCAGAGCGCTTGCTCATCCAGTGCGCGGGTTAAATCATCCAGTTGTTGTGGCAATTCACGCATAGCATCTAGAGCTGGGTGTTGCGGTGCAGCGCTGCTGTCTTTCCAGGCCTCATGCAGGCCTTCGGGCGTTAGTCGCGTTGCGCCAGTTTTAATGTCGAGTTTAATTAACGCCTTGTCGTTGGCCCATTCATCAATTTTAACCAGCCATGGCTCATAATAACGCGCTTGAATTACGCGGCCATTGACCGCTTTATCCGCCACCGCTTTATCCAAAATGTCGCGCAACTCTTGGGTCCACTGCAGCCAAGGTGCTTTTAACTCGCGCAAGCGTTGCTGCTGTTGTTTGACGCCGGTATCAAGTAACTCCGCCAGGGTTTGGCTGTGGTCGATCTGCTCGGCTGCGCTGTTTTGCGCATTTAATAGCGGCCTGATTTTACTGTATAAAACCGACGGCTGTTGCCAGCGCTCCAGCGCCCAGAGCACATTATCGTCAGTTAATGGATAACACTGCTGGCGCCAGTAGTCTTTGACTACTAGGGCTAATAAATCACCGTGATCAGTTTCCAGTGTTTGGGTAAATAAACTGCCACTGTCAAACGCATGCTCACGCAACATACGCTGGCACCATGCGTGGATGGTTGAAACCGCTGCTTCATCCATCCATTGCGCAGCCTGATCGAGACGCTGGGCGCAGTAGGCCCACTGCTCCTGCGGATAGTCTTCACACAGGCGTTGCAACAAGGGATCAGGCTTGTCCTGCTCAAGACGAAACACCTGCGCAGCCTCAACCAGCTTGGCGCGAATCCTATCGCGCAACTCTTGCGTGGCCGCATCGGTAAAGGTCACCACCAGTATTTCAGGTGGCAGCAAAGCACGCGAAAATGCAGCGTCAGTTTCAATGCCATGCTGCAAAATTAAGCGCACATAGAGCGCAGCAATGGTGTAGGTTTTTCCTGTACCGGCACTGGCCTCAATTAAGCGGCTGCCAAACAGAGGAAATTCTAAAGCCAATGGGCGTGACCCTGACTGCAGCGCACTCATGCTGACTCTCCTTGACGTGGCAAACTGATAATTTCAGCGTTAAACAATGCACCGTACAACTGCTCTGCCCAATGACTGAATGTGCCATCAGCGGTGAGCTCAGCATAGTTTGCAAACTGCCGCGCCAATGCTGCACTTTTTTGCACATCTCCGCGAATCTGAAAGCTGCCTTCATACACGGCTTGCGCACTGCTATCCGACTGGTGCTTTAAATAGTTCATCGCGGTAGCTAAGGACACCGGTAAAGGCGCATTTAAACCCTGCTGCCACGCTGCTAACCAGCCCATCGTAATGTGCAGTGCACTGCTGGTATCGAGGCTGGCAAAGGCGCTGCTACTTTCTTGGCCGACCACATAGGTTCGTGTGGCCACACCGGTTGCGTTAATCAGTACATGCAGCACCCACGGTCTGAGTAAATGGTGCCAGTTACGCTCTTTGCCACGGTGAAGTTTTCCGGTCAATAATTCAATCCGCGCATACTCAGCATCTGCTGTATCTATTTCAGCGCTGCGCAAGCCACTGAGCCAGCCTTCGAGGTGCAGTTGTTGCTGGTGCAGATCAATCATGCGTGCGGCCTGTTCTTGCTTGGGCCAGGCTTGACACAGCTCACGGTAATGTTCAAGTTGCGCGAGCAGCGGCTCAATCAGTTGCGCACGCGCCTGCTCACCAAAGGCACGCAAGGGTAAAGCGCCACTGCGCTGCAGTTTTGCGCTGTGCTGCTCGAGTACGTCCTGCAGATCGCTGTCTGCGCTTGCATGTTGGCCGGCGCTCAATAGCTCACGCTGTAAGCTGTAACGCTGTAAGCCATCAAGGGCAAAAGGCTCATCTTCAAAGATTTCCAGTTGTGCTTGATCCAAGTGCACCTTAAGCCGCTCAGTGAAAAAGAACTGCACAGGATTAGCTAAAAAGCGCTGCAACATTTCCGGTGTCATACTGCTACTGAGCTGGCAATCTGCCAACAAGCCGGGTGCTGCGGCGCTGGGCACTCGGTGCAGTGCTGCCCACTCCGAGGCATAGGTAAACAGCGGATTGTCTGGCTTGCCGTTAAAGTAGTGCTGACTGAATGGCTGCAGCGGATGCACTGTGGTCAAAGCCTCGAGCAATGGCTGCTCATCAGCTAAACGCCAGCCAGCGCTCAGGTGATCACGCAACTGCGCGACCAGCACTGACGGTGGCCGCTCGCTGTTGTCACGCACGCTGCGCCCAATCCAGCTGATATACAGCTTTTCGCGCGCCGAGAGCAGCGCTTCCAACAACAAGTAACGATCATCCTCACGCCGAGAGCGGTCGCCGGGGCGATAATCACTGCCCATCAAGTCAAAATCTAATGGCGCTTGCACACGCGGGTAATCGCCATCATTCATTCCGAGCAAGCAGACCATACGAAATGGAATAGCGCGCATTGGCATCAATGTACAAAAGTTAACTGAACCGGCTAAAAAGCGCTGGCTGAGGTGATCGCTTTCGATATTGCTCAACCAGGCTTCGCGGGCAACAGCCAGGGTTAAGGGCTCATCCAGTTGTGCTTGCTGGCACAACTCAAACCATTGCTCGCAACCGGCTTGCATGCGCTGCACTAAAACCTGTTCATCGTCCGTTTCAACTAAGAAAAACTGCTCGAGTAGCGCTAAGAAAATGCTGCGCCAGTCAGCACAATGCTGCGCGATGCTGAGTTGCTGATGTAGATGTTGCAAGGCATCAAGAAAATGCGTCAGCGGGCCAATTAAGGCGGCATCTAAACCGCCAATTTCATCATAGGGCTGGATGCCAGCATAGGCATCGCTGTCACCCATGGCATAACCCAGCAGCATGCGCTGCAAACCAAAGTCCCAGGTGTTTTGCCCAAGATCTGCAGGCAGCGCGAAGTTCTCACGGTGCTTGGCATTTAAACCCCAACGCACCCCTGCTCCGCTCAGCCAATGCTGCAGTACCGGCAAATGCGTCTCTTCAATAGAGAAGCGCTGGCGCAAGGCCGGCACATCGAGAAAGCTCATGATATCAGTGACAGTAAGGCGTGATTCAGGCAGGCGCAGCAAGTCTTGCACAGCAATCAGCAACGGCTCAGTACTGCTCTCACCTTGATCAGACAAAGTGAAGGGAATCTGACGCAGGTCATCGCGTGCATGCTGGGCAAACACCGCCTGAATATGTGGTGCATAGCTATTAATGTCCGGCACCATCACAATAATATCGCGCGGTTTTAAACTGGGGTCGGCGTTAAAACAGGCCAGCAATTGATCATGCAACACTTCCACTTCGCGCTGGGCGCTATGGGTGATGTGAAAGCGTAACGAGTCGTCATTTTGCAGATTGACTGCGGGCCATGTGGCTTGGGTGTCAGCCAAGGGCCGCAAATGTAAAATATCATTGTGTAACTGTTCGAGCAGCGTGGCGGTTTTGCCATCTTCAAAGATATCAACGCGTTGCCCTTGATTGTTAAACTGCGCCTGATAACTTTCCAGCTCATCGTATTGATCCAGCAGGCTAATATAGTCACGCCCTTGCTTACCCCAGGCTGCCAGTAATGGATGGGCAAATTGGTGCAGTTGCTCGATGGATAAAACCTCAGGAAAACCTGTTTTGCGGCTTTGCCGACGATACTCATGGCGCAGCAATTGTTTATCTTCAACAATGTCAGCCCAATGAAATTGACAGGGGTTGTGTACACAAAGCATGACTTGGCTAAAGCGACTGAGCGCAGCTAAGGCTTCAACCATTTGCGCTGGCAGTGATGAAATACCAAAGACAATAATGCGTCTTGGCAAACCTGCTGGCGCCTGCTGCATATTTTGCAAGGCTTGGATAAAGCGCGGATGCACTGCCGCACGACTGCTATGAATAGCCTCCTCACCAATGTCCTCAATCAGCAAACGCCATAGCGCGGCTTGCCAGGCTACAGTTGATTGGCGCGCTTGGGCCTTCTCGATGCTGACTGACGGCTGACCATCCAGTTGACGCAGTTGATCATCTCCCAGCGCCCAGTCTTTGAGCCAATCAGAGCGGTAGACTTGGTATTGATCAAACAGGTCAGCCAAGCGCTCAGCCAATTGATAGCGCTTGCGCAGATCTGGGTCTCTGGCTAAAAAATGCTGCAAAGGCGCAAAGACCGGCAGCTCAATCACCTGTGGCAACAAACGCATTAAACGCCAAGTCAGCGGTGCTTTATCAAATGGGGAGCTTTGCGCAATGCTCTCAGTACCCAATACTTGACGATAAATCTGCCATAAAAACCGCGCTGGCAGACTGATTTTTAAGCCCGCTGCAATCCCACAACCGTTATCGCTGGCTAAAGCAAGCTTTAACCACTGCGCAATACCGTTGCTCTGCACCAAGATATTTTCATTTTCAAGGGCCTGCAATGGATTGAGTTTTGTCCACTGCACAACTAAATCGCGCAGTTCTTCCAAGTGGTTGCTATGTGCAACAATAAAGCCTGGCTGAGGCGTCTGGGCGGCTGGCATAGGTATATCCTGAATAAATATGTCCTAGTGTGCCAGTTTCATGCGACAAATGGTGACGTCTAATTTATGGAATGAATCGTGATGCAGCTAAATTTAGACACTTTACCTTTATAGGTTTTATCGACCAATGTCTAAATGACCCTATAGTCATAAGCATGATCTAGTCTACCTGCCACAACACTAATAATTTGACCGACCTTGTCCGCATTTCGGAGAACTACAATAATGAAATTCAGTCCACTAGCACGTTCGATCAGTCTCGGCACTCTAGCCGTAGCTATGAGCCTCCCTATAGTTGCTCAAGCTGCTTTTATTGAAGACAGCAAAGCCAGCCTAGAGCTGCGCAACTTTTATATGAATCGCGACTTCCGTGATGCTCCAAGTACTTCACCATCTAAAGCAGAAGAGTGGGCACAGGGCTTCTTGCTGCGTTACGAATCAGGCTTTACTGAAGGCACAGTAGGCGTGGGTGTTGATGCTTATGGTTTCGCTGGCTTAAAACTTGATTCAGGTGGTGGTACTTCAGGAACAGGCTTGCTGTTACCTAGATCATCAAATAGTAAGGGTAAAAATAAAGGCAGCGTACCGGATAGTTATGGCGAGCTCGGCGCAACATTTAAAGCACGCTTAGCTGAAACCACTTTAAAAGCCGGTACTTTAATGCCTAAGCTGCCGGTTGTGTCTTCTGGTGACGGTCGCCTGATTCCACAAACCTTTCAAGGTGTACAGTTAACTAGCTTAGATTTGAGTAACTTAACGCTTAACGCCGGTCAGTTGGAGCGTGATAATCAGCGCAACTCAACCAATAATGAGCCGATGACCATCAGCATGTATAAAACCAAAACAGGTACAGTGGATAAGCGCGACACCTCTAAATACGCTAAAACCAATAAAGATATAAGCAGCAAGTTTAACTTTTTTAGTGGTTCTTACCAATGGAATGATCAGCTGACAACGGGTTACCACTACGGCCAGCTGGATGGTGTTTACAAGCAACATGTTGTAAATGGTGTATTTACTTTACCCATCGCTGATGGGCAATCGCTAAAAGCTGATGTACGTTACGCAAAAACATCTGATGATGACAATAGTGGCATCGATAACAAAGCTATCTCTGGAATGCTAACCTATAAGCTCGGCCATAACAGTTTTGGCCTAGGCTATCAAAAAATGTCTGGTGACACTGGTTATGCATATCTGACATTAACTGACCCGCATCTAGTCAACTATGTACAAATTCGTGACTTCGCCGCTACTGATGAGAAATCATGGCAAGCACGTTACGACTATAACTTTGCTGGCTTAGGTATCCCAGGTTTAAACCTGATGACTCGCTACGTTAAAGGTAGCAATATTTATATGGATGCCGGCGCATCGCGTGGTAATGAGTGGGAACGTGATACCGATATCTCTTATGTTTTCCAAGATGGTCCACTTAAGAACTTAGGTGTTAAATGGCGCAATGCAACCTTACGTTCAGATGTTTCTGGCAAAATTGATGAAAACCGTCTAATCGTAAGCTACACAATTCCATTGATGTAAGCTGACTGTATTACGTGTATTAAACAAACCCGCTCACAAGGCGGGTTTTTTTATAAAAAATATAAAGAGTTTGTATAAAGCTGAACTGATTGCAGTTACATTGACTCTACTGTAGTACATACCTTGAGTTTATTTTTGGAGTACACCGATCATGGCTAAAAAAAATACATCAGCAGACAGTCAACAACTCATCACTGAGTTTAAAGCTTTGGTGTCTGATACTGAGCAGTTATTGCAGCATTCTGCCGAGTTAACCGGTGAGAAAGCTGAAGAGCTACGTGGCCAAATTCATTCCAGCTTACAGCGTGCGCGTCAGGCGCTAGGTTCGACTGAGCAGGCAATCCTTGAGCGTGGCAAAGAAGTGCTGCATGGCAGTGAAGAATATGTTCGCGAGCACCCACTGCAATCCTTAGCCATTGGCGCTGGTGTTGGCTTTTTATTAGGCCTTTTGGTGTCTAGGCGTTAATTATGTCTGAACACAATTTTTCAGATACCACGCGGCGCTTAGGCGCTGCGTCTCTGGATTTGCTCAGTGATCATGCCGAGCTCTTTGCTCTTGAGCTACAAGAGCAAAAGCGCCATAGCAGTCAGCAGTTAATTTGGCTTGGCCTCAGTACTGCTTGTGGTTTTATGCTGTTCTTATTGCTTAATGGCCTACTGATTGTCTTATTTTGGCACGCTTATCAGCACTTGTTGTTAATGGCTATGTCGGCGTTTTATGCTGTATTGGGACTGTTATGCATTTACCGCGTTAAGTCGGCGCAGCGTAATGCGCAAGCACCCTTTAGTGCGTCCCTGCAAGAGCTTAAAAAAACTAAAGAGCGGCTTTTACCATGACAGCAAATCTCAATAAAGATGATCCAATCGCCTTGCGTAAACAGCTGATTCAGATGCGCATGGAGTTAAATCGGCAAAAAGTGCGCCATCAAGCATTGGTCTTAGTTGAACCTGTGCAAAAAATGCGCGGTTATCAAAAGCGCTTATTGCAGGGATCAAACCCGCTGCTGCTGGTAGCTGGTGCGGCACTGGCTAGTTTTTTTATAGCGCGTAAACGTAATTCAGTTAGCAGTTTACTGTCTGCGCTACGAGTCGCCTCAAGCCTGTTGCCTCTATTTATAGCACCCGCTCGAGACGAAGCTGACAAAGCTGCTGCTTCAGTTGATCATCTAAAAAAACGTACGACGCTGTAGTCGCGTCTATCTTGAATGCCTGAGTTGAGGGTGCACAGTGGATTGGCATCAATTATTAAACCGTGAGCGTTTGGGTAAAACCTCAGCCAGCTCCGAAGAAATTGGGCGCAGCCCTTTTCACAAAGATCACGACCGTATTATTTTTTCAGGCGCATTTCGTCGCCTTGGCCGCAAAACTCAAGTCCATCCTGTCTCCAGTAACGACCACATTCACACACGTTTAACCCACTCACTCGAAGTCAGCTGCGTTGGCCGCTCACTGGCTATGCGCGTGGCTGAGATGATTCGCCCTGCACTGCCTGACTGGTGTGAACCTAGTGATTTGGGGATGATTGTGCAGTCCGCCTGCCTCGCCCATGATATCGGCAATCCGCCTTTTGGCCATTCAGGTGAAGATGCGATTCGACATTGGTTTGAACAAGCCGCAAAGAACGGTTGGCTCGATAGCATGAACGAAGCGCAGCGTGCAGACTTTCTGAACTTTGAAGGCAATGCACAAGGCTTTCGAGTGCTGACACAATTGGAATACCATCAGTTTGATGGCGGGATGCGCTTAACTTATGCAACCCTTGGCGCATTTTGCAAATACCCGTGGAGTTCCAAACATGCCAGCGCACAAGGCTATAAAAAGCATAAGTTTGGTAGCTATCAAAACGAATTGCCGCTACTGGAAAAAATCGCCAATAAACTGGGTATTCCCAAGTTAAATGACGAGCATTGGGCTCGACACCCCTTGGTCTATTTAGTCGAGGCGGCTGATGATATTTGCTACGGTTTGATTGATCTAGAAGACGGCATCGAAATGGATTTGCTCGACTATGCAGAGGTTGAAAACTTGCTGCTGAATTTGGTCGGTGATGACTTGCCAGAAACCTACCGCCTGCTGGGTCCGAATGATTCTCGCCGGCGTAAACTGGCTATTTTACGCGGCAAAGCCATTGAGCACCTTACCAATGCTGCGGCTCAAGCCTTTGTAGAGCAGCTGCCTGCTTTAATGGCAGGTACCTTAGAAGGTGATTTAGTTGAGCACATGCATGGCCCAGCAAAAACCTGTGTGATTAATGCCAAGGCGCTGGCGCGTGAGAAGATATTTCAAGATAAGCGTAAAACACTGCATGAAATTGGTGCTTACACTACATTAGAAATTTTGCTTAATGCTTTTTGCGGTGCTGCTCTTGAGCAACATGAGCAAGGTACGCTGTCCTTCAAAAACCAACGGATTTTTGATTTGCTGGGCCACGCGGCTCCACAAGCCGACTGGCCGCTGCACACTTCATTTATGCGCATCATTGATTTTATTGGTGGAATGACAGACAGCTATGCCACGGAAATGGCCAGAGAGATGACAGGACGTTCCAGTCCGACGTAACTAGCAGTAAGGCTAAGCCGCTTCAAGCTTGGCCTTACTTGCGCCAACAGCCGTTATGCTGTTTTAGCTGGCTCGACTTGTACCAGTGTTTTACTGTCTTCGGCAGTATTGGCGTCTTGCAGTGTTTTAATCCGCTTTTCGCACGCGCTCAGCTGTTTAACCTGTTTGTTATAACGCATGCGCAAGCGCTGATGAGGCCACCAGGACACTAAAGGGCCGATCACTAGGCCGATAACAAAGGCACTTAACACGTACAGCGCCAAAGGTAACTCAGGTGTCTGCCAGCCAAAAAACACCAGTTGCGTTAGGTTACGGTTTTCCAAGGTGAAAAACACAACACTGGCAGCTAGCGCCAACGCGATAATAACAATAAGTAAGCGTTTCAAACTTTGCATAGGACCCTCTGCGGTCACTTAAATCTGAGGTATCAGGTTAACCATCATTTACCCGGTCACGCAACTCTTTGCCCGGTTTAAAATGCGGTACGTATTTACCGTGCAGTTCTACCGTTTCCCCAGTCTTTGGGTTGCGGCCTGTACGCGGCGCTCGGTAACTCACTGAAAAGCTTCCAAAGCCGCGAATCTCAATGCGGTCTCCGGATGATAACATTTGCGTCATGTGTTCCAGCATGGTTTTAACTGCCAACTCAACATCACGGACAGACAGTTGTTCATGCCGATCAACAATACGCTCGATTAATTCGGATTTGTTCATTATTTTCCCTTTTTTATCAAGCAGCTAGCAGTTTTTAGCATGCTTACTCTGCTTTGAACAGGGTCAACTTATTAAATACTATAAGAATGTGTGCTTTACACTCTTATAAAGCAAAAAAACCGCGAGCAGCTTGTGGCTGGTAGCGGTTTTTTTAGATCTTGATATAAACAGATCAAGACATTAAGTCAGAAATAACTGCTTAAGCCAGGATCAACCGACTGGGCAGTGCGCGTGTTTTCACACGCTAAAAAGCTTTAGCAAGGTAATGTTCAAGCCCTTTTTGCGTAGGCTATTTTATCGCTTAAAGCACGCTTGATCTATTTGACTAAAGTCCTCTGCTCACCACTGTCTTAGTAGTATGCGTTTTCGGTGACGCTGTGATCTGTGATGTCACGTACGCCTTTAACTTCAGGAATACGCGCCATCAAGGTCTTCTCAATACCTTCTTTCAAAGTGTAGTCGGCTTGGCCACAACCTTGGCAACCACCACCAAACTTCAAAATCAAAATACCGTTATCAATATCAATCAGGCTGACTTCACCGCCATGGCTGGCAAGACCCGGATTGATCTCTGTCTGCAGGTAATAATTAACCCGGTCAGATAGCGGACTGTCTTCACTGACCATAGGCACTTTAGCATTAGGTGCTTTAATCGTTAGCTGCCCACCCATGCGGTCAGTTGCATAATCAACCACAGCATCTTCAAGGTAGGGCTCACTCAGGGCGTCAATCCAGGCCGTAAAAGCCGGTAGCACTAAAGGTGTATCTTCAGGCTTTTGCTCTTCAGGCTTACAGTACGCAATACACGTCTCTGCATACCTCGTGCCCGGTTGGGTAATAAATACACGAATGCCAATACCTGGGGTATTTTGGCCTTTTAATAAGTCGCCTAAGTAGGCTTGCGCTGATTCTGTAATGTTAATCGTCGTCATGGTAACTCCTCACAATCATGGTTGCAGTGTACGCTAGTTCACCCTTGTGAATAAAGACCTAGTAAAGCAGTCGGGTTAAATTATTCATTAAAATCAACAAAACTGCTGTTGCGCCCCTGTTTGTTGTCGGCTAAAAGCTTGCTGGGTCAATCTGCGCAAAACTAGCGACAGTGGTGTGCCCTGCTAACACACCTGATTCGCGCGCTAAACCACAGGTACGCATGCCACTGGCGTGTGCCGCATCAAGCTCTTCGCGCACATCAGATAAAAACAAAATGTGCTCTGCTGCTATATCAAGTGTTTGCGCAATGCGGGCATAGGATGCTGACTCGCGCTTATGTCCTGAGGTGGTATCAAAGTAGCCGGAAAACAAGGGGGTTAAGTCGCCTGCAAGCGAATAGCCGAAAATTAATTTTTGCGCCTGCACTGAACCCGATGAATAGACATACAGCTGATAGCCGTGTTGCTGCCATGCCTGCAGCGCCGTCACCGCATCAGGGTACACATGGCCTTTAATCTCCCCGCTTTCATAGCCCTGTTGCCACACCAGACCCTGCAGAGTCTTCAGTGACGTGGCTTTGACATCCTCTGACATCCACTGCATTAAGATCGCAATCACGCGCTCAGCATCAGCCTCTGGCTCCTGTGCTTCCTCCCGCACCGCTTGTAACAGCGGCGCATGCGGGTTCTGTTTAGCACAGGCGCGCACAAAGTCAGGCAGATGCTGCTTGGCGTAGGGAAATAACACCTCATAAACAAAAGCAATCGAGCTGGTGGTTCCTTCAATATCAGTCAAAATCGCTTTGACACTCATAGCAAGTCATCCAAGGTTGGATAGTTTTGTGCAAGAGTATCGCCAGTGAACTGCGCGACCCAGCCTTCTGGATTATTGAATAAACGCAAGGCGGTAAAGCGTGGATGCTCGCCCATATCGAACCAATGCTTGCTGCCAGCCGGAACAGAGATTAAAGCACCTTTTGCACACAACACGGCATACACATGATTATCGATATGCAAGCTGAATAAACCACGACCGGAGACAAAGAAGCGTACTTCGTCTTCGCTGTGGCTGTGCTCCTCAATGAACTTGGCGCGCAAAGCTGCTTTGTCGGGATGCTTGTCATCGAGACTGATCACATCTACAGCCAGATAACCCCCTTCTTTTTTAAGCCGTGCGATGTCGCCGGCATAGGCTGCCAACACGTCTTCAGGCGAGGACTCTGCACTGAGCCCCGGTTGGGTCGGCCAGTGCTCAAAACGTACACCCACTTGAGCTAAGGTGCTGCTGATATCTTCAACATGATTTAACACTTTGATCGCCAGCTTAGGCTGGGCGCTGTGATAGACAAACAGCTGACTCATAGATAAAACCTCAAAATAAACTCTAGCGGTAAAGTACTCAATTAATCGCGCACCATACAGGCACGCACTTTGAGCTCACACTCTAATAAAAACTCAAATGCCTCAATCTGGCGCAAAGCGTCCTGCATCGATGCACCCCAGGTGTATAGACCATGCCCACGAATCAAATAGCCCTGACAATCAGGATGAATATCCAACCATAATTGCACCTGCGCAGCTAAGCGCGGTATATCTTGATCATTGGCAAAAATGGGGACGAGCAGCGGTTGCTCATGGCTGCTAATACCCTTAATGGCTTTTTGCAGCTCATAATCACAAAACTCAATCTGCGCGGCCGGCTCAATGCGCGACAATACCGTAGCGTTGATTGAGTGCGTGTGTAAAACAGCTTGGATACTCGGTTGCCAGTTGTACAGCTGGGTATGCAGCAAGGCTTCTGCCGAGGGCTTTTTGTTTGGCTCAAGGCTCTGCGCTTGCAAGTCGGTTGCGAGAATATCGCTCTCAATCAGCTGACCTTTGTGCTTGCCGGAAACGGTCAATAACACTTGATCAGTGGATAGGCGCACAGAATAATTGCTGCTGGTCGCTGGTGACCAGCCACGTGCATACAGAAACTGGCCTGCTTGAATTATCTGCTCGCAAAGTTGCTCACGCGTGAATGCCATCATTGCTGTCCTTTTTTAGTTTTAATGGTGCGTTATCAATACCAGCCAGACCAAACAATACAAGCAAGGCGGCCAGCAATGCTACTGCACTGGCTAGGGCAAAGGTTACCCCAGCGCCCAGAGTTTGCCATGTATAACCGGCATATAATGCACCTAGTGCACCACCTATACCGGAAAATGAGACATACAAACCCTGGCCTTGGCCTTGTTTGTCTGCGGCAAAATAACGCTGTACAAAGTGAATCGCCGCGGCATGAAAGCTGCCAAAAGTGGCAGCATGCAACACCTGGATAAACAGCAACAGCAGCAAGGAATCCGCGTAAAAACCCAGCAGCCACCAGCGCACAGCAGCTAGCAACATACTCGTCACAATGATTAGCTTTAAGCGTACGCGGCGTAATAGCCAAGGCATGATGATAAATAAACCAATCTCTGCCAACACACCCAGCGCCCACAACCAACCAATCATGGCGCGCGAGTAATTTAAATCAATCAGATGCAAAGTTAAAAAAGTGTAATAAGGGCCGTGTGATAGCTGCATTAGCGCAACGCCAGTTAAAAAGATCACGATCGGCCAGATGCTTGTTTTGCGAAGTGTGCTAACGGGGTCATTGTCTAGCGCACTCCGCACACTGCTAAGTCCGGCAGGCAGCGGAATCCAAAAACTGCTGAGCACTATACCGCTCATCACCGCCAAAATAGCCCATGGATAATAGGCCAGGCCAATCTGATCGAACAGATAACCAAAGCCAATCACCACCAGCATAAAGCCCACTGAACCCCATAAGCGCAACTGGCTGTAGCGCTCACTTTGCGCGCCTAGGTGGGCTAAGGTAATGACTTCAAACTGGGCCAGGATGGCATGCCAAAAAAACGCATGCGAAACCATAATCAAAGCCAGCCAAGCAAAGCTTTGCCCGAAAAAGATAAGACTGAATGAAAGCAGCGTGCAAGCAGCCCCAAAGCGCACTATGGCTAAGCGCTTTTGACTGCGATCAGCTAGCCACGCCCATAAATTAGGGGCAATGCAGCGCATCAACATAGGAATGGCGATCAACTCGCCAATGCGTGCGGCAGAAAAACCTAAATAATCAAAATACAACGCCAGAAAAGGCGCAGTGGCGCCCAACAAGGCAAAATAAAAGAAGTAAAAGCCGGATAAGCGCCAATACGGTAAGGCTGTACTCATAAATCAGTCCGCGCTACACATGGCTGAAACAATGCCAGCCATGTGGTACTACAAGATACCTTAGAGCTGAGCAAGCACAGGGGTGCTGACCTGTACGTCAGCGTTTTGGCCACGCTGACGCAGCAAGTGATCCATCAGCACAATGGCCATCATTGCCTCAGCAATCGGCGTTGCGCGAATACCAACGCAAGGGTCATGGCGACCTTTAGTAATCATCTCAACTGCGTTGCCAGACGTGTCAATTGAGCGACCCGGTGTGGTAATGCTGGACGTGGGCTTGAGGGCTAAGTGAGCAATGATCGGCTGTCCGGATGAAATACCGCCCAGTACGCCGCCGGCATGATTGGAGGTAAAACCTTGCGGGGTTAGCTCGTCACGGTGCTCAGTGCCTCGCTGTGCGACACAGGCAAAGCCAGCACCGATTTCAACACCTTTCACCGCATTAATACTCATTAAGGCATGGGCCAAATCCGCATCAAGGCGATCAAAGACAGGCTCACCTAAGCCAGGCATCACACCTTCAGCGACAACAGTGATTTTCGCACCCACTGAGTCTTGATCGCGACGCAATTGATCCATATAGGTTTCAAGTTCGGCAACCTTGTCTGGATCAGGGCTAAAAAAGGCATTGTCATGCACCGCGTCCCAGCTTTTAAAAGCAATCTCGATTGGGCCGAGCTGGCTCATATAGCCGCGCACAACAATGCCCTGCGTGGCAAGGTATTTTTTAGCAATAGCGCCGGCTGCGACACGCATTGCGGTTTCACGTGCTGAGCTGCGACCGCCGCCGCGGTAATCACGCACACCATATTTGTGGTGATAGCTGTAATCTGCATGTGCCGGACGAAAGATATCTTTGATGGCTGAATAATCTTTCGATTTTTGATCAGTATTGCGGATCAATAAACCAATCGGACAACCGGTGGTGTGCCCTTCAAAGACACCCGATAGAATTTCCACTTGATCAGCTTCTTGGCGCTGAGTGGTATGGCGACTGGTACCTGGCTTGCGTCGATCCAGGTCGTCTTGTAGGTCTTCAGCAGACAACGGCAAGCCTGGCGGGCAGCCGTCAACGATAGCAACTAACGCAGGGCCGTGGCTTTCTCCAGCTGTGCTAACAGTAAAAAGCTTGCCAAAAGTATTACCGGACATTCAGACTGCTCCGAAGTTATTAAAATAATTGCGCAGTATACCTGTACCGAGTCGGATCTGGCACCTGCATCGCCACTTAGTGTCAGTGGCCCTCTGCCAGCCTCAAGCAGTGCAGTTGACTGCCGATAGTATGTGTACTCTGGCCATAATTAAAGTGATTTGACATGATATCTGCAGTATCAGAAGGTGAGCCAAGCGCATCAGGCGCAGACAGCAATGAAAACGTTACGACTCAGCACCCCTGGTTGAAGCTGGAGCCTGAGCGTTTTCAGCTTATTCGTCTGAATGCTTTACCTGCAGATCGTGAAGTGGGCTTAAGGCCTTTGCGCTTCGTCAGCTTGGGCCGTGTGGAGCGCCACAGTAAAGAAGAAAGCTTTTTACGCTTAACAGTCAATGTATCTGGACTCAAAACAGCTAAAGACCTGAATACCTTAGAAGTCTGGGCCGATCACCAGTCATTACAAATACGGATTAATGCTGACTTTCCTTTGCAAGTTGACCCCAGTAATCGCGGCCTGGGCAGATTTTTACTGGCGCAGGCTGTGCTATGGACACGCAAACGTTGGAATCATTACACCGTTGCCAGTCAACCGCTACTGACAAAATATGCGCCAAGTGATACTGCACGCTTACGCCGTGACCATGCCTTACAAGCGCAAGGCTTCAACGTCGCTTATGAAGCAGGCGTTCAAATGAGTGCAATCTGTTCAGTCGGCCGCGTAAGCCAATTACACAGCGACTGGAATGAAAATAAAGTTAATTTAATTGACACTTTAGACAGCGCTATGATGCTACAAAACGCGGATAAGAATCTAAACGAGCAAAGTGTGCAAATTAAAAAGCTTAATCAGCGCATTGATCTTTTAAAAAGTGAAGACAGCACACTACGCTTTACAATTTCCATGCTAGCGATTTTTGCTGTCTTTCAGGCAGTATTACTGATTTGGATTGCAACGCATTAAGCACTCATCAGCAACTGAGCGCTATTAGGTCCATTAGAGCGTATGGCACGCCATGCACTGTTGCGCAGTTAAAGCCAGTACCGCATGAGTCTCGGCCTGAGAGTGTTCTAACCAAGTAAAGTCAATATTTGGGTAGCGCTCACTTAAACGCGCGCGATGTGGCCCGACCTCAAGTACGAGCAATCCCTTCTCGGTGAGGTGCTCACCGGCATTTTGTAAAACCTGCATAATAAACTCAAGCCCACCTTTGCCTGCAGCCCTGCTGTGTTGTGGCTCATGCAAGAGTTCGAGCGGTAATTCTGACCATTGCTCGCTGTGTATGTAAGGTGGCTTGCAGATAATTAAATCAAAACGCTGTGCGCTGAACTGTGCAAACATATCGCTGTGTACGCTACGTACGCGCGCAGTCAATTTATGCAAAGCTATATTCTGATTAGCCACTTGCAGCGCTGGCTCAGACAGGTCGGCCAATATTACTTCGGCTTCGGGAAATTCCAACGCGCAACTGATTCCAAGACAGCCAGATCCGCTGCACAGATCTAAAATGCACCGTGGTGACTGTATCAGCCAAGGTGCAAAGTGCTGCGGGATGATTTCTTCTAAGGGTGAGCGCGGCACCATCACACGCTCATCAACTTTAAACAGCAGTCCTGCGAACCACGCTTGCCCTAATAAATAAGCAGCTGGAATACGCTGCTCAATACGTTTATCTAAAATATCCTGCACTAGCGCATGCTCATCGCTATGCAAATTGCAATCGAGGTACTTATCGTGCATTTCATACGGTAAATGCAAACTACCCAGCACCAAAGCGCGTGCTTCTTCAAAAATTTCTTCGCCATCGTGCTGAAAAAATAGCTGCGCTTGATTAAAGCGACTGATGGCCCAGCGAATATAGTCGCGCAGTGTTGCTAACCCAGACATACGTTCCAACCTTTCTCGTGCGATCTATTCATAATTAACTGTTGGTTTGCGTGCTACTCATCTCTGCCATCTAGCATATGGCGTTTAAGCAGCACATAAACTGCGCCAGTGCCACCATGCTTAGCGATGCATGAGGTAAAGCCGAGAACCTTATCATGTTGGCGCAGCCATGTATTAACATGACTTTTAATCATTGGCTTTTTGCCATCTAGACGTGCGGCCTTACCATGGGTAACACGCACACAACGGATTTCAAGGCGCAGCGCTTCAGTCAGAAACTCGCGCAAGGTAGTGCGCGCTTTTTCTACACTCATACCATGTAAATCTAAGCTGCCCTCAAAAGCAATCTGCCCTGCTTTCATGCGTCGTAATTGGCTATCTTGCACACCGTCACGTGCCCAATACAGTGCGTCTTCAGCACCAACATCAATCACAAACTGATCAGACAGACCGTCAACAGTGATGGTTGCAGTGGATTGTTGAGCATTTTCGCGGCGCTTGCGCTGCCCCGCTTTGTTTGCTTTCGCTTTACCGACATCGGCTTGGTCAACATAAATACGGCGCACACCCTGCATTTGCTCGGCAAATAAAGAAAAATCATCATCCGGCATAACGCCCTCCTTATGTGAACTGCATTGTACCTGCATTGTTTAATACACAAACAAAAACGCCCCAACATGTGGGGCGTTTTTTAAGCATCAGCTTTGATTACATTTTTGCAATCATTGCATCGCCGAACTCAGAGCAAGACAACAATTCAGCGTCGTCCATCAAGCGCTCAAAGT
Source organism: uncultured Thiopseudomonas sp. (assembly GCA_964385265.1). Lineage (GTDB taxonomy): Bacteria > Pseudomonadota > Gammaproteobacteria > Pseudomonadales > Pseudomonadaceae > Denitrificimonas. The sequence continues at coordinate 22,699 of CAYLOI010000003.1, forward strand.
CATAGGTGACAGTCTTGTCAGAGATAGCACCATTGATGCCATCAATGACCAAGTCTGCAGCTTCTGTCCAGCCCATGTGGCGTAACATCATTTCAGCTGAAAGAATCAGCGAGCCTGGGTTAACTTTATCCTGACCTGCATATTTAGGTGCAGTACCGTGCGTTGCTTCAAACATTGCAACGGTGTCAGACAGGTTAGCGCCTGGAGCAATACCGATACCGCCAACCTGCGCAGCCAGTGCGTCAGACAGGTAGTCACCATTTAGGTTCAACGTTGCAATCACGTCGTATTCTGCAGGACGCAGGATGATCTGCTGCAACATGGCATCAGCAATCGCATCTTTAATGATGATGTTTTTGCCAGTGTTAGGGTTCTTCAGCTGCATCCAAGGACCACCGTCAAGCAGCTCTGCACCAAACTCATCGCGCGCAACTTCGTAGCCCCAATCTTTGAAGGCACCTTCGGTGAACTTCATGATGTTGCCTTTGTGCACGATTGTCAGTGAATCACGATCGTTATCAATTACGTATTGTAGTGCTTTACGCACTAAACGCTTAGTGCCCTGCTCAGAGACTGGCTTAACACCAATACCGCAGTTTTCGGTGAAGCGAATTTTGGTAACGCCCATTTCTTCAGTGAAGAACTTGATAACTTTGTCAGCTTCTGGTGTGCCAGCTTGCCACTCAACACCTGCGTAGATGTCTTCTGAGTTCTCGCGGAAAATCACCATGTCAGTGTCTTGTGGACGCTTAACTGGGCTTGGTACACCGGTGAACCAGCGCACTGGACGCAAGCAAACATAGAGGTCTAACTGCTGACGCAGAGCAACGTTCAACGAACGAATACCACCGCCTACTGGCGTCGTCAGAGGACCTTTGATGGAAACAACGTAGTCACGCACCGCTTCGAGCGTTTCTTCTGGCAACCAGGTTTCTGAGTCGTAAACTTGGGTTGCTTTCTCACCAGCGTACACTTCCATCCAGGAAATTTTACGCTCACCACCGTAGGCTTTCTCTACAGCGGCATCGACAACTTTAATCATTACCGGACTAATGTCCGTACCAATACCATCACCTTCAATGTAAGGAATGATTGGGTTGTTTGGTACGGTTAACGTCATATCTGCATTAACGGTGATTTTGTCACCGGCTGGCACTTGGATCTTTTGGTATCCCATGCTGGACTCCGTCATTTACGTGGTCTTTAAAAAAATCTGTCACGCGTGTGGCCTGACAGCGATAATTCAATCTTAGTAGGCTTATATGACCCCTGCTCTACAGAAAAGTCACATATGCTTTTATCAGCGCACTTTTGCGCCGGTAACACTTTAGCGCAACTTGTGCAGCGCGTATCATACACTCTTTAAACAATTTACTCATAGAGCACTGTAGTCAAGTGGTTCATTTACTACAGTTATTTCAGTCTAACACCGTGAAATATCGAGTAACTTCTACAATTATGAAGCTGCTCATGCTTGAGCCTTAGCTTTCCACCTAAAAGGGTTACAGATGACTCGTTTTACTCCACACATCACAGTAGCCACTGTTATCGAAAAAGATGGTCGCTTTTTATTCGTTAAAGAACATGCTGAAAAACGTATTGTATTAAACCAGCCTGCCGGTCACTTAGAAATGGACGAAAGTCTAATTCAAGCTGCTATTCGTGAAACTTTAGAAGAAACCGGTTGGGATATTGATATTTCTCATTTAATTGGCATTTATCTGTACACTGCGCCGGGTAACAATGTCACCTATCAGCGTGTCTGTTTTGCCGGTCAGGCGCTGCAGCAGCGTGCTGATTACACCCTTGATGATGGCATTATTGCGCCAGTCTGGCTGAGTCGCGACGAGTTACTGGCCGAGCAAGCACTGTGGCGTAGCCCTCTAGTATTGCGCAGCGTTGATGATTATTTAAGTGGCGCACACTACTCTCTGGATGTATTTAAAAGCTAAAGCGCTAGCTACTGCCCTCCCTAGCCGCACGCAAACCTGCTAGGATATTGTTCTTTAATTAGCCTATTTAGATTGCCATGCCTACTCCCTCTTTTGCCCCCGCTGAAACCCGTGTAATCGTCGGCATGTCCGGCGGAGTTGACTCTTCCGTTGCCGCCTTGCTCCTTATCCAGCAAGGCTATCAGGTGGAAGGCTTGTTTATGAAAAACTGGGAGGAAGATGACGGGACTGAATATTGCACAGCTAAGGAAGATTTGGCTGACGCGCAGACGGTGTGTGACACCTTAGGTATTAAGCTGCACACCGCCAACTTTGCAGCTGAGTATTGGGATAACGTCTTTGAGCACTTTCTTGAAGAGTACAAAGCTGGGCGCACGCCTAACCCTGACATTCTCTGCAATCGTGAAATTAAATTCAAAGCGTTTCTCGATTACGCTGAGCAGTTGGGTGCGCATATGATCGCCACCGGGCACTATGTACGCCGCAAGGATTGCAATGGCCGCAGTCAGTTACTTAAAGGTGTCGATGCCAATAAAGATCAGAGTTATTTCTTGCACGCGGTGGGCGGTGAACAAATCCATAAAACTCTGTTCCCTGTTGGCGAATACGAAAAGCCGGCCGTGCGTGAACTGGCTGAGCAGCATGGTTTAATCACTGCGAAGAAAAAAGACTCGACCGGCATTTGTTTTATTGGTGAGCGCCGCTTTACTGATTTCCTTAAACAATACCTACCTGCACAACCCGGTGCGATTGAAACGGTTGACGGCACTGAACTCGGTCAGCACAGTGGTTTGATGTACCACACCATTGGTCAGCGCCAAGGTTTAGGCATTGGCGGCTTGAAAAACGCCAGCGAAGAGGCTTGGTATGTGTTGGCCAAGGACTTGGCACGTAATGTTTTAATCGTTGGTCAAGGCAATGACCATCCATGGCTGTTTTCGCGAACCCTGTTGACCCGTGAAGTGAATTGGATCAACCCAGTTAACCTGCGCACAGTCGAAAATCTCACTGCTAAAGTACGTTACCGTCAAAGCGATCAAGCGTGCAGTATCGAACAGACCGATGCCGGTTACCTTGTCACCTTTGCCCAGCCACAGCGTGCAGTCACCCTGGGTCAGTCCATTGTGTTTTATGCTGGCGAGGTGTGTTTAGGTGGTGGTGTTATCGAAGCCTGTAGCCCTTGGGATGAGAGTATTCAACGACCATGAGCCCTATTCAAGAGCAAATCACCGCTTTAGCCGGTGTATTCCAAGCCTCCGCATTGGTTGACAAGCTGGCTCATACGGGGCAAATCAGCGACGCAGCATTGGCCTATATGCTGAAAACCTTGTTGGTGCGCAATCCTGAAAGCACTTTGGATGTCTACGGTGGCGATGATTTGGGCTTGCGTGAAGGCTATAAAATGCTACATACGGTGCTGGCCAGAGACACGGGAAACTTACCCAGAGAAGGTTTGCGCTATGTTGTTTCGATGCTAAGCCTTGAGCGTCAGTTTTCAAAACGCGATGATTTGCTTGAAATTGCTGGCCTGCGTTTGCCAAAAATTGAGCAGCAAGTCGAGCTCTACGGTTTAACCAGTGACACCATAGCTGCCTCTTTTGGTGGTCTTTATCAAGACACCATCAGCACTTTTAAGCAGCGGATTCAGGTGCATGGCGATATGCGCTTTTTACAGCAAGAGGCCACTGCAGCAAAGGTGCGCGCATTATTGTTTGCCGGTATTCGCTCAGCTCGGTTATGGCGTCAACTGGGTGGGCGGCGCTGGCATATAGTGACCAAGCGAGGCTCGATGCTCTCTGAGTTGAATGCTCGTAACTTATGAAACAACGCAGCGTTCAGCCTTTGCAAGGTGCCGCTTTACTGGCTCTTTCAGCGCTGCTTTTTTCTGGTATGGGGGTGATGATTCGTGAAGCCTCAGCCACGATCAATAATGAAAATATCGTTTTTTTTAGAAACATTGTCGGGGTTGTTTTCTTTTTACCGCTGGTGCTGGCTAAAGGCTTGCGTCCTTTTAAAACCCAACGCCTGAAGTCACACCTACTGCGCACCAGCTATGGCCTGGCCGCCATGTACTGTTTTTTCTATGCCATTGCTCACCTGCCCCTTGCTGACGCCATGGTGTTCACCTATTCAGCACCGGTATTCACCCCAATTATTGCCTACTTATGGCTTAAAGAGCCGTTAACCAAACGCATGCTGGTGTTTTCCTTGCTGGGTCTAATTGGCGTGATTTTGGTGGCCAAGCCGAGCGATGCATTATTTGGCAGTTTATCGTTAGTGGGGCTTGCCGCCAGTTTGTTAGCGGCTACGGCCTTTGTCTCGATTCGAGAAATGAGTGATACCGAGCCGGCGTTTCGCATGGTGTTTTACTTTGCTTTATTTAGCAGCCTTATCTCAGCTGTGCCCTTAATCTGGGCATGGCAACCACTGAGCTCTGAACAGCTTATTTTGCTGTGTTCAGCGGGGCTGTTAGCTGCTTTAGCGCAAATCGTTATGTCGCGTGCTTACACCTTAGCGCCGCCTGGGCTAATCGGTCCCGTGGCCTATTTGGCTATTGTCTTTGCTGGTATCTTCTCTTTAATCCTGTGGGATGAAGTTCCAGATTTATACTCGATTATCGGCGCCATTCTGATCTTTGCCGCCAGTCTGTTGTCAGTATTGTGGCGCAAACGCTGAAAATCGGCGTGCATTTGATGTACACTATGCGCCCTATTTATTCATTGACTGTTAGAGAACGCACTATGCAGCTTTCCTCGCTTACCGCGGTTTCACCCGTTGACGGCCGTTACGGCAGCAGAACTACCGCACTGCGCCCTATTTTTAGTGAGTACGGTCTTATTCGTAACCGTGTCTTGGTTGAGGTTCGCTGGTTACAGCGCTTAGCCGCCCATGCCAGCATCACTGAGGTGGCACCTTTTTCTGATACAGCCAACGCCGCATTAAATGAGCTGGCGGAAAACTTTCAGCTTGAGCATGCCGAGCGGGTTAAAGAGTTTGAGCGCACCACCAACCACGACGTTAAAGCGGTTGAGTATCTGCTTAAAGAGCAAGCGCAAAAACTGCCTGAACTGGCTAAAGTTACTGAGTTTATTCACTTTGCTTGTACCAGTGAAGATATTAACAACCTCTCGCACGCACTGATGCTGCGTGAGGGCCGTGACGATGTGTTACTGCCATTGATGCGCCAATTGGCTGAAAGCTTGCGTGCACTATCAGTTGAGTTTGCTGAAGTGCCTATGCTCTCGCGTACCCATGGTCAGCCGGCCTCACCCACTACGCTGGGTAAAGAGTTTGCTAACGTGGTGTACCGCCTTGAGCGTCAAATTGCTCAGGTGGCAGCCATTCCACTGCTGGGTAAAATGAACGGTGCAGTAGGTAACTACAACGCCCACCTGTCGGCTTATCCAGAGATTGATTGGGAAGCCAATGCGTGTGAGTTTATTGAGGGCGATTTAGGTTTAACCTTTAACCCTTACACCACGCAAATTGAACCACACGACTACATTGCTGAATTGTTTGATGCAGTCGCACGCTTTAACACCATCCTGATCGACTTCGACCGCGATGTGTGGGGTTATATTTCTTTAGGTTATTTCAAGCAAAAAACCATTGCTGGTGAAATTGGCTCATCGACCATGCCGCATAAAGTTAATCCAATCGACTTTGAAAACTCGGAAGGTAACTTGGGTCTTGCCAATGCCATCTTTCAGCATTTAGCCAGCAAATTGCCGATTTCGCGCTGGCAGCGTGATCTGACTGACTCCACTGTTTTGCGTAACTTAGGTGTTGGTATAGCGCACAGTGTGATTGCGTATGAAGCCACCCTTAAAGGTGTGAGCAAGCTTGAGCTGAACGCGGCAAAAATTGCTGAAGACCTGGATAACTGCTGGGAAGTTTTAGCCGAACCAGTACAAACCGTAATGCGTCGTTACGGCATTGAAAACCCCTATGAAAAGCTTAAAGAACTGACCCGCGGTAAAGGTATCAGTGCGCAAGTTCTGCAAACCTTTATTGAAACGCTAGATTTGCCTGAAGAGGCTAAAGTGCAATTGCGTGCGCTGACCCCAGCCAATTATATTGGTAGTGCAGTTGCGCAAGCTCAGCGTGTTTAACCCCGCTTGAGTGTTTTAGCGCCCGGCTGACCCCGGGCGTTTTATTATCAGCGTTTATTTTGGAATCAAACACTTGTCTAACACAATTGATACACCACTTGAAATTTTAGGTGGCATCAGCGCGCAAGTTTTTCTTCGCGATTATTGGCAAAAAAAGCCCCTGCTGATCCGCCAAGCTATTCCTGATTTTGTCAGTCCACTGGACGGCAATGATCTGGCCGGACTGTCATTGGAAGAGATCGTTGAGTCACGCATTGTTTTAGAGCATGGCGAAACACCTTGGCAGCTTAAGCACGGCCCTTTTGACGACGATACCTATAACAATTTGCCAGAGCGGGACTGGACACTGTTAGTGCAAGCGGTTGATCAATTCAGCCCTGAAGTGGCTGAAGTGCTTGAGCATTTTAAGTTTCTACCGAGCTGGCGCATTGATGATGTAATGATCAGTTTTGCCGTACCAGGCGGTAGCGTTGGCCCACACTATGACAATTACGATGTATTCCTCCTGCAGGCTGAAGGCCAGCGGCAGTGGAAAATTGGTCAGATATGCGACAACGAAAGCTTAATGCTCAAGCATCCAGACTTGCGTATTTTAGACAAATTTGAACAGACCGATGAGTGGACATTAGAGCCTGGCGATATGCTCTATTTACCACCGCGCTTAGCCCATTGGGGTATCGCACAAACCGACTGCATGACCTGGTCAGTGGGCTTTCGTGCCCCATCAACCGCTGAAGTCATCAGCCATTACTCTGACTTTGTTGCACGTTTTTTGCCTGACGAACAGCGCTATAGCGATGCAGAGATGTCGCCTGTCAGTAACCCCAGCTATATTCGCTCTGAAGATATCAAGCGCTTACGCCAGCTGATCAGTGAGCAACTGGATGATGACCGCATGCTGCTGACTTGGTTTGGCCAATACATGACTGAGCCGCGCTACCCAGACTTGCTGATCGGCAGCGAGCTATCTGCAGATGAGTTTATCGCGACACTGGCGGATGGCGCTGTATATACACGCAATCCCACCGCGCGTCTTGCTTGGAGCCATATACAACTGGATACTGAATCTGCTGCAGTGTTCTTTGTCAGTGGCAACAGCCGTATTATAAGTGAGCACTTAGTGGCATTGCTTGATCTACTCTGTTGCGCTGATGCTATGCATTTAGATAACTTACAACCATGGCTCAATGATGCAGAGGCTGTCACATTGCTCTGTGAGCTGGTTAAACAAGGAAGCCTGGAGTGTGTCGATGAGTGATTTGCAAATTCGCATTGCCGATTGGCATAAAGATAACGCCGATTTACGCCGTATTCGTGAAAGCGTTTTTATCCAAGAGCAAGGCGTGAGCCCCGAGCAAGAATGGGATAGCGATGATGCAAAAGCTACTCACTTTCTCGCCTATGAAGGTGACTTTGCGATTGGCACTGCACGCCTGTTAGCCGACGGCTGTATTGGCCGCATGTCGGTTTTAAAAGACTGGCGCGGCCTGCACGTTGGCGAAAAACTACTTAAAGCGGCGGTAAGCGAAGCTGAGCGCTTAGGATTAAAGCAGCAGACCCTAACGGCGCAAGTGCATGCCGCTGGTTTCTATGAGCGTCTAGGTTTTACTGCGGTCAGCGAGGAGTTTCTTGAGGCCGGTATTCCACATATTGATATGCTGCGCAATAGTGAATAAAACTAAGCAGGTGTGACTATGGATAAGCCCAGTGTGCCAGATAACAAACCCGTTGAAGATTTAGATCTTGAATTGCCGGCTATCGAATTTGTCGCGCAGGGTTCATTTGCTATCCATAACCCTGATACCAGCACTCCTTCCGAATCTTGGTTGCCCGCCGACTATACCCTCGGCGGCGAGCATGAACTGCTTGTAGCCGAAGGCATTGAGGCAGTGCGTAGCCATACTTTGGCCCTGCTACAACAAGCGCAGCATAGCCTGTGTATTTATTCGCCGGACCTAGAGCCATGGCTTTACAATCATTCATGTGTCGCGCAAGCCTGCAGCACGCTGCTGCTTGCCCACCCGAAAAAAACATTACGTATTCTTTTGCGCGATAGCGCCCGAGTGGCTCGTGAAGGTCATGTTTTACTCGCCTTAAGCCAACGCTTGAGTAGTCGTTGCAGCATTCGTAAAGTCAATACTGACTATGACTACGCTGACGATGCTTGGCTTATAGCAGATGATTGCGGCCTGCTGGTACGCAAAGCGCAGCAATTATCTCACGCCGTGGTCTATTACAATGACCCTGCGCGCACGCGACAAAATCAACGAGCATTTGATGCGATGTGGGATGTCAGCCACCGTGATGTTAATTTACGGAGCATGCCTTTATGAGATTTTTAATCCGCTTGTGTGCATTATTTATCCTACTTTGCAGCGCTACAGTAACGCATGCGGCCAGTGAGGTGATTGAGCTTAATTACCGCATGGCGCAAGATATTTTGCCCGTCGCACAATCTGTTTTAGGTCCTGAAGGGCGTGCGACCGCCTATGGCAACCAACTGATCGTCAATGCCAGTCCAGACAAGATTGCAGAATTACGTTCAGTGCTGAGCACTATTGATACTCAGCCCCGTCGTCTATTGATCACGGTGGACACCCAAGGCTCACAATACAACCGTGAGCGCGGCTATCAAACCGACGGCACAATTAGTGGTCGTCACGGTGAAATAATTATTGGCCAAGGCGAACAGAGCGGCCGTGACCAAGTGCGTATCATCCGTAATAATACGCAAAACCGAGACGGTGCGTTACGCACCATTCAGACGTTAGAAGGCTCTGCTGCGCTAGTTCAAGTGGGCGAAAACGTCCCGCAGCGCTCAACCCGCTACGGCCCCTATGGGCAAATCCAAGAACACACAGAATACCGCTCGATCAACCGGGGTTTTTATGTAACAGCTACAGTTCATGGAGAGCGCGTGCAGATCGAAATCAACAGTCAAAATGATCGAAGCAGCACTCGCCAGGCAGGTGTGGTGAACACGCAAAGCACATCCAGTCGTGTCAGTGGGCGCTTAGGTGAATGGATTAGCGTAAGCGCTACCCAGGAAGATTTGAATTCTCGCGAAGATGGCTTTTTACAAAAACGCTATAGCACAGGGCGCGAAGACAGCCAGTTACAGCTAAAAGTTGAAGTATTGGATTAAACCAGCACTTCTGACTGGTAGGTTTTCATGTAGTGCATTTTAAAAAACACTACAAAATATTTGACGAACGCCTCACTAAAGCGCATTATAGCCCGGCTCCCGCTAGCCAGAACGCCTTAATCAGTGTTCCAAAGTCGACTTAAGAGTACTTCCTAAGTGATTTTGTGTTAACAACATCCAAAAGATGCTGTAACGAGGTTGCGACCGGATCGTTGTTGTCCTGAGGGACGGGGAAGCAGCATGCATCACAGATGCATCAGATAACTCACTACAGTGAGAAGCGTTTGCGGATGTTAAGTTGCCGATATCACAACTTAATGCAGCAGCCACTTTATCTGATCGCGCCCCTTCTTTTAAGACACTATGCTCTAGTCAATTATCGGCACTTCAGCGGCAGCAATTCCCGCAATTAATACTTCCAGCGATAGCAGGTTGTGTGTGGGCAGTCGGTACTCAAACTCACTAAACTCTTTGAAGGATTGACCATGTCAACTTATCAAAACGAAATTAAGGCAATTGCCGCTCTTAAAGAAAAAGCCGGAAGTGGCTGGAGCGCGATTAACCCCGAGTCTGCCGCTCGTATGCGCATCCAAAACCGTTTCCAAACTGGTCTGGAAATCGCTAAATACACTGCAGCCATCATGCGTAAAGACATGGCTGAATATGATGCCGACTCATCTGTTTACACCCAGTCGCTGGGTTGCTGGCACGGTTTCATCGGTCAGCAAAAGCTGATCGCTATCAAAAAGCACTTGAAAACCACTAACAAGCGCTACCTCTACCTGTCAGGTTGGATGGTTGCTGCTCTGCGTTCTGAGTTCGGCCCACTGCCTGACCAGTCAATGCACGAGAAAAACTCTGTTGCGCACTTGATTGAAGAGCTGTACACCTTTTTACGTCAAGCTGACACCCGTGAACTGGATCTTCTGTTCACTGCGTTAGACAAAGCACGCGCTGCTGGCGACGCTGCTGAAGAAAAATCTCTGTTAGATCAAATTGAGAACTTCGAAACTCACGTTGTACCAATCATTGCTGACATTGATGCTGGTTTCGGTAACGAAGAAGCCACTTACTTGATGGCTAAGCAAATGATTGAAGCCGGTGCTGCTGCGATTCAGATCGAGAACCAAGTATCTGACGAAAAGCAGTGCGGTCACCAGGACGGTAAAGTAACCGTTCCACACGCTGACTTCCTTGCGAAAATCAATGCTGTGCGTTATGCGTTCCTAGAATTAGGCGTTGACGACGGTGTTATCGTTGCACGTACTGACTCTTTAGGTGCTGGCTTAACTAAGCAAATCGCAGTAACCAACGAGCCAGGCGACTTAGGCGACAAATACAACAGCTTCCTTGATGGCGAGTACATCAACGATGCAAGCGAAATCGAAAACGGTGACGTTGTTGTAAAATCAAACGGCAAGCTGCTCAAGCCTGCGCGTTTAGCTAGCGGCTTGTTCCAGTTCCGTGAGAACACCGGTGTTGAGCGTGTGGTTCTTGACTGCATCACTTCGCTGCAGAACGGTGCTGACTTACTGTGGATCGAAACTGAAAAACCACACGTTGGTCAAATAGCTGAAATGGTTAACGAAATCCGTAAAGTTGTTCCTGATGCGAAGCTGGTTTACAACAACAGCCCATCATTCAACTGGACGCTAAACTTCCGTCAGCAGACGTTTGATGATTGGGCAGCAGCAGGTAAAGATGTTTCTGCTTACGATCGTGACCGTTTGATGAGCGCTGACTACGATGGTACTGACCTGTGTAACGAAGCGGATGCGCGCATCCAGAGCTTCCAGAAAGATGCATCGCGTGAAGCGGGTATCTTCCACCACTTGATCACTCTGCCAACGTACCACACTGCTGCGTTGTCAACTGACAACCTAGCGAAAGGCTACTTCGGTGAAGAAGGCATGTTGGCTTACGTTGAAGGTGTTCAGCGTAAAGAAATTCGTCAAGGTATTGCGTGCGTACGTCACCAAAACATGGCGGGTTCTGACATCGGTGATACTCATAAAGAGTACTTCTCTGGTGACGCAGCACTGAAAGCAAGCGGTGAAGACAACACTATGAATCAGTTCGATAACGTTTAATCGAATGATTTAGCAGTTTTTGACTGCGTGTTGTAGAAAAACCCCAGCCTAGGCTGGGGTTTTTTATTGTCTAAAGAAAAGTGCTAAAGCGCATATTCTTATCTTTGGCTTGGTTGTGGTTTTGCGGAAAGTTTAGTGTTTCTGCCTGTATCAGGTGCAGTTACGTAAAGACGCCGCAAGTACCTCCCTGTAGGCTCCATACCGCCATCCATGGCGGTATAGGCTTTACTCCACTGCACCTGATACAGTCTGCAAAGTTTTGTATGTTCTGCAAGAATGCTATCTAGGTTTCACGCTCAAGTACTTAATAACTCACTGGATAATTGTGCTTGCGTGCGCCCATTAAAGCGCTGCTTATGGCGGTGCAGACTTTACTTCGGCTATACCTAACACGGCTAATGAAGTTTGATACGCGCTGAAATATTTTGATGAGACACGCGACTCGATTGCCAACAGCATCAATATTCAAAGCACGCTGCGCTGGGTTTGTGGCAAGCGTAGCCATGGATGGCGCAGCGCCCGAATCGAGCCTCGGATGGGCTCGTTGAGGGAAGAACAAACTTAGCGTAGCGTGCCAAACATCAAGGTCGCCAATAATTACTAGAAACCACATCCAATCTAGCTGTATCAGGCATAGCTGCGTAAAGACGCCGCGAGTACGTCCCTGTAGGCTCCATACCGCCATCCATGGCGGTATAGGCTTTACTTCGCTATACCTGACACGGCTTGTGAGGTTTTGTATGTGCTACAGACCAGAAAGCATCAATGTTCAAAATTAAGCATTGTTAACAATATTTGCGCTGATTATTTTCTGGCGAGCTGGCTGTTGGTTTGCTTTTCAAACGCTAGACGGCTTTGCGCCCAATCACGCCAAGCATTCACTTGCTGTTGATTGGCACCGGCTTTTTCAGCTGCAGACAGTGCTTGCAAACCTGCTTGCCAGTGGCCTTGTTGTATTTCAAGCTGGGCCAAACTGAACCAGTGCAGCCCGCTTCCAGTTTGCTTGGCTAAACGCGCGTATTGCTCAGCCGCTGGCTTGTATTCACGGGCTTGCCAGTGCAATTGAGCCAGGCGTTCTTGGGTCGCGGTGCTGCTAGGCAGCAAGTTATGCTTGAGCATACCTTCGAGTAAACGTGCGGCTTGCCACGGCTGACCAGAGGCCGAGGCTAAGGTTATTAAGTCATCCAAGTCAGAGGCTTTAAAGTTGATACCCTTGGCGTAGGCAGTGCGCAATGTGGCTAAGGCTTTGCTGTGCTGGCCGTCCATTTGCTGCAAGGCCGCCAGTTGCTTCCAAGTATTTAGCTGATTGGAATCACGCTTTAAAATGCGTTTTTGCCAGTGCTCAGCCTCTTTGTAGCGCTTTAACTCAGCATTGGCACCGACCATAAACTGCAGCCAGCTCTCACTAATCGCAGATTTTCCTTTTAAATACTGTTCAGCCAAAGGTAAGGCTTTATCTAAGCGCCCTGCTCCTTGCCATGCTTGAATACGCATTTCTAACACTTCATCAGTGCTAGTCACACCATCGAGGTACTTTAGGGTCTGGCTGTAGTTTTTAACTGAGAAATTAAGTTTGGCTAAATTGAGGCGGTCTTCGCTTAACTGCTCGGCGGTGAGATGACCACTGCGAAAGGCTTTACCGAGCAGCTCAATGGCATGGGTATTGTGGCCTTGCGCCCAAACTAAATAGCCATGACTGCGCCAAACCAGTGCTTGCTCAAGGCTGCCGTCCTTGGCTTTAACCGCGCGTAATACCTGGTTTGCTTGCGCGAACTGCCCTGCTTCTTGCGCTTTCTGTGCAGTTTGTAAGGCTCGAAAAACTTGCGGCTCGATGCTTTGTGCAGATACTGCCTGGGTGGTTAGCGCACAAATACAGACAGTCAATAACAAACGACGCATCTTATCGCCCTCTTTTTTCTAGACGAAACTGTAAAGTTTTTACCGCTTCACGCTCGACTAATTGGCCGCCTTCACGGCGCGGTGCGAAACGCCAGCGTACTGCAGCACGGCGTGCCTCACGGTTAAAAACGTTCTCGGGCGATGCCTCAATCACGCGCACATTCTCAACTTTGCCGTCAGCCGTAATAGTAAACGCCAGCTTAACGTACCCTTCGATACCGCGACGCCGTGCGCTGTCGGGGTAAATAGGCAGCACTTGGTTTAAAGGAATCACTTCTGAGTCATCATTGGCAGCGCTTGGCGCAGAATCTGCAGCAGCAGTCGGCGCTGAAGGTGCAACTGGAGCAGGCGCTTGCGCCGTTAAACCTTGCAAACTGGGCGCTGCTGCCGCTGCGACACTGATATTGCTGGACAGTTGTGGCACCGCTAAATCCAATGTGGCCACTTGTGGTGTGCGCGGTGGCTGTGGCGCTTGCTGGGTAGGTGGTGTTTCTGGTTGCGGCTCCACAGGTTTTTCTGGCATTTTTTGCCGAGTACGGCTGGGGTCGCTGGATTCTTGTTGCTGTTTAGGAATGAAATAACCCATCTTTAATTCGGGTTCAATCGCTGTGTTTTTAGGTGGAAAAATCATCACCAGCATCAACACAAAGCTGGCAAAAACAAACAGCACAGCAGCGATAAACGACCACAGCCAGCGCATTATTGCGACTCCGTAGACGCGGCCAAGACCACATCCTCAACACCAGCTAAGCGTGCCTGATCCATCACTTTAACCACCAAACCGGTACGAGCATCCTGGTCGGCCTGTACCACAACCACGCCATCGGGCTGCTCTTGACGCATACGCTCAACATGCGCACGTACACTGCGCACATCAACAATTTGTTTATCCAGCCACACCTGATCATCAGCCGTGACGGCAATTAAAATATTACCTTTTTCTTGCGAACTGGCAGTATCGGCTTGCGGACGATTGACTTCGATCCCCGACTCTTTAATAAAGGAGCTGGTCACAATAAAAAAGATCAACATGATAAACACCACATCAAGCATGGGAGTTAAATCAATACCTGGCTCTTCTTCAGCTTGATGGCTGTAACGACGCATTCTCATCGTCTAATCCTTATTCATGACGCAGTTGGTCAGCCAACCGCCCAATGGCACGTCGCGCGTTGCGCTCTAAGCGGGCCAAACTAAATAAACCACCGATGGCTAACACCATGCCGGCAAGAGTAGGCAATGTCGCTTGCCAGACGCCGCCAGCCATGGCGCGCGGGTTACCGCTGCCGCTGACCGCCAGCACTTCAAATACCGCGACCATGCCGGTCACTGTTCCCAGTAAGCCAAGCAGCGGAAACATCGCTACCAAGGTGCGCGTCACAGACAAAGGCGTAATCAATTGCTCACGGGCTTGCGCCAACCAAGCCGCTCGCACGGCATGTGGCCAAGTAGCATTTATCCCAGCATCAGCATTGAGTTGCTGCCATGCGGCGCGACGCTCTTTAGCCCAGCTAGGGAAATGACGGTGGGTGTACCACAAACGCTCCAACACCAGCGTCCAAAACAGCACGCATAAACCCGCCAGCAACCACATCACAGTGCCACCGGCGCTCATTAAGTCGAGCAAGGCATGACTGCTGTCGATCAGCCAAAACCACATACTTTGCCAGTTACTCACTGCGCTTTTTCCCTGACATGTGCAGCGCTAACAAGCCCACACACTGTTGCTCTAACAGCTGCACGACAATCTTACTGCGCGCACTCAAGACGCTGTGTAAAAACAATAAGGGAATCGCCACAACCAAGCCTTCAACCGTGGTAACTAAAGCTTGTGAGATACCATCGGCCATCAGACGTGAGTCACCACCACCGCTTTGGGTAATGGCTTGGAAGGTGATAATCATCCCAGTCACGGTACCCAACAAGCCCAGTAATGGTGCGACAGCGGCGAGTAATTTAAGCAAGCCCTGGCCTTTTTCTAACTGCGGCACTTCATGCATCACCGCTTCATCCAGTTTCAGTTCAAGGGTTTCTAGGTCTGACAGTTGTGGATTAGGTCCAAGCACACTCAATACGCGCCCCAGAGGATTATCATTGGTTGGGTTGGACAAATCTCGCATCTGCACGCGGACACTGCGCACTACACGCATCAAACCGAATAGGCGCCACGCAGCTAAGAGGAAACCAAAGGCACCCAGCGCGACAATCACCCAGCCGACCAAACCACCCTGACGTAAGCGGTCTAGTAAGGCGGGCTTGCGTTGCAATTGCTCAATCAGTGAACCGCGCGTGGGGTCAACTGGGATCACCACGGCTGCATCCTGACTGCTCGCCCACTGCTTAACTTGGCTCAAGCCTGAGGGCTGTTTGGGTAAGGCGCGAAAGGCATTATCCCCTTCACTGAAGGTTAAAAACGCCTGTTCAGTATAAGCCGAGAAGGGTCCTACGCGCAGTACATCAGTGCTGTTCCGCTGACCGTCCGCCGCAATCACGGGTGCAGCCACACGCTCAACACGTCCCGTGGCGGTCATATCTTCCAGCACCGTTAACCAAAAACTTTCAATCTGCGCAGCACTGGGCAATGCACGGCCTTTGGCTAAGCGTTCTAACTGCTCAATGCGCTCAGGAAACTGCACATTCAATAAACTGCTGCGCCACTGCCCGGCTAAATCGCCAGCGCTTTGCCGTACCACAGTAAACAACTCACCCAAATCACCGACCTGCTGCTTGAGCAGCTGCTCTTGATCAGCCAATTCTTGTTCGTTGGCGGTAAAGGTGGATTTTAATGCAGCTGCACGCAACTCTTGTTCGGCAAGTGCTTGCTTAGCCTCAGCTAATAATGTTGCTTGCTGATTGCGCGCCTGTAAGAAGCGCTGTTCGCGCTCTTGCATCAACTGCTCTTCGCTGATTTTTTCGCTACGAATGCGTTCGAGCAATTGGCCTGGAGTTAATACTTCAGCCTGTGCCGAGAAACTTAACAGCAGTGCACAAGTAATCCCTAACACGCGCTTCATGGCTGCACCTCCAGGGCGAGGGTCTTAATCGGTAGTTCTAACCAATCAGCAGACTTTTGTTGGCGTGCCATGGCAATGGCTTTTTGTAAAGGCCGACGCACACTGCTATCCAGCGTCTGCCAGCTGCGCGTTTGCGCATTCCAGTAGCCACTCTCATGTCCGTTGGGGGTTTGGTAATAGAGCATCAGACGACCAACCCGTAAAAACTCGACACTGCGCTGCTCGCTACCTTCGCCGAGTTCACCGCGCCATGCTTCTAGGGTATAACCGTAATCACTTTCAATTTGGTAGGCTTCAAGAATACGTCGGTATTTTTCTGCCAGACTGACATCAGCGCGCGGCATTAATTCTTGTAATGCGCTTAAACGATCGTTGCGCTCTAAAGGTAAAAACGGCACATCCGCTTCGATAAATTCTGCCAGCACCTCAACCATACGCTGCATTTGCGGCATCACTGCTGCTTCGCTATTTTGCAGTTCATCCAGTTGCTCTTGGTAGCTGACCAACTCTTGATGCTGCGCAGCAATCAGCTCACTGACTTGTTGGTTGTACCCCTCGAGGGCTTGGGCTTTAGCTAAAGTGCTGCTGTACTCTTCGAGCATGGCTTGACTGGCATCATCCAAGCGCTCGATGCGTTGCTGCGAACGTTGCGCTGTTTGACTGAGCTTTTCACTTTCGCTGAGTGATTGTTCAACAGCGTTTGCACTGATAAACGGACTCACTACAGCACAACATAAAACCAGTGAGCGCAATGTTGTCGCCTGCATGAATAGTAATTCCTTGATTTAAGCCATTTTTAATAGCAATGATTATCATCTGCATGCAGCGACAAATCAAGTGCTGTAACAGTTAAAATATTGTTATGCAATTATGTGAAGTATTCTTTTGCAATCTATGCGCGGCTAAATTGCATCCAACTGGCCTATTATGGCATGCGTAGTATACAACTTAGATAGCTTTGAAGCTTAAGCTGATACAGCGCAGGACAACATGTCGCACAGCAGCACTATAGATATATGTCAATATTGAGAAGCATTCTTGCTGTGCAGCAGTTAGATCACGGGCTGCACTACCTTGATATTTAAAAGCGCGGTTAAAATTAGTGAAAAACACCTTAGAACACAGCGAGCAGCAATTAAAACGCACACTGCGACAGCAGCTTAAAGGCATTACTGCTCCAGAAATCAAGCGTTTACGTTTAGCCATGCTTTTCGCAATTAGCGCTACACTGTTATTTATTGCGCAAAGCTGGCTGCTTGCGCAACTTTTTATCGGCTTACTCGAGAGCAGCCAAGCAGGCATACCCTTAAGTCATGCATTTGATATACGCCATGCTGTAGCCTTAGTGCTGTGTTTTACCTTACGTCCAACTGCACAATATGTGCGTGAGCGCCTCGCGCAAACGGCCAGCCTTAATGCCCGCATCGCCTTACGCAAACGCCTGTTAAACACCTTGGCCAGCTTGGGCCCAGAGCGGCAAACCTTGGGCGCTGATGGTGCGCTGAGCTCGCAACTACTGGAGCAGGTGGATGCGCTAGATGGCTATATCAGTCGTTATTATGTGCAACTGTCGCTGGTCTTGATCACGCCGCTGCTGATCAGTATTGCTGCATTTTATTACAGTCCGCTGGCGGCCAGCTTAATGTTGCTGACCGCGCCGATTGTGCCGCTCTTTATGATTCTTGTCGGTGGCGCCGCCAGTCGTAGCAGCCAGCAACAAATGGCAGCGATGAGCCAACTCAGTAGCCGGTTTTTAGACTGGGTACGCGGCATGCCGACCCTGCAGCATCTCAAGGCTGTCTCGCAAGCGCAGCATGACGTCGACAACTCGGCAGCTAAATACCGCGACAGCACCATGAAAGTGCTGCGCTTGGCTTTTTTATCTGGTGCAGTACTGGAGTTGTTTTCATCCTTAGCCATTGCCTTAGTGGCGCTGTATTTGGGTTTAGGCTTACTGGGTATTTTACCTTGGGCTAAAGGCCTGATTCCGGTGCCCTATGCCGGTGCTTTGTTTATTTTGCTATTAGCCCCTGAGTTTTATGCGCCGCTGCGCCAATTAGGCAGTGATTACCATGCCAAGGCTGAAGCTGAAGGTGCGATTGAAGAATTACTACCACTGCTGGAACAACACACGTGGCAACATCCCGGCCAGCAGCCGTTACAGTTAAGCGCTGCGCCCTCGCTATCATTAGATAAGGTCAGCATCACTGCGCACAATCAACGTATTCGCTTGCCCAGTATTGACTTGCAGATTGCTGCTGGTGAACGTGTCGGCTTGCACGGCGAAAGTGGCAGCGGCAAGTCCAGCTTATTATTGGCGTTGCTCGGTTTTATTGAATACTCAGGGCGCATCGAGGTGAATCAACAAGCTTTATTAGATGTGTTACGCAGTGATTGGCACCGCCAACTGGGCTACTTATCGCAACAGCCTAACTTTAAACGCGGCAGCATTGCTGACAATTTACGCTTAGCCAGTCCTGACGCCAGTCAGCAACAACTGCTTAAGGTATTGCGTGATGTCGACTTGCTGACACTGGTTGAACAATTGCCACTGGGTTTGAATACCACCTTGGGCGAACGCGGTTTAGGTCTATCCGGCGGTCAACTCAGCCGTTTGGCTATTGCACAACTATTGTTGCGTGATGCCCATGTATGGCTGCTGGACGAACCCACCGCGCACCTTGATCCTGAAACCAGCGCCACAATCCATGCCTTGCTAGAAAAGCTCAGTGTCGGTAAAACCTTGTTGCTGGTCAGCCATCAATGGCAAGGCTTGCACTGGTTAGATCGCTATCTTGACTTGCAGGCCCTGCAATCACTACCGGAGACGCAGTCATGCTAAAGCCGATCCGTTTACGCAGTCTATTACGCAGCCGCCAGGCCAATTGGAGCCTAGCGCTACTGCTTGGTGCGCTGACCTTATTCTCAGCCATCGCCTTATTGGCCACTTCTGGCTGGTTTATTACGGCTTCTGCCATTGCCGGTTTAGTCATCAGCAGCTCCTTTACTTTTGACTACTTTCGCCCTGCGGCATTGATCCGTCTGTTTGCCATTGTGCGCACAGCTGGGCGTTATGGTGAACGCGTGACCTCGCATCACGCCAGCTTATCGCTACTGAAAGATTTACGCAGCCAAGTATTTCGCGCTCTGACCTTACGCGCTACACCAGTCAATCAAGACAGCACAGGTTCGGCCGCCACTATGCACCGTTTAGTCGCCGACATTGACCGCCTCGACCGCTTCCCGCTGCAGTTTTTCGCACCTTGGTTATGGGCGTGCTTAATTGTCCTGCTCTATCTGGGCTTTGCCTATTGGCTGCAGCCGCAACTGGCTTATGCTGCCAGCGCCGGTTTCCTTGTGGCGTGGCTGTTGGTGCCCTTTTTAGGGTTTTGGCGTGGGCGTAAGCTGGCTCTAACTGATGTGCAGGCGGCAGAGTTGCGCCGTGAACATTTTCTAGAATCATTGGCGCTGTTAACCTCTCTGACCCTTTGGCAAAACTGGCAAAAACAACAGCGGGCAACCCTAAGTGCCGATGAGCATTATCAAGAGCAGGATCATAAGCAGCAGCAACTGACTAGCTTACTCAGTCTGTTACAACAGCTGGCTTTAGCTGCCAGCCTCGCTAGCTTACTCTGGGTTGGCGTGCCGCTGGTCGCGCAAGAACTGATCGATGTGCCTTGGCTACTGGCCGCGGCACTGGCGCTGTTTGGCATTCATGAAGCACTGGTGCCATTGGCTGGCAGCTTTATTGGCTTAGGCCAAAGCCAAGCGGCACGTGACCGAATCAATCAGCTGATGCAATTAACTGACACACTGCATGCATCTGAAGCAGATGCCAACAAGCCGCGTCCCAGCGCACCCTTTCAACTGCAAACCAAACAGCTCAGCGCACGTATTCCCGGCGCACTGGTCGGCCCGGAAAATATTGATATCGATCTCAGTAGCGGCCAAGTATTGCTGATTACTGGTGCCTCGGGGATTGGTAAAACCACCTTGTTAAAGGTGCTGGCTAACACGCTGCAGCCGAGTAGCGGTAATTATCTGATCAACCAGCGCCCTTACCATGAGTGGCAACTGGATGAGTGCATTGGTTATCTGCCGCAGCAGTTGGATATTTTCGATAGCAGCTTGGCTAGCAATTTACGCCTAGCTGATCCGCAGGCCAGTGATGAGCAGCTGTGGCAGGTGTTAGATGATGTAGCCTTAGCCGATTGGGCCAAGCAACAGCAGGGTTTAGATACAGCGCTGGGCGAATATGGTGCGCAAATTTCAGGGGGCCAAGCGCGTCGAGTTGCCTTAGCACGTTTACTATTGGCGCAGCGTCCAATTTTATTGGTGGATGAGCCCTTTGCTGGCCTCGACAGTGCCAGCAGCTACCAGGTTTTAGCCGCATTACGCCAGCGTCAAGCCGATGGTTTGCTGATTATTGTCAGTCACCATGTAATGGATATCCCGCACGCCCAGCATTTGCATCTATCGTGATTTTCATAGTGGTGGCATCCTGACTCCACAAAAGTGCGCTAAGTCTAAAACATACTCGACTGTTCAGGCTCTTCAGGCGCTGGCTGAACTGCTTGCAAGGCCGCCTCTTTGGCTTTTAATACCCGCGCTTTACGCTGCTGGCATAAGTGCACCACATGACGCTTATCGGCCTCAGTGAACTGAAGCCAATACAAACGCTCATCACGGGAGCGAAAACAGCCCTTGCAATAGCCTCTATTATTGGCCTCACAGACACCAATACAAGGGCTGGGTATTTCGAAAAACTCTAGCTGTTGCATAAGACACGGCCTTGTAAAACACAGAACCTCGGTTGCAGTGAAAACATAGATGGGGCCATTGAGTGTTTTTTAACCCTATAAATCCAGCCTATCTCAAAATTGCTTTAAATCAAAAAAGCAAGCTGAATATTTTTAAAATTCTTAAAATGCAGCAAGCGCAGATAACATAAGGCTTACAGATCAAAAGCACTTAACCGCGCCACTTTGGCTGTGTTGATCTCAAGGTATCAATACCCTATATTGCGTCCAATAATTTTCAAAACCACTATATGATGTGTTTTCAGTAGTAAGACGCACTACATGAGTGCTGGCTAATATTCAAGCCCTGAAGCGCTCAAATATCAAAAGGATCTCATTATGACAGACTTTAAAGCCATTAAAGTAACCAAGCGCGATGGTCGCCAAGAACCCATCGATTTGGACAAGATCCATCGGGTGCTTGATTGGGCTGCGATGGGTTTAAAGAATGTTTCGGTATCCCAGGTTGAGCTGAAATCGCATATCCAGTTCTACAATGGCATGCGCACCAAAGATATCCATGAAACCATTATTAAAGCCGCTGCAGATTTGATCTCTGAGAGTACTCCAGACTATCAATACCTCGCTGCGCGCTTGGCGATTTTCCACCTGCGTAAAATCGCTTACGGTGAGTTTGAGCCGCCACATTTGTTTGATCACGTCACCAAGCTGACCAACGAAGAACGTTACGACAGCCATATTTTACGTGACTACGATAAAGCTGAGTTTGACGAGCTGAATGAGTACATTGATCACGGCCGTGACATGAGCTTTTCTTACGCTGCAGTGAAACAGCTGGAAGGCAAGTATTTAGTCCAGAATCGCGTGACTAAAGACGTCTACGAAAGTCCGCAGATGCTGTATATCTTGATTGGTATGTGCTTGTTTGCCGACTATCCAAAAGCCACCCGTTTGAATTACATCAAACGTTTTTATGATGCCATTTCATTATTTAAAATCTCACTGCCCACGCCAATCATGGCCGGTGTGCGTACGCCATCCCGTCAGTTCAGCTCATGCGTGTTGATTGAGTGCGGCGACAGCTTAGATTCAATCAGCGCCACCACTTCAGCGATTGTTAAATATGTCTCACTGCGTGCCGGTATCGGCATTAACGCTGGTCGCATTCGCGCCGTAGGCAGCCCGATTCGTGGTGGTGAAGCACAGCACACCGGTTGCATTCCGTTTTTCAAACTGTTCCAAGCGGCGGTTAAATCCTGCTCACAAGGTGGCGTGCGAGGTGGTGCAGCCACACTGTTCTACCCAATGTGGCACTTGGAAGTTGAATCTTTATTGGTTCTGAAAAACAACCGTGGTGTGGAAGAAAACCGCGTGCGGCACATGGACTATGGTGTGCAGCTCAATAAGCTGATGTATCAGCGTCTGATTCAAGGTGGCAATATCACTTTGTTCTCGCCCCATGAAGTACCGGGTCTGTACGAAGCATTTTTTGCTGATCAAGCAGAGTTCGAGCGCCTGTACGTTAAATACGAGCAAGATGAAAGCATTCGCAAGCGCAGCATGAGCGCGGTTGAGCTGTTCTCGCTGATGATGCAAGAGCGTGCCAGCACCGGTCGTATTTATATCCAGAACGTTGACCACTGCAACACCCACAGTCCGTTTGATCCAAAAGTTGCGCCGATTCGTCAGTCCAACCTGTGTCTGGAAATTGCTCTGCCCACCAGCCCGCTGGAAAACATCAACGAAACGGATAAAGAAATCGCACTATGCACCTTGTCAGCCTTTAACTTAGGCGCAATTGATAGCCTCGATGAGCTGGAAGACCTCGCTGATCTTGCTGTGCGCGCACTGGATTCCTTGCTGACTTACCAAGACTACCCTCTGGAAGCCGCACGTAACGCAACCATGAAGCGTCGTACGCTCGGCGTGGGTGTGATCAACTACGCGTACTACTTAGCTAAAAATGGCTTGAAGTACTCTGATGGCTCAGCCAATGCGCTGACTCACCGTACTTTTGAAGCGATGCAGTATTACCTACTGAAAGCATCAAACAATCTGTCGAAAGAATTTGGTCCGTGCACTGCGTTTAATGAAACCACCTATGCGCAAGGCATTTTGCCAATCGACACCTACAAGAAAGATTTGGATGTTATTTGTAACGAGCCGCTGCATTTAGACTGGGAAACACTGCGTGCTGACATTGTTAAACACGGTCTGCGTAACTCTACCCTGTCCTCGCTAATGCCATCGGAAACCTCCAGCCAGATTTCCAATGCGACCAATGGTATTGAACCACCGCGTGGCCTAGTCACCATTAAGCAATCAAAAGACGGCATCCTCAAACAAGTTGTGCCGGGCTATGACGAGCTCAAAGACAAGTACGAATTACTTTGGAATATGCCCAACAACGAAGGCTATTTACACCTGGTTGGCATCATGCAGAAGTTTGTCGATCAAGCCATTTCCGCCAACACCAACTACGATCCACAACGTTTTGAAGGTGGCCGTGTACCGATGCAACAGCTGTTAAAAGACTTGCTGACAGCCTACAAATTCGGTCTCAAAACACTGTACTACCAAAACACCCGCGATGGCGCTGATGACAGCCAAAGCGATATGGATGATGGTTGCGCTGGTGGCGCTTGCAAGATTTAAGGGTAAATAATAATGAAATACAGCACTTTCTCACTGACTGATAACGACCAACTCCAAGAACCCATGTTCTTTGGCCAACCGGTTAACGTCGCCCGTTACGACCAACAAAAATATCCTATTTTTGAAAAGTTGATTGAAAAACAACTGTCGTTTTTCTGGCGTCCTGAGGAAGTGGATGTTTCTCAAGATCGGACCGATTACCGCAATCTGCCCGATCATGAAAAGCATATTTTTATCAGCAACTTGAAATATCAAACGCTGTTGGATTCAATCCAAGGTCGCAGCCCGAACGTTGCTTTCTTGCCACTGGTTTCAATTCCAGAGCTCGAAACTTGGATTGAAACCTGGTCGTTCTCAGAAACCATTCACTCGCGCTCTTACACCCATATTATTCGTAATATCGTTAATGATCCGGCGGTGGTGTTTGACGACATTATGCGCAACCAGCACATCATTGAGCGTGCTGGTGATATTTCTAAGTACTACGATGACTTGATTCACTACAGCATGCTCTACAACAAGTGTGGCCCAGGCACTCATACTTTGAATGGCAAAACCCACGAAGTCAGCTTGTTTGAGCTTAAGCGCAAGCTGTACCTGTGCATGATGAGTGTCAACGTGCTCGAAGCGATTCGTTTCTATGTCAGCTTTGCTTGCTCCTTTGCCTTTGCTGAGCGTCGTTTAATGGAAGGCAATGCGAAAATTATTCGTTTGATTGCACGTGATGAAGCGCTGCACTTAACCGGCACCCAGCACATCATCAATATCATGCAAGATGGCCAAGACGATCCAGAGATGGCCGAAGTGGCTCGTTCTTGCCACGCAGAAAGCGTTGAAATTTTTAAGCATGCGGCGCAGCAAGAAAAAGAGTGGGCCAAGTACTTATTTAAAGACGGTTCAATGATTGGTTTGAACCTGGATATTCTGAATCAGTATGTTGAATACATCACTAACTTGCGCATGCATGCGGTCGGTCTTGAGCCAATATTTAGTAACGCTTCACACAACCCAATCCCGTGGATTAATGCTTGGTTGGTCTCCGATAACGTACAGGTTGCCCCGCAAGAAGTTGAAGTCAGCTCGTATTTAGTTGGCCAAATCAACTCAACCGTTTCCGCGGAAGATCTGGGCGAATTCGAGCTTTAAATGAGCAAGGTTATGCAAGTCATTACCGAGGATTTGATTTTTCATTTAGAGGAATCAGAAACCCTGCTTGAAGGCCTCGAACGTACCGGCCATAAGGTCGAATACCAGTGCCGCAGTGGTTACTGCGGTGCCTGCCGCGTGACCCTGCGCTCAGGTAGTGTGGACTACATCAACACCCCGCTGGCCTACCTGCGCCAAGACGAAATCCTCCCCTGCTGCTGCCGCGCGCTTGAGCCACTGGTGGTCAAGGTAAGTCTGAAAAGCAAGTTCACTAGTAACGCTTAACTGCATGTCATAAACACAAGCAGTGTGCCTGTAACATCTATGCCATATGAACCAGCGCCTGCCTTGTTCTACATTGATCGCTCCTGTGCGTGACCCATTTTCTGCGCCAGCAACGCCCTCGGTATTAATAGCAACACAGCCTCTGCTGCTGACCTAAGTCGTATAGTTTCCCTAAAGATTATCCATTATAAATCTATATACAAAATAATATAATAACTCTGCATTCTGCTCACCAAGCAAGGGGCATACGATGAATCAATCCAAGGAAACTAAGGTTCAACTGAGTCGGCGTAATTTTTTGCTTGCCAGTACTGCTCTTACTGTGGCCGCAGGCACCGGCGCCAGTTTGAGCAGCGCTCCCGTGCAAGCAGCTATTAAAACTACAGCGCACATCGTTATTGTGGGTAGTGGCTTAGCCGGCTTAGGCATGGCCAACCGCTTGCGCAAGCAATTGGATGGGGCAAAAATCACCCTAGTTGATGCTAAAAAAGTACACCACTATCAGCCGGGCTTTACCCTCGTCGCCACCGGAATCTGGCCTGTTGGCAAGGTCAGTGATACCAATAAAGAGTTAATTCCGGCGGGGGTCGACTGGATTCAAGAGATGGCCCGTGAGTTTAAGCCTGATACTAACCAAGTAGTAACTGACTCCGGACGGGTACTCAATTATGACTACTTAGTGGTTGCCACCGGCTTGTACTTGGACTTTGAGCAAATCGAGGGGATGGACGTCAACCGCATTGGCAGCAATGGCTTAGCTTCGGTATACCCAGGCCCGGAGCAGGCTCTAGCCTCTTGGAAAGCCATGCAGAAATTTTGTGAAACTGGGGGTAAGGCTTTAATGACGCTACCGCATACGCCGATTAAATGTGCCGGTGCGCCACTAAAAATGACCTTTATGCTGGCCAATCGTGCCGAGCAAGCAGGCACCCTTAGCCAGAGTACGATTAACTTCCATTCAGCCATCAGTTCAGTATTTAGTGTCCCGGTGATTAACCAAGAAGTGTTGAATCGCTGGGAAACCATCGGTATCCCAGTACACTTTCAAAGCAAGTTGGTGGCTGTCGATATTGATGGGCAGCGCGCAACCTTTGAAAAGGCTGATGGCAGCCTTGTTGTCGAAGACTATGATTTCTTGCATGTGCCGCCAGCGATGCGCGCCCCTGATTCAATAAAAAACAGTCCGTTGGCGTGGCAAGAAGGCCCGCAAGCTGAAGGGGGCTGGCTGGAGGTCGACCCCGGCACCTTGCAACATAAGCGTTATAACAACGTGTTTGGTGTGGGTGATATTAATGGCACAGCAAAAGGCAAAACCGCCGCCACTGTGAAAAAGAGCGTGCCAATCGTGGTAGACAACCTGCTTAGCGTCATCACAGGCAAACAACCCACGCAAATTTTTGACGGCTATACCTCCTGTCCACTGTTGGTGCGTGAAGGTGCTGCTCTCTTGGTTGAGTTTGATTACAACAACAATCTGACACCCTCGCTGCCTATGGT
This sequence comes from uncultured Thiopseudomonas sp., assembly GCA_964385265.1. Taxonomy (GTDB): domain Bacteria; phylum Pseudomonadota; class Gammaproteobacteria; order Pseudomonadales; family Pseudomonadaceae; genus Denitrificimonas. The sequence continues at coordinate 49,254 of CAYLOI010000003.1, forward strand.
GAAGCCTCTTGAGGACAGCTATTTTGCTTGGTTGCTCAAATACCGTTTATTTAAGCCCAGCTATATGGCTGTTGCTAAGGGCCGCCTGTAAGGCGAAGGGGATCTGTTATGTATGAGATATGGCTGATTATTAATACTTTCTATGAGTTGGCCTTGGCTAACTTAGGCTTAGTGCTGAGCACATTAATTGTTTGGTTGGCACTGATGCTGGTGACTCAATTTAGAAAGAACCTACCTTGGAGTAAAGGGATCAAGTTTGCGACCGTTATTGGTGTGCTGGCTTGGCTAGCTTTCTTTGTGCTGGTACCTGGTTTGACCAAGTCGTCTTTTAGCAGTGTTAACTCGGTGATTGACTGGCTCGCGGTGGCTGGTGTTGCTGCTGGCTTTGCTGGTTTGTTGGCGCTCTTTGTAGGCCCCCTTTACCTACTGGCTAAACGCTAGACGCATAAGCGGCCATGGCTGACAGCTTCTGTCATGGCCGCTATGCATCCTTACTTACCAGGTCAGCTCTTATGCGCTGTGTCTGCTTTTGCTTCAAACACCCCTTGCTCAGCTGTAATCTTGGCGTTCGTCCCTTGCCTAGCGCCGTGTCTTCGCGCAATAACGCAGTTATGCTGCATTGGCTTATTTGGCATGACTACTGATCGAGCAGCAGGTTGTGCTGTAGCAACAGGCTAATCCGCGGCCGCGCTCCTAAACACTGAAATATTCACATACAATACGCGCATTAAATGCTGTGCGTCAGCGGCCAAGTCATTCTTACAGAGCTATCAATTACATGAATACAGTTAACCGCCGCTTCTCCGTAGCGCCCATGATGGATTGGACGGTATAGATTTTAAACCATTCAAAATCAACAACTTACAAGTGATAACTATAATTTGTGACTCTTTTGTGCAACCTAAAAGCTTCGTTAGCGTAATTTGAAATAGCTTTAGAAAGAAAAGGTTGTTTACGGCTTACTGTAATACTGCGGCTACATAACCGCGGTCGAAATACAATTACAATAACTCAGCTTGCTTTAAGTGGGTCTTTTTTCCATTTTTCGCATAGGCGAGCAAGCTCTTGGTAAAAGGTATCCTTTTTAGTTTTCTCTCTCACTGCTTCAATATATTGAGCTGCAAATTTATGGGTATCAACTATGGTGTTATAGCTGGATCGTTTCAAAATATCCTCACAAAGAATACCCTCATGCACACTGCTGCAAATTCTTTCCCAGTGGTTAAGAATGTACTTAATATCGGCGGCCTCCTCAGATTTGCTTTTTTCTTCATCTGTTACGTAAACACGTAAGCTTGTAGAGCTGTTATGAAGCTCCCTAAGCTTTTGAGCGCAATTAGTAAGCCTTGAGTCCAGCTTCATATTATTAAGCATCTCAGCTGTTGCTTTTTGCCTTGCAGTTTTATGCGCGCTTTTAATGGAGAAAAAGGCTATTAAAATACCAAACATAAGCATTGAATTGCCAAAAGCAGGATGGCCGACAAAATCCACATAAAACTGAATCATATATTTTCCCTAAAAAAAGAAAGGGGGAAGGCTTAAGCCTTCCCCCTTTTCAAAAATCCATTATATTCAAATTTTAATTTCGTACTGATCCTGAACTGATCGCTGACGAGATAAAGAACGCTCATACTGGTCGTTTAAATATTCATTTTTCATAATACATCCTCATATATTAGTAAAAACTCAAATCATACTTTCAATTCACTCATGCGTAAATTGTCAAATATCGATGCCATTGTCAAGCTCTCCCTTTATTTCAGCCAGTTGTAAAGCGGGATTGGGACAGGGCTGTATTTTCAATCAGCTAAATCGCTCTGCTCTGCGTATTTGTCTTGATCATCCACCGGAGCAACTCTCTCTATCTCTGCTTTAACGACTTTTCCTTTTCGCATTTTAGTGATCAAGCGTAACGCGACAACTTTTCTGCCCCACTCAGCCCCCTGCAAAAGATCCAGAATCTGGTCCGTGACCATAGAGCCATCCTTCGGCAGCGTAGCAAAAATATCCTGACTACGGGCAACATCGAACAGCTTAAACCGGTAATCATCTTTACTCGAGTGGTCAACATTTTGTATTCTGTAAACACCGGAAGTTCTATCTTCAATTGACTTATTTCGCGGAGAGTTGCTCAGCTCATTAACAACGGAGCCAGCCACGTACCTTCCTTGAATCTCTATACTTTCTGCATCTTTAGTGCTGGCAATAATTTCATCATAAGCTGACGCTATATGCCCAGACGCAGTAATTAACTGCGGCAACTGATCAGTAACCTTGTTAAACATTTCTACAACTGCAGCCGTATGCTTTACGTCTGTTTGCTGCATTATTTCTAGTGTCTTGAGGCGCTCTTCTCTTTCAGCCTCATGCTCAAGCAAATTAATTTCTGCTAAGCGAATTTCTTTTTTATTGTCAAGATAGGTATCGACGGAGTATGCACCGACAACCATCAGTCCAATGGAAATAATTGCTATAAGCTTTTGTTTTGGGTCCATACCTTTCACTCCTTCAGCTAAAGCCGTACCCATCTTATCGACCTGAGCTTCCAGTGTTGCAATAAATCCAGAGCTTCCTTCTCCAACCTCTACCAGTATTTTAAGCTCTTCTCGATCTTGCTCTTTTAATCTGCGATTGGAGTCTGAATATTTAACCAATGCGTAAGATTTATTAATGTTCTTCTGCAAATTCAGAAACGATGACATAAGCTCAGGGGTAATAGTCGAATGATATCTTTCCCCTTTGACGTGCAGTTCAAACTTCGGCCAACCAACAAATTCAACCTCTGGAGCCGGCATCTTCGGGCAATCGATCAACTGCTTCAGTAACATGAGCGCGTCGTCGTCTGTTCTGATTTCTATTATAGCCACTTATCATCCCCTGTATTTGTCGGCGGTAATCTAGCACCAAGGCGATTGAAAAGCACCGCTATCATCAGTTATCTATAATCCTCGTCGATATAAAACCTCACGCGATGATGCAACAGTATTGTTTGAAACCTTTAAAAAACGTTTGATTTCAAACACACAGAAATGAATTGTCTAATACTCTAGCGCCACATAGCGCACGCCAATGCCGCGAAACATGCGGAAGACAAGCAGAGTATTAGACAGGGTTTTGCTGCTATTTTTGACATTACAGAATAAACAAAAGCCCCTGAGCAGTGATGCTTTAGGGGCTTTTTTGTTTCTGTAATTCGATGCATCCCTGCACCTGCACCGCGCAACTCAGCAGATCATCTTCCAGAATATCCACTGCCCTACGCCAGTCGTCATTAGTCAGCAGTGCTGGCCGCGCCGGCAGCTGGCACGGAATCAGTACGCACTTCGGGCGGCTTTCGATAATCACGGGGATTGGTTGTGGCGGTACGCTGGTACAGCCTGCCAATATCGACAGGAACAGCAGTGCGCAAATACTCAGCAATGGTTTCATCATTTCTTTTTAGCTCCTCTAGCGCTTGTGATTGAGCGCGGCTTTGATTGGCCAGCGTTTGCAGTAATTCGCGGTTTTTTAACTCAGCGGCAAGCACGCCCGCAAGCTGCTGTGATTGCGCCTCAATAATCGCTACGCGCTCCTGATCGAGAAGACCTGCGGCTGTGAGCTGTTGTTGAGCGTGGTCGAACTGGGTTTGTGCAAGTTCAATGCGCGGCAACGCGATCAGCCACCATGTTGCCGCTGCAATTGCTAGAGAAGCGGCGGCATAAATAATTAAGCGCTGCATTTGCTGGCTTCCTGCATTGCCTGAGCGTAGTAACCGCCCCATTTTTTACGCAGAGCCGCTTTTTGTTCTGCTGTGCCGCGCGTATAAGCACCCGGTCGCCAAGTTCGTAGATACAATTGCCAAGCAGACTCAGTGTCATTCAGGGCTGGCAGCGGCTTAGGATCAGTCCACAGCAGTAGTCGGCCAAAGCCCATCGCCAGAACATCATCATGCTCAAGTGCGTTATAAACAGCATCAATAAAGGCGGCTTCGCTTGATCCCTGCTTGATGCCACGCTCACCGCAAAACTCGGCAGCAATTGATTTACTGGATCGATGTTTAATAACACCCGCAACACCGCCCATCTTTTCGAACTGTAGCCAGCCTCTTGCGATTCCGCTGCCCATTTGCCGCCGATACTTAAACAGCGACTCCTGCAGCCCGATTGCTAGTAACATGACAACAGCTTCACGACTACGCATGCGCGCAGGCAGTAGCGTAAACGCTGGTTTGATCGCTTTTTCAACTACATCACTTAATTTCTCAGACATACGTCACCTATTTTCAAGCAATAAAAAACCCGCCGAAGCGGGTTTGTTGGTTTGTTTTTAGCTGGCCAAGTCGTTTGGTGCGATTAGAGCGTTAAACAACTAAGCATTGCGCCATGTATTACCTTTACTGATATGCCAAACACTCATATAGGGGATGCCCACGATATCCTGAACCTCTTTAATACCCTTCCCTTGCAGAAGCAATTCTTTAACTTCGCGCGCCTGGTCTAAAGTACAACGTGCATTCCTGCGTAATTGAGAGTTTTCTTGATGACTAACGAATCTGCAGTTATCAGGACTATAGTCGCCATCAACATCAATTCGATCTAGCTCTAAACTCTCTTGATACCCATTCTTTTCCGCCCACTCAAAAAACGCCTCTGGCGAATCAATCCATTCTTTGCAAACACTTACTCCACGGCCCCCGTAGTATTTATAGTTGCTTGCCTTAGGGTGCGTGCAGCGCGCCTTTACTCCAGCCCATAGTGCATACAATAAGCTTCCACTCATTGCATGAGTAGCCCGCCTTTTCTGAGCACAAGGATGGCAAGGTTTTCCTATTTTGCGCCGATCTCCTGTTCTAACCTCACCGCAATCAGGGCATTCACATTCAAATAAAGCAGTACCATTGCTTGACCGCGAAACTATTGAGCTATCAGCATAGCTATAAACTCTCCGCATTCTCATAGCACAGGGATGACAAGGCCTACCAATGGAACTCTTAGTCCGCATTCTGACTTCACCACATTCAGGGCATTTGCATTCAAACAAACGCCTACCATCACGAGACCTGGCAACAGGTAGAGCACTGGATGCATTAGCCATCTAACACCTCAATGCATACGCTGCTTCGATAGCTGATTAAATACCGCACGTGTCTGCTCAAGATGCCCTTGCAGCATCCAAAGCACATTGCCTAAATGCCTGTCCATCTCCACTTCGGTTAGCGTTGAAAGCAGAGATATGCACCGAGAAAAGCCGCAATCAACCACATTCACAAGCTCACCAGTAGCAACATCTGTACGCACAGCAAATGCCCCCTCAAGCTCAGTCACCATTTGCACCGCCTTACCAGCCGTAGTAATATCTACGGCGTGAATACCCATATTCATGTCTTGTGAAGCCCCAGATGTTCGTGCATCTGGGGCTTTCTTTTTAGCTGTGTTATTTAACATTGCCCTTCTCCTCAATATCCTTGAGCATTTCCTGCTCAAGTATTTTGCTAACAACCCAATTCATACTGCGCTCTGCTGCCTCTGCTTTCACAAAAAGCCAGTCACGCACACTAGGGTTAACCCTTAAACAAAGTTGCGCTACATTTATCTTTTTCATCGTTACCTCTTTAACAGTTAAGCACCGTGCTTTACGTTAGGCAGATTTAAGCACGGTGCTTTATTGCAAGTCAATAGCATGGTGCTTTATTGTTTGCCCATGAGCAGAGCAAACCCCCAAGTAAACTTCAGAATTCCGCCAGAGCTAAAAGAGCAGCTCGAAAGTGCGGCCAAAGAAAATCACCGTTCTATCACTGCGGAGCTGGTTGCACGCCTTGAGCAAAGCTTTAAAAACGTGATTAACCCAGACCAACCAGTAATGATTATTGAAAAAACAGGAAGCAGTAAAAAAACGTCAATAGGAGCTTCTTATCGACAACTCCAAGAAAGCGCTTTAACGCAACACCTTGGGCCAAAAGGCATTGAGCCTCCCGATCTGATCCAGCAACAGCTATCTGAACTCACAAAAGAAGTCCGCGAGTTAAAAGAAAAAATAGAAAACAAATTTTGACTTCATAATTAATTTATTAAATTATTAAAACTCAACCAGAAACTTAAAAGGAATTAATATGTTAGTTTATGTAAACAGCTTTGATTTAAAAAAAAACGTAGAAACAGATGAGGTTTTAAATACTATATGCGGCTGGATCAAACATAAAACAGAAAATACATTTACAATAGAAATGTTGAAAAGTGGCGGCGACTATAAATACGGCTCAATCACTGTACGCTCGTTCTGTGCTACTTTAATGCAACCAGTAATGTACTCCGTTTTACTAAGTCACCCAGATAAAGATATCAATGGAAGATACTGGGAGACTGAGATAGGTATAAAGGAGGAGAACGGATCAACTACTATATCGATACTTTTAAAAATAAATGATATAAGCACTCAAGTAAAAGGCTCCGCAATCACTACTAGGCCACTATTAGTCAAATACTTGCATGATAGCGATCTGATTTCTAATGAAACCATAGGTCTTAAGCATCTAGTATTAAAATCAAACAAAGATGACATAAGAGGCTTTAAGTTTGAGATTTATCGAGCTGATCGAAAGCACCCTATAGTTCTAGTAAGCAATAGAAGTAAAAACTTCTCTACAAGACTACAGCATCAATTAATCGGTTTGGCTCAAGTAGTATCCGTTCCCGAGACTATGGATTATGGTCTAATGGAGTCAGAGCTAAGCCAAAGATATTCCGCATGGGATGGGGCAATAAATATTATACAGCCAGTGTATTTAGGTTCCACACCAAGAAACACATTGCTATTAAGCGCAAATATTGATAACTGGGAAAAAAACGGGCTAAATGTTTTACATGAAATATTATCCCTCGTAACACACTCCACAAACGGCAGGTATCGAAGAGATCACTTTTCACCAACAGACGTTAGAGCTAAGCGTCAAAAAGATCAGCGTCTGAAATTAATTGACAAAGTCTCTAGCTTAAAAGAAGACAAGGACTATAAAGAGCTTCTTAATGAAGCTATGAATGAACTTGATAACCAACAAGAGAATTCAATCTCAGAACTTGAAGATTTGAGAGCAAAATTAATTGATGCTGAGTCTATGTATTATGAAGCAGAAAGTGAAAAAGCAACCTTAGAAAATGATAAAATCATATCAGACGCTAAAATAGCACATTTAAATAATTTAATAGAAAACAAAGAAATAGTAAGAACTGCTTTACGTATGGGCAGTGAAAAAAACTTATATGATGGAGAGATTAGCGGTATATTGCTGGATGCTATAATTAGCGCATCTGAGTCCGCAAAAAGATACTCACGTAGAGCAGATGTTTTAGCAGACATCATTACTCATAACTCTCAACCAGAAATAAAAGAAAATTTATTTGAAGAATTGAAAATCCTGCTAAGAGATTACCGATCACTTACACCAAAATTAAGAGAAGCCTTTTCAAAAGCAAAAATCGAGATTATAGAAGACAGAAACCATAACAAAGCCAAGTTTACTGACGACGAACGTTACAGTGTAACTTTTGCAAAAACAGCTAGCGATACTCATGCAGGAATGAATAATTTATCTACTATTAGAGAAAATCTTTTTTAAATATACTTGACACATCTAAAACCATATAAACTATCTCACAAAGTATTAAACGACAAGGATGTCTTATGCCCATTGAAACCATAGTTACAGAAGCAAAAAAGATCACTCCCATGAGCCTTCTCAATGCTCATTCATGGCTACAAGATTTACTCACAACACATCACCAGCTACACGACCCAATTGCTGCAATCAGATTTTTCATGCTTGGACTATTCACATGCGATGCAATATCGCTTGATGATTGGCATGAGTTTGATTCGCTTATAGCGACTAAAAGTAAAGACAGTCTGCACTAAACCTCCACATCATACTGCGGCAGATCCGGCGCTGGACCTGTGACCTGCCCGTCTTTGATAAAGCACTTCTGCCCCACTGCCACACCTACACCCATCGCCACCATCTCGCTGCCGTTGCGCAGGGTGACGGTGGTTGTGCCGGTGGCTTCGCTGACATGAGTGACGGTGCCGATGACTCTGCTGCCGCCAGGCAACAGGCTGATGAAACGCTTCCACGGATTAACTGTTGCCATGATGTCGCTCCAGTCGAATGGTTTGTTTAACCATGCTGGCACCGGTGCCGGTGGCTTGGATACCGACTGCGAGGCATAGACCGCGCCAGTTTGCGCCGGTATGCGGCTGCACTTCGCAGAGCATGGCTGGCAGCACTAAGCCTGGTGCTTTTTCGGGCGGGAATAACGGCATGGTCATGCTGACAATCTCTTGATTACCGCCTTTGCAGATTTCAGCAATACCACGCGCCCGCGCGGCGCTTGTTGTTGTGATCAGGTCGTCATACACATCGGCGGCGGGTTTATCGCCCGCGGTGCCGGCGCGACGCACATCGACTGCAACGCCTTGGGTTGTGCCGCTCACGTAGCAGCTGTTCCATTGCGGCTGTGGAGACCATTCACCACCGATATCAGTCACGACTTGATGCGGCACGATGCGGTCAACAATAGTAGTGGGCCAGTACCAGACTGCATCACGATAGCGCGGCAATACAGTCAGCTCATCACCGGCTGCAGCTGGGCGCACAACCGCACCGATGCTTTCAGCGATGCGGCTGATGACTTGCATGGCCGTTTGATCTTGATACGTGAGCGCGCCTGCGGGAAGGTTCCAGTCCACTGGGTTTTCGTTGATGCTGTCCCAGTGAATTGTAAATCCAGTATTTAATAACTGATCTTCTGCAGCCTGCCGCGCGTTGATGCTGACAGCATTTACAGCGCTGCGCTTGGGTGCATACGGCTCTGCGAGTAACTGAGTGCGGCTTGCGCCTTTAATCGTGTAGCGCTCAGCGGGAAACTTGCCGGCGCTGCTGTACGACTCAATCACAAACAGCCATTCGTGGCCGTTGATTGTCACTTTGATAGTTTTCTGACCCAGCGCATTCGGCATGACTTGCTGCAGGCTGGTCGCGCCGAACAGCGATCCACTGAATGACCAGCTGTGCGAGTCAATGTCGAGGTCAATGCTGATGCTGGTCACATCGATAGGCGTGCAATCGGGCAGAACGCACACGGATACTGTGTTTGCAATCATGTACGTGTCCTTTAATTCGGGTTCGATTGGCTCAGGGATAACGATCACAGGGCCGTTGTAGTCAGGGTAAACGATGCCCGTTGGGCGCGGGTCGGTCGGTATGCCCCAGCCCCAGCGTAGGCGGTTTAATATATTTACTCTGCGAGCATCGGCCCAGCGCACGCGATTAGGCCTGCTGTCCTTAGGCTGCGTCTGATATTTGGGCGCGACGTAGCGGAAGTTAAAAAAGGCTAGCCCGGTCAGCGGTGGCGCGTATTGCCGACCTTTGAATATGAAATGCACAGGCTGCGTATTGGGTATATAGAGGCTGGCATCAAACTCTGCTCTAGCAGCGGCAATGCGTCCCAACTCATCAGTCCTAGCTATGCCGATTTGCGTCTCAGCATCTTTAGCAGGCACTAGCAATCTGTACGCAAGCAGCATGCGGCGAATATCCTTTGCCTGCAAACTGCGATCCCAGCGCGCTACTGCGAAACTATCCTTTGGGCTGATTTCCAGCCAGCGAAATCGGTCATTTGGGGCGTCTGCATGCGCAGACTTAGACCATCGCGCGCTGAGCTCAAGTTCTTTTCTGTCAACTTCAGACCAGCTAAAGAGCGATTGGGCGCTCGCTTGCGAGGCTGTACCCCACGCCGCTGCAGTTGCATGCTGTTTTTCGGGTGGTGATTGCCAGCCCGAGTGGCTTTCGCGGCGATCCTTAGCGTTGGATTTTTCCCAGCGTGATGAAATTGACGTAGTGATCGCCGGCGGCGGAACAATATCAATATCCGGCGTGCCGTCAAAATTAAAGTCTAGCGGCGTTGGTGGCCGGTACGGTGCTACTGTGAAATTAAAGGCCGCTGAGCCGGGTCGGTAAGCCATGTTTAGTTCTCCGGGTTCAACGGCATGATCGTTATTTAAAGTTGGGGAACGGTTCAGTCGGTGGCGTGAAGTCCTCTGTGTAGCGGGCCACGCCTTTGGTGATGCGGAGTTCGTCAATTTTACCAGAGAAAGGCACCGAGCCGTCGCTGAGCGCACCGACACTGACTGGTGACAACCGGGCTGCCGATGTGAAAGTCGGAGTTAGCGGCACAGTTAAGAACGAGTCTAATGCACCATTGAGGTATAGTTTGAGCTGAGTCCCATCTTTCACTAAGGCAATCCAGAATCCCACCCCTGCGGATATTGTTGCTACACTTTTCCTAGCAAACCAGGTAGAGCCACTTGTTAAACCGTAACCAACGCGATCCCCCTCTAGCCGTATAAATAATTCAGCATAGACACTCCCGCTCTGTCTCTTGGTGAATATCTCTGCATATTGCGCAGAAACAGTGCTTGGTAGAACCCACGCTTCTATACAGTAGTCGCTATCGAAGTGTACATCAGTGAGGTCAGAGCAGACCGCCCACCCGCCTGATGACGCAGAGAATGCGTCACCGAATACTCCAGGGTCAAAAGAAACGTTTCCGAGATACGCCCACGTCCTGCCTGTCTCATCCGTCAAATCCCCATCAAAATGCAACAACGACACCACCTTATCCCAGTGTGGATCACCTACTCCCTTTTCCTCCCACTCAATATCCACCGGCCCGTGCGCAATCGGCTGAAAGTACATCTCAGCCTGCGCCATAGCGGTGCCGACTGGGCGCGGCATGCCGGGGGTGGAGTTCCACCACACCGGCTCCTCGCCCGGCAGTACGCCGGGAGCGGTGACGTGGTATAGCCAGCCCAAGAAAACAGACGGCCGTATAATGTCGCCGTAAGCTACACTCCTGTTTGGCGTAAACGGCTCACCCCAGTGATCTATAGCAAACGCATACACGCGACTGGTTTTTGAGCCCTCTATGCCCAGCTCCGCAATGCCGTCTGTATTGGCAATGGCGCTACCGCATACGCGCCACGTGCCATTTTCCTGCCGCTCTACTGCAACAACCTCCCGCGATGCGGGGAGGTCTTGCACACGCACTGTGGCGAATAGATCGCCAAACATGAATTCTTCATCAGCCATTAGTCTGCATCTCCTCGCACTTGCAGTTTAAAGTTGTCGTCATTCATTGTGCCTTTGCCTGCAAGCACTGTGCGCACCAGCCATGCTGGGCCAAGACAAGCATCAGTGTTGAAGCGGATCGCATTACCGGATGCCCACCCGGTACCCCAGCCTTCTGCACGTATTGTGAAATACGGCGTGCTGGTTGCTGGGTTGATTGGCGATAAGTCGAAGGCCGTGCTGCCGGTTGCGATAACCCCGAGCTTTTGCTCTACGACCTGAAAGCCTGTAGTGCTTGTAAATACAATCGCCCACCTGCCAGAGATGCTGCCCATATTTGCCACTTCTGGCGGGTAGTTGAGCGAGTTGTATTGCGCGGTGGTTTGATCGCCTATTGGGTTATCCGTCCAGTTTGGATTGCCGGCATTCCATGTTTTCTGCGTGAACCAGCGATACAGCCGCGCTTGCATATCGCCCCACGTGAGTGCTGACGAAACAAAGGTTTCGGTGGCTGGTAAATCCCATGGTATCGGTGAGTTGATGCTCACGGCACCCGTGATTTGCGCCTCGGTGCAGACTGTCATGTGCTCCACACGGTCGCAGATTGTCAGCGGTGGCGTGAGGGGTTCGCCGTCTTCATCCTGAATCAGTAGCGGGTTCGCCCATTTCAGCGTGCCCGTTTCGCGGTCGGTTGTGTATTGCGCTGGATCTAGACGGTTTTCCTTGCTGTCGACCACATAGATTTCAGCTTGCCCGTAGCGGTTCAGCGTGACTGTGCTGCCCGGTGTTGTTGTTGCTGGTGTTTTACCCGTGTGATGGATTACCAGAACATCCCCGTCACGATAAATCGGCACACGGCCATCGGCTGGCAGGCGTACTGGATCAAGGCCTAGCAACTTGGCAGACATGGGCAGGCTGGTTTGCACGACAGCGTTGTAGCGGATCAGCGAGCTGATCACTTGTACGTCACTGGCACCGGACGTGTCGAGTGGGTCAGTGGTGAAATCAATACGCGCGATACCTGTTTGCGCATCAATTTTGCCGTGGATCACACCACTATTAAACACACCGTTAATGTCGGACGTAGCTGTAATCACCTCGGCGGTATCTGTACGCACAGCAGTAATTTGCATGCTGGCGGGTCGCAATGGGCTGCCCGGTGTGCGGAAAAACAGGTAAGTGGTGCTAAAACCAACGGCGGCAGTTAAACATGCGAGGCGCTGGATGGGCGCTGCGCTGTTGCTTGGCCAAGTGGCTAGGCGTGCGGTTCGGCCTGCGTAGTCAACTGAGCCAACTGCGATACCCGCGTTGGTTTTGCTGTCGATGTTCTTGTACAGAATACCGTCGCGGTCGATGTATTGCTCTGTGCCCCACTGCAACAATAGTGAGCCTGGAACAATGGCATCGGCCACGTTTGGCAGCAGTGCAATCTCAAACTGTGGCGCGGGCACGTCTTCAACTTCTGATCCGTAACCCACGCTGGCTTCCTGCGCACGCACTAATAGCGTGCCAGCAAACTGCTCTAGCTTGTTTGTTGTTGTGTTGCCGAGTGATGGTTTATTGCTGCTCCGGAAGTTAACGTAATAGCTGGGGTACGGGTACTCAGCTTCAGTACGCACACTGAAATCACCGGTGGTGTAGTTAATTGAGCCGGCTAAACCCGCCCAATTCCCTGCACCGTCATCACGCACTTGGCGATCAATAAAGCTTTCTGTTTCGTACTGATTCATAGAGGCGATTGCATCGCCGCCACTGCCCGAACTTTTGAATACTGGAACTTTGCCTTTGCGCTTAGTGGTCCAGCGCAGCCAGACCGAACCGGGCTTTAATGGCGCACCTGGTATTGTGCCGGTGGTCATGCCGCCCGCATCGGCGCCAAGCGTGAGCGGCAGATCGATTGTTGACCCTTGCTCGTATTCAACATTGATACTGGTACCCACGTCCGGCGTGGTGGTGAACAGCAGCGTCAGAATACCTGCACCACCGTTGATGTAACCGGTTGCGACATCGCTGGTAAATTCACCCGCTGCGCTGCTGGTCATGGTTTTGGTGATGCCACCGTGCACTGTTTTAACGATCACGCCCTGCGGGTTAATGCCTGTGTGCTGCAGCTCATGCACAACCTTAACTTTTGGCGTATCGACTGCGCCTTCGTGAGTTTGAAAGTTAAAGTCTGCGCTGGCTACGTAGTTATAAATGATCGATGTATCAACATCAGGCATAGCATCGAGCGTGATTGCTACAGAGCCCGTGGCAAAGTTAATGCTGCCGGCGCCCTCGCCTACTAACTCGCCTGAGCCGTTATCGATCAAGTCATACCAGCGGCCTAATGCCATGTAGCTCACGCTGAGCGTTGCGGCGCGTGGCTTGGCTTCGCTGAGGTTGAGCGTATAGGCAAAGCCTCGGTTGCCGAGCTTGATTTCAATTTCGCCCGTTACTGTTTGTCCGGTCGCAATAGCGCCGACAATGTAACTGGCTGAGGCTGAGCCTGTGTATGGGCTGGAGCGATAGGCGGTGATTAGGCCCAGCTCGTAGTCAATTAAAACACTGGTAAAACCTGCTGACCCGGACTGCAGTTTTAATTCGCCAGCGCCATTGTCTTTATAAACCGCGCCTGAAACCTGTAACTCTAAGCTGCCGCGATACACGCCAGCGCCGACAAAGGTGCGGCTTTCACCCGCGCTGACACTCACAAATGTCAGGCTGACACTGCGACGGCCGGCACTTGCCGCTAGGCTGTAGCGCTTTTGGGGGCCGCCCACTTGGTCAACTAGCGCGTTTTCTTTAATGCTGCTCGGCACCAGTTGCGAGTAGATAGATTCTACAGTGACACTAAAGTCGCCACGCGTGCACGCAACCGCAAGCGGACTGATACCGAAGTAGCGCGCAGAGTCAGCCACTTGTGTGGCGCGTATTTGCGCCTTCTGTACGCCATCTAGGTTTTTGCTTGTTGTGCCAACAGGTATTGGCTGGCCGCCCGGGTATCGATGCTCAAGCGCAGCGCTGATACCAATGATCAGCATGCGTCGCACAAACACAACTAAGTTTCCGCTTGCGTCTTCGGTGAAGAAGTCACGCATCTCATGCTCGACTGATGTCACGCGGAAAAACTGAAAGTTGGTATCAGTGACCAGCTGGAATACATCGCCGATTCGAGGAATTGGTCGCGACTCATGCTGGATGCAGGAGAGCGTTTTCTGGCCGGCAAACTGATCACCAATCAGCTCAAAGTCAGCAATAATGCTTGGCACCACATAGCCTTCGATGACTGTACGCGCATCGGCGCGCTCATCCGTCTGACTGCCCGTATTAAATAACAATGCGCTAACCAGATCGTCCCCGGGCTTGCGCGTGACAATGCAATGCGCACCTAAATATCGATCTTGGTTTTGCGTGACGACGCCAGCAAAGACTTTGCGCAGACTAATGCGGCCAAGGGTGCGGTCGAGTCGGGAAATATCGGGGAATAGGTTATTGATTTCGTTATCAACGATGGCGTCACCGGTTGCACGGCCACCACCGTCGGCTTCGTCTGTTAAGCGCTGGCTCTTGAGCAGTTTTACGTCATCTACTGTGATCGTCATGGCTTTTCTCTAGTCATTAAAAAACCCGCGCGCGGCGGGTTCTGGTAAATATTGAGCGCTTAAACTAAGGCGCTGGCGGGGCTTCTGCTGGTGGCTCGACTGTTAGTAAGCGGATGGTGATTTCATACAGTGCTGTTAGCGCCGGATTGACGTGTCGCTCAATCGGCACACACTGCAGCGGCGGCCCCACCTCGTGATTGAATATCACACTGAACTCGCGGCCATCAGGTAGCGTGAGCGGCATGACACGACCGAACTGATCCCGCAGCACTTCAAGTGCGCGCACGGTTTGCAGGTCAGTCCATACACCGCCATTACTTGCCAGTGTAATTGGGCGACCGTGAATCTTGTGACCGCCTTGCACCAGCAACTGACCACCCAGTGAGCGCTCAGACTCTTGCTCAACTAACGACCAATCAAACTCATCAACCCACTCGAATTGATCATCGAGCTCTAAGCTGTCTAGCTGCATTACATGCTCCTTAATCCGGCCTGCTCTAATATGCTCAACAGCGCAGCTTCATCGCTGGCGCTGCCTACGCCGACATCAACGCTTTTACCGCCCATTTGCAGTTTGATTATTTTGGTTGGTTCTTGTTTTTGCACTGCCGGTGCTTTGGCTGCGGCCGCTTTGTCTGCTTCGGCTTTGGCATCCTCGGCCTTTTTGTTACGCGCAGCACGCTCGCGCTCAGACTCAATTTCGCTCAGTGTGCTAAGTGCCTGCTGTAGATTGCGCACGGCACGATCATCACCGTCTTTGCGAGCATCGACCAGTTGCGCTTGCAGGTCGCGACGGCGTGAATCCATCTTTGATTTCTCGATGTCTTCTTGTGTGCCTTGCAGTTGCAGCAGTTCATCGTTGAGTGATTGCAGTGTTGATTTAGTGCTGTCGGCCAGTTGGTCCATCTTCTGCTTTGCGGCATCGACTGCGCCTTCTAGGGCGCTGAGGTCGGAGTCATCGAGCAGATTAAAACGTTGACGGGCATTACCTGCTGCCGCGGCGAATGTTTGGGCGCTGATGGCTCCGGTTTCGTAACTGCGCTGTAATTTTTGCAGCTGCAATTTCTGACTAAGAAAGCTCATCTTGATCTTTTCGCTGCGCTCTAAGGTCTCCATGGCCCATATGCCAAAGCCGCTGGCACGCGAACCCATTGCGCCAAGTTCGGTTTGATACATTGCTATTGCATTGCGTGATTTGTTTATCGATTCGGTGGTTTTTTCAACGCTCGATGTATCAAAAGACGGCTCGGCTTTGCTGATGCCTTGTAAGGCATCAAAAGCATCTAGTGCTGCTGCTGACATTTCAGCAAGTGGAGTCCGTGCGCGGCCAAGAATTTCGTCAAAGAAATTCAAGCCTGTCGTCGCATCTTCTGCAGCAGTACCAACATCACTAATTGCCGCACCAGCGCTACCCGCAGAGCCCGCAGTTTCTTTCAGTGCCTTGCCCTGCTCTTTAACAGCTGCAGTGCTGGACTCGGCCTTTGCTTTTAACTCAGCAACTTTTTCGTTTAACTTCTCTTGCGCTTTGGCGTGCTGATCCGCATCGATCTTGCCTTCTTTATAAAGCTTATCCAGGGCAATCTGTGCCGCGCGGGTGTCGATGCTGTTGGCTGATTTGGCAATGGCATCCATTACACCATTGAGCGACTTCAGGTCTTTAGTTGAATTTATTGAAGCGGTGCCTAGCGCCCTAAGTTTGCTACTCAGTACGCCAGTACCTTGCTCGAACTCTTGCTGACTAATGCGACCCTCTTGATAGGCTTTGAGCAGCGCTTTGCGAAGCTTTTCCAGTTCTTCAACTGACTCTGTGGCATCGATAACGCTTAGCGCGTCGGCGAGGTCTTCAAGAGCGCGCTTACCCTCAACAGCGGTTAATCGCGCTTCATCACCAACGCTCTTATGTGCTGCAACCCACTGATCAGCGTAGACCTGAGCTAGCTTTAGCTCATTGGTACGTGCGATTGCTGCGGCATCAAACTCTGCTTGCTCTGCCTTTTTAGAATCAATAATTCTTTTGCTAGAACCATCAATTGCATCAGCAACTTTACCAGCGCTTTCTATAGTGGCATCAGCAAATGCCGTCTGCAGCTCATCAAGAAAACCATAAGCAAACTTAGCTTTGTCTGCTAGGTCATCCAGACCAATTGCATCTGCGACAGCAGCAGCACCGCGCATCAAGTTACCTAGCGTGGTATTAACAGCATAAACAAGAACTGTGGCGGCACCTGTAACCAGCGCCCTGAAGCCATGCCATACGCCTGTAAAAATGCGCCCAGCTGTATCAGCCATTTCTACAGCACTATCAATTTTAGTGCCGAAGTCGCTAAGCCATTCAGAGCTGCCATTTATAAGCTCTTTAAAATCTACGCCAGCCAGCGATCGAACAAACTCTTCTACTTTTTCAGCACCGGCAACAAAGGCATCACTGATCGCCACTGCTAACTTATCAAGCGTGCCGTCTGCCTCAAGCTCTGTTAACACACCACTAACTTCCGTCAGCTTATCTTTCAGATAATCAAATGAGCCTGACCCGGCGATTTTTGATTTAAAGTCTTCAAAAGTATCTGTAATCCCTTTCCATAGACCATCAAAGGTATTGTATCGAGCCGCTGCTGCAGAGCCGCCGTAGCTCTCGGCCAGCATATCCATAATGATGGCTTGCGCTTCAGCGGTGCGGCCAGTGTCTTCCATTTGCTTTAGAAGCGTTTTCTGGCTCTCTTCAAGTTTAAACCCTTGGCGGCCTAACGCGACCATCGCTTTAGATGGGTCCTGCAGCGCCTTACCCACCAGCTCAGCTGACTGGGTGATACTAATACCGAGGCGCTGTTGCTGGTCAATCGCGACTTGCAGCGCGCGCGGAAACTCTTCTTTAGCAATGTCAGTATAGGTCAGCAGCGCAACCTGCATTTCAGTGATCTGCTCGGTGCTGAGCATCGAGGTTTTGCGCATCTCCAAGCCCATGCGCTGCAGCTCATCGGCAGTGATACCGATGGCGCCCTCGGTGCTGGCCAGCGCTGCATTGAGCTGTGCCAGCACTTGCTCCGACTCGCTGGCACTAGTGAAGACTGATTTAAAGCCACTGACAACAAAGTCAGTCACGCCGCGCACAGCGCTCATGGCAGCCTTGAGCGATATGTATGCAGCGGCATAGGTTAATACGCGCTTTTCAACTGTTCCGATTACATCGCGTAAACGACTGTTTTTATCGGCCTGCTCTGCTGCTGAGCGTGCTGCAGCGGCTTGTTCTTTCTGTAAATCCTTCGTGGCTTTTGAGTTGTCACTGACTGCGGCCTTAGCCTTTTCCAGCTCAGCAGCTAAACGCTTTTCTTCGTCGCTGAGCTTGCCGGTGTCAATGCCGGCGGCCTTGGCCTTTTCAGCCATTGCAGTTGTTTCAGTTTTTAACGAATCCAGGGCTTTTTGGGCTTTCTCTGCTTCGCGCTCAGCATCTTTTAATGACTGGCTTAAACCCTTGCTGTCAGAGTTTTTATCCAGCTCACCGCGCAACTCAACAACTTTTGCAGCTGTGCGATCCGCGGTCTTTTGTGCGCGCTCTGATTCTTTTTCTAATGTGCTAAGCGAGCGCACCAGGTTATTGTCATCTTTCGCTTTATCAAGCTCTTCACGTAGCTGTTCGCCCGATGCACGCAGCTCATCGAGCGCCTTTTTACTTTTGTTTGCCTCCGGTGATAGCAGGTCTTTACCGCGCAGGATGACCTGAATTAAACGCTCTTTGATTCCTGCCATGACTTTCTCCGGGCAATAAAAAACCCGCACGAGGCGGGTTTGTGGTTAATTCTTTGTCGCTATTCTTTAAGCATTTTTTGTGCAAGTGGTGAGCTGGCCGGTATGAGTGTAGGCATTGAGCAAACTTTGCAAGCTTGCTTTGAGGCAGAGTGTCGCCAGATACTGTAAATAAGGCCTGGTATCAAGAAGCAAATCCACAGCACAATTTCTATTAGAATCGAGCCAGGCACATGCCGCTTGCTTCCACCCACCGCACCGCAACTAGTACAAAACATCATACCTTTATAGATAGGCTGGCCTTGGTATTGCGCACTACCGACTGGCTTTGCAATTGTTGGAGAAACTGCGGCGCGCAAAACATTATCAATTTTTGACCCAACTGATGCTGGTGTTGTTTTCTGCGAGATTGGTTGTGCCTGTTTTTCGACCTTTACCTCAGATGCAGCTGCTTTTCTTGCGGCTCGCAGCTTTAAAGCTTTTTCGTAATACGCACCGCAGGCTGGACAGCACTTTGGCTCTCCAAAACTTTCTGGTGGGAATATCTCATCACAGGCTGGACAGATCACAATGAACTCCTTTTGGTTGTCTAAGGAGAATATAGCCCAGCGATTCACTTAATTCCATGAAGCTATGCAGCCGTAATCATCAATATATAAATATAAACCGTTATAAACCCATTGAGCATTACCGTATGAAGACCTGTTAATACGAAACGGCCTACCTAACGCCTTTATTGCATCGCTGGATTTCATGCCAACCATTATTCTTTGTTGAATGATAGCCGTGCGAATTGTTTGATCACTATGCGGCAAGCAAGAACCTCTTTCAGGCTCAGCAATTGGCGCACGTTGTACAGGCTCATCAAAGCTTTCAGGCCTTAGTGCGTCCGACATATCGAAGCCACCGCTCGACTGAATAATTTTAACAGACTCAGCCTGCACACCAGCACTGCAAGCAGCTTGGGTAAAGGTGATTTTGCCAGCGGCATCAACACACTTGTTGACTGTAGTGGCGTAAGTACTGGATGCACACAGCATTGTTAGCGCTATTAGAAACCGTTTCATTGATCCCTCCTTTTGAAAAGAGGAATATAGCCCACATAGCAACAGTGGGCTATATATTCATCACTGCATGTTAGCGAACGCTGCTGTACTTCGCGAACTTCGCTAGGCCGGACTCATCCACTGTGTCATCTACCAACACGTTGAGCACAACCGGCAGCTCTGCGTAGGTGTCTGCAATCAACGCCAGTGAACCAGCAATGTTGAACTTGGCTTTCCAGATGTTGTATTTAAACGGCTTGTCATCTTGCGCCGCGTTAGTACCAAGGATGCGCACTTCCCATGTCTGGTCGGAGCCAACCAATAGATCGACTACGTCACCAGCAGCTGGCGTATAGCTCACTTTCAAGCCTGCAGCTGTAACCAGTGCAGATTGCACACTGATGCCGTGTGGCGTGAGCGTATAGTCGGTACCCTCCACAATCGCCGCATCAGCAGCGGTTTTGACAGTGATGGTTTCTGTGCGGTCTGGCAAGTATGTAAACGCCAGCACCTCACCGATGATGCCCGATGCGCTCAGCAGTTCGTCAACGATTGGAGCGACGTTCACTTCGGTCTGTGTGCCTCGCAATGCGCGGGCAATGTTTTCCGGTGAAAGGTCGAACATGGTGAACGCTGCAGTCACTTCGGAAATTTTGGTGTTGCTGTTACGGTTGCCGCCGCCGCCGCGATAATTTGGCAGGTTGCGTGATTCGGTGGTGACGTTGAGTGTTCCCGCTGAGTTGTTACCCACATCGTGCCACGGGCGGGCGGCACCGGTGCCGTGTAAACGAATGGCGATGACGCCTTCCGGGATCATCGACTCATCGTTTTGAATGACTTTAGTCATTAGTGTTCTCCTTAGCAGATTCTTTTTTAGCTTGC
Source organism: uncultured Thiopseudomonas sp. (assembly GCA_964385265.1). Lineage (GTDB taxonomy): Bacteria > Pseudomonadota > Gammaproteobacteria > Pseudomonadales > Pseudomonadaceae > Denitrificimonas. The sequence goes on from CAYLOI010000003.1 coordinate 69,605, forward strand.
ATTGCTTGCTTAAGCGTTAGCAGGAAGCCGTGAGTTTTCGCATGTTCAAATTGATCATCGGTGAGCTCTTGCTCACCTTTCTCAACAAGCACAGTTGTATGCCCAGTGGGCCAAACGAATGGCTGGGTTACGGTTACTTTGGGCATTGCTGCCTCCGTTAGTAGTTGTTTTGGCTGCTGCCCAGCTGTCAACTAATCGTTGACAACTGGTTAGTAGTTTTGGACGTAGGTGACTTGTAGCGGTAGGACGTGGGCGGCCAGTACTTGCCCCGGTGCCGGTGGCATTGGGGTGTCGCTTAGAAACTGGGCAGTCTGGCAGTTAGCTAAACCAGCGTTGCGGCCTGCCAGTTTGCTTTTAACTGCAAGCCGTGCGGCTCTGAGCAGTGGCGCGAATGCGTAGGTTCTGGTGACTAAGGTCACGTTGAACGTGGTGCGTTCGCGCAAGCCGTTTTTACCGACCCGCTCTACTTCATCTGTGACTCCGGGCTGTATGACAATGAAGCAGTCAGGCAGCGATTCGTCATCTGCATCAATCACGCGCATGACTGAATCTTCGAAGACCAGCTCCCCAAAGTTGGGGACGGTCTGCAGGATTGCAGTCAGCTCATCAAGGATGTGTTGTTGAACGTTTTTCATGCCGAGTTACCGCCAGTTCTAATACGTAGCCATCATCAGAAACAATGTCGTCGATTTTCCAAGTGATGCCTGCGTGAGCAATGCTGCCGTTGCGGTCATAGTTTGGTATATCGCGGCGGTTGATTGAGATGATGTTGATCCGCTCAATCATGTTGCTGGGATGCTCTACTGATTTTTCGAGCGTGACTTTGAGGTCAGTTGCCAGCACTTGGCCCGCTCGGTTGTAAAGCGTTGCGGTGCCGTCGTTAAGCTTTCCGAAGACGCTACGATCGAGGCGCGCAAGGCGTTCATCAAAGGTTTTCATGGCTGCTCCGGTATGTCTTGATCAGCAGTGATTGAATCGGCCCAGCTGAGCGCGATGCCTGCCGCGCCCTGCAATTCGCGGGCATGGACTGCGACTTCAGAAAACCCGCCGTAGTAGTCCATCTGTACTGCCGTTTCGAGCATGTGAGCAGCCAGCACGCGTAGGCGGCTGGCCAGTTCAGCTTTACTCGGTGGCGGCGTCGTCGGCGGTTGAGCCGTCTTCTCCGTCATGGTCTTCTCCGTCGTCTTCGCCGTCGCTTTCTTCGTCACCGTCATCGATAGCTGCAGCGGCTTCGGGCTTGGTTTGCGCTTTGGCTGCTGCGGGCTTTCCTTTTGCCGTCGGCGCAGGTACTGGGCCGATAATGCCAGCATCCAGTAATTCACTAGCGAACTCGGTTGTGGCTGGGGTGAATAACTCACCCGCCGGGATAAGCGCGTTAGTGTCCTGAATGCTGCCGTGCAGCACTAGGTATGCAGTTTTGTTCTTGGCCATGTTGGCTCCTTGGTTAAGCGATAACCTTAGCGGTCAGGAATGCGTCTGGCTCAAGCAGCGCGGGCAGCGGTGCAGACTGAAGCATCAACCAGCGTGCGCTTGGGTCCTGTTCTTCCCAGGTCTTCGGGAAGCGAGCGGCTTCAACCATGCCTGTTTCAATGGCTTGAACGTCTTGGATAGCACCGTATAAGCGTTTGTTTTGCGCTTGGTTGCTGCCCATGATGATTTGGCCATCAGCGATCATTGGTGCTAACTCGCCATCGGCTGGATCGATAAACCATTCGTTGTAAGCGTAGATGTCGATGCCTGGATCATTCAGGAAGCCAAGGTACACAACGCCACCCGGCAAGTTTTGCGGGTTAATCATGCCCATATCAACACGGCGGGTGTTGAGCAACTTGTGCACTGAATCGGATTTCATGAATGCGTCTTGTGCAGAGCCTGACAAAATCACGTGCGTTGGGCGGCGGCCAGAATCTTTAGCGACTAGGCGTGCCCAGCTGCGTAAGTTGCCGATTGGGTCGGCGTTGGCCGTGCCCCACTTGTCGGTAAGGGTGGTGATTTTGTGGGTGGCGGCCATTTGGAAGTTGACCTCCATATCCACGCCATCACCAACAACAACCACTTTGCCCGTACTTAGTGCAGATGCTGCCATCCACTCTTCGCGGCGGGTGATCTGGTCGTTAAGTTCAGCCAAGTCTTTACCCAGTTGAATTGCTGCTCGCTCGCCCGGTGTTTGTGTTGCGTATGGGTTTAAGCCTGGTGAACGCTTGAGCAACTGCTCGGCGTTGGTTTCCATTTTCGGCTTGATGTAAGCCGGGGTGATATTGGAGCTGGTGAAACCGTCGCGCTCGATGACTTTACCTTCGCGGCGCGGGCTAACAAACGGTGCTAGCTTGCGGCCACCTTTGACGATGTCCACGTCAACGGTTTTAGTTGGGAACGTTTCTTGTGCAGCGAAAAACGTATTCAGCAAGAAAGTGCTGGGGGTGTGGATTTGCTCAACGGCGGCGAGCATGGTGCGAGTGTCAAAAATATCCATTGTGTGCGCTCCTTAGCGTACTGATTTAAAGGGCTTGCTGTGCTTAGCGCACGAAGATTGATAAAGGGCGCAATGCGGCTTTTACGCTTTCGAGTGTGTGGCCTGCGCCGATGTCGAGCTGGCTGCCCAGTACTTCGCCGGTTAAGCGCACAATGCCGACGGCTTTTGCGTCTGTGGTGGTGATGGCTTCAGCGCAGATAACGGTTGGCACCTTCGATGTGTCTTCTGCTGCAGCTAGACTGAGTACGTAGTCGCCGGCTGCATCTTTACCGAGCACCGAGCCGACTTTTAAGGTTTGGTTGAGGCCGATGGTCACGGCATCGGTAACGACGGGAAAGTCGCCAGCGCTAAGTTGCTCTGGGATGTAAGTGTTTACGATTGGGTTTGTAGTGGCCATTGTGAGGCTCCTGTATTACGCGGGGTTGGTTAGCGCGCCGGGTTATTTAACACCGGCACCTTTGAGCATCAGACCAACTAAGCCGGTGCGTTTTTCAGCGACTTTGTCGTCATCGCTGGCGGGCGATTGATGTGCGGCGCTGGTCGAATCGCTTTTGATGCCTGACAAGCTGATGCCGCGCTCTTGGCTGGCGGTCAAAATTGCTAATGCCGCCACTTCTTTGCTGTCGCCGTTTGCAATGGCTGCATCAATTTCGGCTTGGAACTCAGGGCCGGCCAATTGAGTGATGGCGGTGACGCGCTCACGCTCGGCCTTGGCTGCTTCGGCTTTCACTTCGGTTAAGTCGAAGCTTTCAAGCGTAGCGGTCGGTGCTTCAGCAATTACGATATCTTGTGCGTCGGTGCCTGCTGCTAAGGCAGCGTGCAACTCTGCGGTGGTTTTTACGACTGTCTTAGTCATAGTGGTTGGTCTCCAGGGTTTGGTTGGTTGTTGCGTTGTCGAAAGCTCAGTGATGAGCGATTCAAGCGAGCCGAGCCGGTGGGCTAAGCCATGAGTAACAGCATCTGCACCAACGCGAATGCCGCCGAGGTCACCCATTTCGGGGATTTGCTCAGGGTCTGCACCGAGATGCAAAGCCACTTTTTGTTGGAATACGCTGCCCAGTGAGTCGACCATCTCACCGAGCTTGGCGCGGCCTGCTTCAGTTGTGAGGTCTGGGCGTTTGTTGGGGGCGTTGCTGCTGACGATTTCATAGGTGGTGCTGCCGTCGGCTGTTTTGTCCAGCTTCACTGTCAGCGCTGCGCCGATGCTGCCAGCTAAGCCGATGTCATCAATCACAATTTCATGCGCGGCGCTGGCGATCCAGTAAGCTGCGCTGGCACCTGTGCCGCCGATGTACGCGGTGATTTTCTTTTTATCGCGGCCTTGGTAGATCAGGTTGGCCAACTCGTTGATGCCACTGGCGACGCCTCCGGGGCTGTCGATATTCAGCACGATTGATTTGATACTCGGGTCATCAAGCGCGGTCTGAATGTCGGTGGCCAGCACTTCGGTGCTGGTGGCACCGCTGATGCGAGTGAACAAATTGGCATAACGAAAGATCGGGCCAGTTACGGGAATCACTGCTACACCGTTGCGATTGGTCACAGTGTGGGTGTGTTCAAGCTGTTTTCCGAGCCTAGTTTCCAGCGCTTCAACATCGTTTGAGCGCTTGGCGATGCTTAGGATGTTATCCAGTGCATCCGGCAGAATCAGCCACGTTTGCGAGGCCGCTAGTTCAAAGGCGCTCATCGTCATCTGCTCCTGTTGTGGTTTCGGGCACTTGGTTTTTCGGTACCGTATAAATGCCGTCTGCTTTGCGGCGGTTGATTTCAAGCAGGCGCTGGGCGTAGATATCTGCCCAAGGCTCGCCACTCATGGCTGCTGATTCCATGGCTTCGTTGCTGACGCCGATGTCGATACGCTTGCCGGCTGCGTTGGCTTCTTTGAGTTCATCAATGGCACCACGCGCTGGGCCAATCCAAAGTGCATTGAGGTATGCGCGGCGTTTTGCTGGATCGTTGTAACCCGGCAAGTTGATCATTCCGCGCGCTACCGCTTCATCAATCACCAGTGCGCGGGTGGGTTGGCAAAAGTCGCTGACCAACCACCAGCGGCGCTGGCTGTAGAATCGCCACGCTTGGAGCATTGCGGCGCGTGCTGCTGAATAGCTGCTGTCGTAGTGCAGCATCAGTTCTTCTTTAGGGATTTCTAAAGCAGCGCCGATTTGTGTGACAAAGGCGGTGAAGTACGGGTCAAACTGTGAGTTGGCTCTAGCTGGGTTAGCAACGTTGGCTTTTTCACCTTTACCCAGATCAACGATGGCACCTTCACCAAGGCTGATATTTGCATCTTCACCGCCGTCATCTGGTACATCGGAACCCATCAGGCTCATGGCCGTCATAGGTTCTTCGTAGGACTCGGTCTTTTCGATAAATACAGTAAAGAATGCGCTGAGCACTGCGCCCATCAATTCTGCTGAACTGTAGCGCTCAAGCTTTTGTAGTGGCTCTAGTACTGGGGCGAGGAATGGCGCGCCGCGTTTTTGCCCGGGGCGCTCCTTTTCGTTCATGATGTGCAGCGTGCGGCGGCGGCCAGTCTCTTTGCCGAACGCATCCAGCGCATGCCATTTGCGGGTAATGCTGGAAAAGGTGCGGCCATGTTTGTAATCGCTGGCCACGTGATAACGAACAGGCGCGCCGTGCTGATCAAACTCAATGCCGTCAACCATGCGGTCGGTGTCTGGTGCATCGTTTGGGTTACTGACTCGGTCACCTTCAAAGGCTTGCAAGCGTGTACCAAACAGCGTGCCGGTGCGCTCGATATAAGGGGTTGCGACAAACACATCACCGCTGACCAGCGCGGTAATTAATACCAGGGCCTGCATTTGGTAATGATTGAGCGTTGCTTCAGCGTCGCACTCCCTAGGATCGAGGGCGTACAGTTCCCAAATACGGTTGAGCTGCACATCGAGCTCTGCGCCTTTTTCTGGGCTGATGCCTAATGCGGTGGCATCCACTTGGGCGTAACACACTAAACCGGTACCGACTACGCTGGTACGCAAGCGCATAACTGCAGCGCGGGCTAGCAAGTGGTTGCGCATGGCATCGCGTGAACGGGCGATTAAGGTTTCGCGCTCACCAAGCGGCAGGTCAGCAGCTGGACTTCTTAATCCAGGTATCCAGCTGACCATGGAGCGCAGTACTCGAGATGCACCACGATAGCGCGTCTCTACACCGCCTCCGCCGCCTTGAGCTGTTGGCTGGCCTGTTTGACTGGCGTATTGCATGGCCGCATCCAGCAATTTGGTTTGTACGGATTCGGCGATTTCTTTATTCATTAAATCACCCCGTAGTAAACGCGATTGCGTGGTTTGCGCTGGGCGCTTTTGGCTTCTGCTGCAGCCGTTTGCATGTACTGTTTTTCAAGCATCCGCAGGCTGGCCAACTCAGCCAGTTTGAGTACGCGCCCATCTTTTTGAATCGACTGACCAAATGTCAGCACCTCATTAATTGCGGCGCGAACATCGGCCAACCGTTTTTCTGCTGTTGGCATGTTGGTCTCCTGGTTAGATGCCGCTGCTGCGTGAGCCTCGGCGGCGGGTTGCTTTTGCTGCGCGTGCAGGTATCTGGGCAACGGGTTCTTTTGGGCTGCTGAATAAGTTCGGCTGCATGATTTGCTGCTCGAGCGCGTCCCACTCATGGTCTTTGAGTAAGTGCGTTTTGAGTGATCGAGCGGCATGCAAGGCGTAAACCTCGCAGTCCAGTGCTTCGTTGCGCCGGCCAGACTTAAGCTGCCAAACCATGCGGCTTGGGTTGCGCGGGTGCGGTGCCAGCACTTCGTTGGTGAGCTGCTCAAAGTAGTCAGCGCGAATGTCTTGGTACCAGTGCATGCGACCGGGGCCTGTGCCCATTAAGCGCAAGCGCTGGTCGATCAATGTTTTGGCTTTGTGCGTACCAACGATGTTGACGCGCAGGCCGTATTTAGCGGCCTTTGATTTGTTGGCTCGACTGGCATCAATGGATTGAGGTGGGCGTGTGTAAATCTCACGCTCACGGCTGTCAATCGATGCACCTTTGATTGCCAAGATCCCGAACTTCTGACGGGTACGAACATAGCTGTAAACGGCGTCACTGGTCTGCCCGTCCGAGCTATCCAGTGATGCAGCGCTAACACCGAGCACAGCATTGTTTGCTGTGGGAATCGGAGTCGCTAACAGTTTGTCCAGCTCAAGCCAGACAGGGTCTTTAACGTCTTTGATATCGCCGTGCAGTTCGTTCCAGTACAAACGCCATGACTCTTCACCACGACCCCAACCAACAATCACTACCGCAATGCGGTCGTGCTGGAAGTCGAGCCCGGCGGTGATCAGTAGTACACCGTCCGGAGCAGTCATTTCCTTGTAGCCTTTGGCGCGCTCTTTTAGTTCATCAACTGCTGGTGCATCGCTTTGGTATTCGTATGACTCGCCTTTCGATGAGTTGACGAACGCAATCATGGGGCCAATGTTGCCCATGTCTGCTGCGCGCTGTGCCTGCAGTTTCTTTTCGATCAGAACTTCAAATCGCGAACCATAGAACGTGGCGTACAACTCATTGATGTAGTAACCGGCAATACCGCGAAACTCGGCAGTGGCAACCCATCGACCGTGCTTTAGGTTGGCGTTTTTTTGGTTGTCATCCCAGATTGAGCCGCAGTGCGGGCAGCTGTAAAAGGCTGTTTCTGGTCGGTGCGAGCCGTACACTTCATGATTGATTGTTGGGTCTTCATCGCACTGCAAGTTGTCAAAACTTAAAGCGTGCGATTGGCCGCAGTCATGGCATGGCACCAGGCCGCGACGTTTATCCGACAGTTCCATTTCAGCTTCAATGGATGACAGGCCTTTGAGTGTTGGTGTGCCACCGATGATGATCTTTGGTCTGCGGAACGTTTTAAGGCGCTCTTTGGCAAGCTTGATACTGTCACCTTGGCCACGCAGGTTGAGGTTACAGTCATCTGGTTCTTCAATAATTACGCGGCCAACGGGCGTGGATTTCACGCTGGCTGGTGAGTTGGAGCCGACCATTTTCAAGAATCCACCGGGGAACTTCTTGAAGTCTTGGCGCTGCTGCAGCTTGCGGCTGCGAAGATCCACTTTGCGCGCTAGGCGTGGCGTGGCTTCGATCATGGGCTCCAGCTTTTCGCCAACGTACTGCTTAACAGAGTCGGCTTTTGGGAACAGCATCAGGATTGGCGCTGGGTCGATATCGATCCACTTACCGATGGCGTTACCAGCAACACCAGAAGTCCAGGCAACCTGCGCAGACTTCATGCCGCAGATTTCAATGACTTCAGGATCTTCTAATGCTTCGAGTGGACCGCCCGGCCACGTTAAGTGCGGCGTGATTGCAAAGGAGTACTTGCCAGAACGGGCTGCTTCAACCGGTGATAACCAACGGTAGCGTTCAGCCCATTCAATAAAGGTTACGTTTGGCGGCGGTGACCAGTGACGCGCAAGGCGTTTGATTTTCTGCCTAGCTGTAGTCGTCAGCTTCCTCCGCGTCGCCGCGCTGGTCAGTATCCCCGTCTGCTGACTCGGGGTCGTCATCAGGGTCATAGTTGGCCATATTCCTAAGCACCTGATCGATAGGGTCACGGATCAAGGCTTCATCAATATCAATGTTGTAGCGCGCTGATAAGTCAGTCGCGATCTGGTCGGGCAATGTATTCAGTAGCTCACCCTTGGCGGCCACGATCATTGCCTCAAAGCGGCCAAGCAGTTCATCTGCTACGACCACTTCTTCTAAATCCTTTGCGTAAGCGAGTTCTTCACGGTCGCCGCGGATGCGGTCAAGGCGTTCTTTTGCAGATTCTTTGCCCTGATTGAGCGCGCGGGCAACGATCCATTCAATCACTGCCACGGTGTCATATTCGTTTTCATTGCCCCGACCAAGACCGAACTCTAAAACAGGCATACCTTCGTTTTGCCAGCGAGTCAGCGTACGCTCATCTCTGCCAACAAAATCAGCAAGCTGAGCTTTTGTGACTCGCATATAAACTCCAAGAACCAGTAAAGACGGACACCCTAGGCACCATCTCAGCTAGAAACAAAACAGGGTTCGAATTACCCGTGTAGGGCCGGGGGCGACCAAGAGGACCCGTTAAATAGATGGGAATTGTTATCGTTTATAGTGGTGAAATGGTAGGTTTTGGATAACGCGAATATGTTCATCTACCAACCCGTCGCACGAGCAATACCATTTAAGCCTCAAGCAGCTTAGTCACTGCCAGATCAATATTCTTTTCGAGATTGTCATCGGCGACCTTATCAACGACAGCATAGAAGTCGAGGCGCTGCGTGTACTGTGGCTGACTGACGAACGCCAGCACCACCGCCATGCTCTTACCGCGCCGCTCACCAATACCGAAAGCTTTGCCTGCTTTATTACGCATCACGAAGAATGCAGCAGCATGCCCCTTGCGCAGTGATCGTTTGCTGCTTGTGGCGTTTGCAGTTGCGCCGCTGCGATCCTCTGCAGCCATGAGGCCAGACAGGATCTGATTCATGTGGCCACGGCTTAAGTTGCCGTAACGATCCAGTCGCGCACCTTTGCCCGGTACAACAAACATGCCAGCCGGCAAGATGCCGGCCGTGCGCAACATATCCTCGCTACGCTTAGATGATCGAGGCCCGCCTTCAACCTGTGGCTTAAACCAGTCTTCAGGCGCAAAACCTTTTGATGCCCCGTCCTTTTCGTCTTTAACGAAAACCGCAGCATCCAGCGTTTTAGGTCGAGCATGCAGAACCCGCACAGCATTCAAAGTAAAAGGTGTTGGCCGATCAAACACGCTACTGATCTCATCACGCAACGCAATCCGCGCTTGGTTGGCCGTATGATTCAGCGCATCCGCTAATGCAGCTGCAGGCTTATCACCTGCCAAGTTCTCCATCGCAGCAATTGCTTCACTCAACCCATCAATTGTTGCTTTCATGCCCGGCACCTATACGGCGAGCAATAGCGCGGCTATACAATGCACCGGCAACATCAGCACCCAGCAAGCCAACAACAATGCCCAGTGCCCCACTAATCATCAGCCTGCCCCATATCTCTTGAGCCAGCATCAGCGTTGCCATACCGAACAGCGCACTGGATAAGAAGCGCAGGCATACTCGCTTAATGATTTCGCCATAGGTCACACCCGGCATATCCGCTTGGCGTAACTCGCCAGCCATGCCAGCCAACGCGACAAACACAAACAGCATCAATGGCACATCGAGCAGCGTTCGTCCGTTTTCCATCGCCAAGCCTTTTAATATTGGTTAAGAGTAGAAATTAAAAAGCCCCCCAAACGCCGTAAAGATTTGGGAGGCTTGGTGCTACCTGGTGGTGGTCAGATAGCGAGGGCACAACACGAACTTAGATACCAGTGGTTATATTTGCCTCTGCTTTACTTTAGACGTCAAACCAAACGGTAGGTAAAAGGTAGGGGATGAGTGCCACTGGCGTAAACCCCAATTTATCGCCTTTTAAGCCTGCGCTTAACCTGCACTAAACTCGCTCTAAACTGGCTCAATGCTAACCTGACGAACGGTCAAGCAATCACGCAGCCACAAGATGAATCGCAAGGTGTGGCTCAAGATAATCATGCAGAGCAGTCAACCAGTTGTGATATGTCCGGTGCGAAACGCCCACAAGCGCGAACTGCTCCTCAAGGCTACAACCAGGCGCAACAACATACCGAACCCGCGCCAAACGCCACAGTGAGGCCGCACGGCCGCTACCAAGGCCACCAGCGTCCACATCATCAAACATCTGTAGCAGCAGCATATCCACGTCATCACAGCGGCGTGATGTTTCCAAGTACATAGGCACCTTGCTCAAGCACTTGCCGTGGCCGTCTCCAAAGTTCATTACGCCCTTGTTATCGATCAAAGGGCCTAACTGGCTCGGGATACTCGCAACCAGCTTGCCTGCTGCCATCTCAGCGCCCCAGGCATACAACACTGCATCAACTTGTTTATTCATTGGAAAGCTCCTAAATCAACCAAACAACACCAAAATCCAACCCTAGACAGAAAACACCCAACCCTAGACAGAACCCTAGACAAATTAAACCTATATAAAACAACTACTTAAGCTCTATTGTCTAGGGTGTCTAGGGTGTCTATGGGTTTTTGCTCACGCATGAGAATTAAAAACAGAATCAGCACTTAAGCTTTTATTATTATCCATGCGTGCGCGCGGGTTAAACCCTAGACACCCTAGACAGACCACCGCAAAGCCCCGAACTGCGCGGCTCTTGCTTGTCTAGGGTTAGCGAAACCAACCCTAGACACACCCTAGACACCCTAGACAGTTGAAGCATTACGCGGCCTCCCGAGGTCGATCAGCATCCATCGGCACACTAAAGCCAAGGCACTTAGCCCAACTATCCACAGACCAGCCTGCCCAGTAAGCCGCACGCCGCCATTGCCTGATAGCCGTACCCATCGCCTTAGCGTCACTCAGCGACGGCATAGCCGGCCTATCAATGTCAGGGATGAACAACATACTGCGCCTGCGCACACCATTGTCATCCGTCCAAAACACCGTGCTGGTGGTTTTTGGCACCTTGGTCGATACAAACAGAGAGAACTTCGTTTCACTTAAAGTGTTTTCCTTATTCACCTGACACCACTCCAGGTACAAATCATGCAGGTCCTGAGTGCGAACAATATCGTATGGTACATGCAGAAGGTTTTGCCGCCACTGCGCAATGAAGTTTTCCCAGCCTGACCGCGATAATTCAACCAACCGCTGCCGCGCATACGTGAACGGAGGCCGTGTGCGCTGGTCGAAGTCACCGCAGTCATAATTCATCAGATAACCAAGCAGCGCCTCAACACCCTCGCCCGCCAGCTCAGCACCTAGCGCCTTTTGACGATCCACCGGTAATGTCTTTTCAGGCCACATCACCAACATGCGCCGATCATTCTCACTGATCGGCCAAGGTAGAATCTCGTTTGATAAGAAAACCGCATTCATGTGATTGGACTCTTCCCAACCATTCACGAACTTTGACTCCATGCGCACGGTCTTGCCCGTGATCATGTGCTTAATCTTGCCCACCTGGTTGTAACGCTGGTCACGCGACACAACCTCTTCAAACACAGCGTACAACTTGCCCGACTGCCACACCGTCCAGCTTGACTCAAGCTGAGCCTGCCCAACTGTTGCTGCATACTGGCCGTACACCTTTCCCATAATGTCACTGAAAAATAACGACTTACCCGAGCCTTCCATGCTGGAGTGCAACAGCACTGCCGTATCCATTTTAGAGCCCATATTCTGCAGCGGATAAGCCAACCAACAGGTCAGCCAGTGCGTTGCATCAGGATCACCGTTGCACAAGAAGCTAATCAGCTCACGCATCGCAGCACACTTGCTATCATCTTCAACCGGTGCCAGCGGCAAACCCTCAAACGTATTGATATAAACAGCAGGGTCTTTAGTCATAGTCGGATCGAAAACAATGTGATCCATATCCACGACCGTGCGCTCAGGCGAGTTCAGCCACATCGGATACGCATCACCCAGCATCAACTTAAGCGCACCCTCTGGAATACGGCGACGCTTAGAACGGTCCCAAATATCCTTAGTACCATCGATGTAAACGTAACGCTCAACCGGGCTCATGCCGCCCCAACCGTCACGCAAAGCCTTGCCCTGCATCTTGCGGCGATCAACCAGCATTTGCGCCTGGTCTTTACAGATCAGCTTCTTGCGAATGTTATCAATCCACGTTTTCGCATGATCCTTACCGACCATCGCCTCAAACGCCGACTTACGCATAATGGAAATTTTATGGCCGTCCCAAACATCAGTCTTTCCCTCCACCAGCGCAAATCGCCCAAGAATCTTCTGATCAATTAAAGCCTTACGCTCAGCATCATCCCCCGCGCCCCCCAGTGGTGCTGGTGCCGCGATATTTTCAGACCCACCGTTCACTGATGGGGCGCGGGGAAGCTCACCAAGCTCAAGGCCGGCCAACAGTTGCGCTGTTACCGCTTCGCCGCCAATACTGACCTGCAAATCATTCCAATCATCGCCATCCTTGCCGCCAGCTGGAAACACCGCAATACCGCCATGCTGCTCAGCCGCATTCATTGCCGCAGTGCGTCCCGGATTACCCTTGGTTTTCGGGTCATCATCACCGGCAATCAGCAGCTGCATATCAGGATGTTTTTCAACCAGAGCCGCACACACCTTGCCCAAGTTGCCGCTATCAATCGCCACCGCCGTTGGCCAGCCAGTGGCAGCATGCACGCTGGCCGCAGTCGCAAAGCCCTCAGCCACAGCAATAACCGCAGCGCCGGTCATATCGCCAATCAGTGAATAGCACCCGCTTTTGCGCCCGAACTTCGGGAACATCTTCGTGCCCAGGTGATTGATCGACTGGATAGACTGCAGCGCCCCACTGTTATCAAACAACGGCAGCACAATCATTCCAGCATTGAGCACCATCATGCTCAACGTCTCAGGCTTTGGCTTGGGCACACTCTTCAGCCAGCGATCAGCATCAGTGCCCACCCAAATCTGCACGCGCTCAGTATCTGAGTTGATATCAAGCACCACCAGCTTATTGATAAAGCGCGCAGGCCCGTTCTCGACTTTCTTTTTTTGCAGATAGGCGCTTTCACCTGCCTTGTCGCAGTGCTGCTCCCAAACAATGCGGCAGGCCTCGGTCACTTTATCGCGCATTGACTGCTCAAGCGCCTCGGCCTTAGCGTCCTCAATGGCGCGCTTGGCTTGCGCATCGGCACGGTCTGCAATAATGCGCTCACGCTCAGCCGCCGGCATTTCACGCTGCTCACGCTTCCAGCCGTTTTGCTGCGCCATTTGAATCACCGAGGCAATGCGCAAGGCATCACCCCGAAACGACTTCCACGCGCTTTTAGTGTCTGCTGCCTTATAGCCGTTGCCCGTCTGGCTCCAGCTGTCGTAAGCATCAAATGCCAGCTCGCCAAACTCATGGCGCAAGCCCATGCCCACGCGGATCCACGTATCACGCTCATCGGCGTGAATATAATCCAGCATGGCCGGCACTTCGTGCAGCTCTAATGGGTTGTCTAATGCTGCGCTCATAGATCAAGCCCCTCAATCTCCACGCCAGCCAGCGGCAGATTGCAAACCTCCTGCATCCGTTGAGCGCAAGCCTGCATGATTGTCGGGATATAGCGCGCCAAAGGGCCTTTAGCTGACAGGATGTGCGCGGCTAAGTCTTTGTTTTCCAGTAAATGAACGCCAGGCATGATTTGTTTGGTATCGAACCCGCCAATGCTGTCGGACTCTACCAGTAGTCGCAGGCCTTCGTATGCATGGCAAGCGATGTCTTCCATGCGGCTGGCCACACGCTTATCGACCTGCTCCTGCATGTAGCGCTGCTCTTCGGTGAAGTCACCGCACACCAGTAAGTTATAAGCACTACTGGTAACAGCGTCTCTAAATAAAGTTTGCCCGTGAACATTTTGCAGAAAGCTTGGCAGTTCTTGTTTTGGTGCAGCTGCTGGTGCGGCTGGTTGAGGATTCAGGTTTTCCAGAACATCCTTAACCCATGTACGAAAAGCTCTTGCACGATCAGTGCGCGCTAAAAAGGCAATTGTCCAGCAGCCTCGTGTCGAGTAAATACGTGTTTTGCTTTCAAGGTTCCCCGAGGTCATCAAACTGGTGACCCCGTTGATTTCCGAGGCTTTGAGGTCAATTAATGCTGTTTCGTCGTCTCGGAATTCATCTTTGTTACGATTGTAAAGATTAGAGATTGACTTGATGTCTTTGTAGCCTAGCGCTCGTGACAAATCACCAGCGGTCAACCATACGCTACCGTTAAGATCGATAATATTTAAATCAGTATTTTCAAAAGTTAAAAACTGGGTGCCAGAAATAGCAGATAGATTTGAATTAGACATGATGAAGCTCCTCGAACTTAGATTTGGAGCTTGCCATCACCGCTGTCAAACGAATGGTGGCGAGCTGTGCGCGGGTTGACAGACCGGTGTCAAGGAAACCGGCGGGCGAATACGCCCCCCACGCACAACCCGCCATAACGCGGGCACAAAAAAACCGCAATGATTGCGGCGCTGTGCGCCTTGAACCTTTCGAGCTGTCAAACCCGTTTGTTGCTTGTGCAACACGGGTGATAGTAAACAAGCGGCCAAGGGCTGTCAATAGGCTTACTAGGCCTTGCGTTTGCCCAGAGTGGTGCTTTTCTTTTGCGCTTCCTCCGAGATTTCTTTTGTGCGCAACACACCCGCAACTGCCATATCGCACAGATAGCGCAGATCTTCCGGCATGCTCAGCGGCATTGCATGCATTTCCACAAATACTGCTGCTGGATCCTCGTACCCGCGCTTGCAAAGCTCGTTCAGTTCTATGGCTTGCTGTTCGATTGTTTTCATTGTGCACCTCAGTTGTCGTTAAGTTATGGTTTGCGCTTACTTCAAAATTTACTTTGCTCATAGCCTGCCCTCCCGTATCGATTGGCTGCGCGCATTCAAAGCGCGCTGCAAAAACTCAACGGCGTAGTCGTTAGCAATATCAGCCGGATCAGCCATGCTTAGCCTCCATGGCAAGCTCAGCGCCCGCAACGATGCCCAGCACTTGGCTGACCACACGCTCAGCGTGGTAACGCAGCTCAGCCACCTCGTGCTGCTTCCAGCTATCGTCAGCGCTGCCATCGGCCAAAGAGCCAACATAAGCACTCACCTCGGCAAGCAAGACGGCCACCGACTTTAGCGACGCATCACCAGCCGCTACCGCAGCCGGAACAAATGCCACCGCGCCCGCTGGCCGCACCAACGCATTCAGCAGGCGCACATCACGAGTCGCTTCAACAATTTCTTCGATCAGTTCAGGGCGAATGGGGCGAGTATCATTTGGATTGACCCGCTTACCCAGGTCATCGGGCGAAATGCCCAGCGTCAGCGCTAGAGCAAACTGCCCGCCGGGAAAATCACGACTAGCGCGGTACAGCGCTTGACGAACATTGAGCTGGACGTTGCCAGCGGTGAGTAAATCTTTACGGCTCATCGGCGATTCCTTTTTGCTATCGCCGTTGCGCGCTCATTAGCAATTGCTTATGATTCGCGCACGGCTTGTATATATGCATGTGCAGCCTAGTCGGGGGAGTGGTCGTGGTGGGCCGCCCCCGGCGCCTGTTTATCAGGCGGCTCTTTTAATGTCGCTCTCAATATCATGATGCCATTGCACCCAATCAATATCGGGACGCAACGATTTCAACGAAACCTTGTAATCAGATAAACGTGCAATGTTAAGCGACAACTTTACGTTTGGCTTTTTGTGCCCGCGTGCAACCTGTCTTAAATACATAAGAGAAGTCCCGCAAGCACTGGCCAGCTCGGGCAGCTCATCCCGCGGATGCTGTTCGATAAATTCTAATAGCTTCATAAAGCCTCCTGTTTTCTTTGCGTCACAGTACTAAACAGTAACAGACAAAGCAATACCAATTGTTATAAAGGTGACGAAATGAACGTTCACGAAATGCGCCAAGCAATTTTAAAAAAGATAATTGGCGATCAAAACATCAAAGATTTTGCTGACCGGCATGGCATTAATGCTTCTTACGTGTCACAGATACTCAATGGCGTTAAGCCGCTGGGCGATAACGCCGCGATAAAAATGGAAACATCAATAGGGTTGCAGCCTGGCACGTTAAGCGCGCCGCGCATCGAGCACGCTGCAGAATTTGAAGAAGCGCCGCAGATTAGCAGGTGGCGAACTGTTGATATAAAAGGAACTGCACAATTGGGTGACAATGGATTCTGGTGCGAACTTGAGCACTCAGAGGGTCGCGTCGATGTGATTACCACCGACCCAGACGCCTACGCATTGCGCGTTAAGGGCGACTCAATGACACCGGCCATTCGTAATGGCTGGGTTGTTTGGTGCGAACCCAATCGTGAGCTGGTTAGCGGCGAGTACGTGATGGTTAAAACCGTTGCTGGCGAATGCATGGTCAAAGAGCTGCTGTTTCACAACAATGAGCAGATCAGCTTGATGTCGATAAACGATCAGTACCAACGTCTTAACCTACCCGTCGACCAGATTGAAAAAGCGCACTATGTTGGCGGAATAGTACCCCCAAGCAAAATAAAGTACTAAAACGTAAGCTAAATTACTAATTAGTATTGACACCGCAAAAGCACGGCTATAAAGTCACTCCTAACCCACCACGGGATAACAACGGAGTGACTCATCATGCAAACTCAAACTGCACATGCATTTACAACCGCAACAATCCACCTGCACCCAGCCTGCGCCTCAAGCCCGGCAACCATCGCCCACATTGAGCGCCAAACTGGCGGTCAGCTGATCATCAGCAACGGCCTAGCCGTTCTAAAACAGCGCAACCTTGCCCGTTCAGGCGGCCACTTTCCAACGGGCGGAGGTGACGCAGCATGAAACATCATCGCCACATTGGCCCGCGCCTAATTGCTGCGCAAACCGTCCAAGACGCACCATGGCCAACACTGCCAATCATCGGCATTGCCGGGCACGCTCGCGCAGGCAAAGACACCATCGCGCAGATCATCAAGCAAGAATACGGCTGCATGACATACGCCTTTGCTGAGCCACTAAAAGCAATGCTGCGCGCAATCGGCCTCGCTGAGCAGGACTTAAACGGCTGGCGTAAAGACGAGACCAACAACGATTTCCAAGCCACCCCACGGCACATGATGCAAACCCTTGGCACCGAATGGGGCCGCGATAGCATTAACGGCGACATTTGGGTAATTGCCGCCGCAAAGCGCATAAAGCACATGCACCAGTCGCAGCCCGACAAAACAATCATCATCACCGATGTACGTTTTCAGAACGAGGCCGATTTTGTCCGTCAGCACGGCTTCCTGATTCACGTTGAGCGCCCAATCCAGCGCATCGATGGCAGCACGCACCGCAGCGAAAACCCTGTAAACATCCAAGACTGCGACCACATCATCATCAACGGCGGCAGCCTTGAAGACCTACGCGAAGAAGCGCTGCGAATCGCCGTAGAAATCAGCAACACCGTAAAACGCCAGCTGGAGGTTAGCCATGCATCGTGACATTAACCAAACTGCCGCTCTACTCGGCCTAAAGCCGAACCACTTACGCAAAAAGCTGCGTGACATCAGCGTGCTAACCCAAAATGGCGAGCTGCACTGCAAGCACCGCGAGGGCAAAAACTTCTTTGTACAGCCTCGCAGCCGCTGGAATCCATCCATTCAGACCTACTCGCACTACGGCGTGGTAATGGTCACTGAGGATGGTGTCGCATGGATAGCCAAGCAACTGGCCATCCAAATCCGGAAAATGCCGCTGAAAAATGTGGCCTAGGCACTACGCGGCGCAAATCGCAGAGCTAAAAACCCTGCAAGAGCGCCGCGCAGCACTAGAAAAGGTGCCGGAGCACTTCAAACCAATAGTTAAAACGCATCTACGTATTAAATGGCAGATGGATGCAGCTTCAAAGGGGGCGCGGGGGAATGGCAACAACAACACTTGAACAACTGCGCAAACGTTACACACGTAATCACATTGATCTCCAGGAGTTCCGCGCAGATTACATGCCACATATCAACAACGAGGAGCACTTGCTGCGCATTTTGCGCACACACCCACAACCACTAAGCGTTAGCAAACTGCACGCTAGCCAGCGTGCGCCTTACATCATTTATTTGTATGACTTGGCCAACTGGCTAGACGCACAAGACGCTACCGCGCGAGCGGCATAGCAGTAATCAGGAGCCGTAATGACTGAACAAAATCAAAGCCATCGCGAGACGATGTGCAAACTTGCAAACAGGCAAGGCTTCAGCGACGGGCAGCGAGGAGACAGCATTGATCCGCCGCACGACTCGCTAACGATCAAAGGTGTAGTCGCTAAGTTTTACGCACCAGAAGACGAGCTGCGCGCTTATCTGCACGGCTACCTTGAAGGGGTCAAAATCTCCAAGGTTGCAGACGATACGCGCAAACGACTAGCAGAAGAAGCACGCCTGCAACTGTCAGGCTTTAAACCAACCAGCGAGGTATAACACCATGAAACCAACAGACGTAACCGAGTTTTTACACAACCTAAACGCTGGCGTATTCGCCCAGCAAGTCGCGGTAGCACTCAGCTCCGTAGCGGCTGGCGTAGTCGAGCACGGCAAAAAGGGCAAAGTCACCCTGTCGTTTGACATCAGCCAGATCGGCGAAAGCCATCAGGTGAAAATCACCCACAAGCTCGACTTTGCTCAGCCAACCAAACGCGGCCAAAAACGCGAAGACACAGCACTGGATACGCCCATGTACGTCACCGCCAACGGCCTAGAGCTGTTTATGAGCGATCCAACCGCGCAGCTGTTCTCACGTGAGCAAGCGCCTGTTGTCGCTAAATCCGTTTAACCCCAACCCAAACCACCACGTAAATAAGGAAACACGCACATGCAAAAAGATACTTTACAGCTCATCATCGACAACGCCCTAGCAGCAATTGGCGCGGCAAACGGAGGCGCTGACGCACTCAACACCGGCGCAATGATCGTGCCTGAGTCATTCAAAGCGATTGATCTTGAGAAGTACATGCCAGAGCGCCGCCGTTTTCGCGGCAACTTTAGCACCACCAGCATTGAAGACTTCTGCGTATACGCAAACGATCACGGTGCAGGCTCTATTTTTGTCGATACAGACAAGCGCCGCATGAGTGCCCGCGCCTACTTTGACCTTGGTGATCAGCACGCGCCTGGGCACGCAGAGCATCAAGCAAGTCTTAGTTTAGAGCCATCCCCAGCGTATGCAGCGGCACTTGCTATCAACGGCGAGCGCCTCAAGCAATCACAACTCGCTGAGTTCATCGAAGACTGGTTACCGCAGCTGACCATTCTGCACAACGAAGACGTACAAAACCCACTGCAAGCCATTCAAGCCGTGCGCAATATCGTCATCAATGCCAATGCTGCAGCTTCACACTCAGAACATCATTTTGGCGCGTCACGCTCAGCGATGGAAGAAGTCGAAGCCAAAAGCAGCGTACACCAGCTGCCCACGCACATCACGTTCACGTTTGTGCCGCACATCGGTTTTGAGCCAATCGATGTGGTATTCCGCGTTGCAGTCATCACCGACAAAGAGTCACCGCGCCTCACTTTACGCTGGATGCAGCAAGACATTCAGCAAGAAGCCATCGGCGAAAACCTGAAAGAAATGATCGCAACTGAGCTCAGCCAGAACGGCTACCCAGTCTACAGCGGAAACTTCAGCGCCTAATAACAACCACCGCGCTCGGTAACACGGGCGCACCTCACCACCACTTGAGGACACGCACATGCAATTCACACTAGAGCAATACACATCACTGCTAGCCCTAATCGGCGCGGTAATGATTTTTGGGTTCTTTAGCTACCACTGCGGCCTAAAAGATCGCGCTGAAAAAATCAAAGAAGCTGAATGCAAGGCTGAGCGTGCGCGAACCCGCAGCAATGACCTACAGAACCAGCTAACCATTATCGAGCACCGCGCAGACACCAACGCCCGCGCAATCGAGCTGCTCAATGATGAGCTAGAGGCTTCAAATCTCGTTAAGCGCCGACAGCTAGCAGCAACGCTAGACGATAAAGACACCATTGCCGCCTATGAAAAGCTTTCCAAAGAGCAGCAAAAAGTAATTGACCAGCTCATTGCCCGACTGATCACCGTCAAACAGCGCAAAACCATCAGCCAAGCCGCCAGCCAGCTGCTCATGACTGCACAAGTCATGGAAGCCATGCAAAACCAAGCCAGCGCAAAAACACAACGCGCGCTAGCTGGACAGCTGCAAAACATCATCAGCGATACCGCTGCACCAAAAACGCTAGATGAGGCCGCATAACATGACGATATCAATGCAAACCGCAGACAAAGTGCTAGATCAGCTGCGCGAAGAAATTCAGCAGCTAACAGCCGAGTTCGAGCGCACCAACGGGCCTGTCACCACCACGCCAATCATTCAGCACGCTAGCAAAAAAACGGCAAACTGGAACGGCATGCTGATCTCTGAGGAAGGCGCAAAACGCAGCGACGCCAACAGCACAATCAATCAGCAGGTATTCAGCCGCTACGCAAACGCCCCATGCCTAGAGGCGCTGGCAGCAGAGCTGGGCATTAGCATCAACTCATTGAGTAAACGTGCCGGAAAAATGGGCGTGAGCCGCTCACAAAAAGCCAAATCAGGCAGCAACCCTACTGTTGTCAGAGCAGCCCAGCGCATTGAAAAAACCGCCAAGCTATTAGAGGCCGGAAAAACAGTTGAAACCATCGCCGAAAAACTCGACATCAGCCCACGTCTAGTACGCCAGTACCGCCAACAGTTGCAGCAGGAGGCAGCATGAGTAGCACAACAATGAATCCGTCACTGAATCAGTTTGCCAAGGATGTTGAAAACCATCAGATGCAAGTGCTTGCAGATGATGATTTGCACCGCTCGCTTTTGTTTAAGCAGCCTAACACCGGCAATCAGTACTTCAGAATCAACACATGGCCACACCATCTCTGCATCAGTGGCGATATGGGTACGTTTGTATTCTCACGCCTGCCCGATATGTTTGAGTTTTTCCGTGGTGATAAAGAGCCAAACCTAGGTTATTGGTCTGAAAAACTAGAGGCTGGCACAGCAGAAAAGTACAGCAAGAGCCGGGCGCGGGAAGTGATTTTAAGTCAGGCCGAAGACGCTGGCCTTGAGCCGGTAGATCTAGAATACGCAAAGCTGCGGATAGACCGAATGGAACTGGACTCGGAGTTCGGATTTTATAACGAAGTAATGAATTGGTCCGAGCACGAATTAGGCTTCAGTGTCGACACCGACGGCATTGGCAACTGCAAAGAATGCACCTACCACTTCACCTGGTGCTGCCGCGCAATCATCTGGGCAATCCAACAGTACGACTTAGCCAAAGCTGAGCCGGAGGCCGCATGATCATCTACATAGCTGGCCCCATGAGCGGCCACCCACAAAACAACTACCCGGCATTCTGGCTGGCCGCCAACAAATTTCGCGCTCACGGCCTAACGGTGCTAAACCCAGCCGAACTGCCAATCCTGCCCGACTGGCAAGCCTACATGCGCGCAAGCCTGAAAATGGTAGCCAGGGCCACGCACATCCACTTCTTGCCCGGTGCCGACACCTCAAGAGGTGCGCAGATTGAAAACTTTATCGCCAAAGAACTGGGCATTGAAATAATCGGCCACCCGTGCGGTGGCTGGCCTTGCGATACCTGCGACAGCTATGCAGAAGAACACGGCCCCGAACACTACGAGGCCGCAGAATGCCTTTCGTGCGACACAGTGCATCATGTAGGCGGCTCTTACAATGTCCATAAAGACGCGCTCGATTGTTGCTACGGCGACATCGAGTCACTGCTGATCTGCTGTAAGTGCGAGTCGAGCCTCACCGAAGAAGAAGCCCAGACCAAGTGCTACAACTGCTACATCAACGCGCCGGAGAATCAGCCATGACCTGCCGCATAACTTACAGCACCGTGCACAACCACGGCGCACCGCAAGTGTTCGGCTCACCACCGCGCAAACCATCACGCTGGGCCGCACAAATTCGCATAGCAACACCAGCCGGCACAGTTCTGCACCACTCAAGCAGGACTTTAACAAACGTAACATTAGTTGAGTTAGTAGAAGTAATGGGCAGCCTTATCGATGAGATCGGCGCAGAAGTCGGAGGGCTGGCTACGTGCGTCACCTGGCACGCCACCAGCTCAGGCGGAAAGAAAAGCAAAAGGAGAAAGGCATGACTAGTGCTAAGCGAGTTTCAGATCTTGAAAAAACGCTTTTAAGATGCCCGTTTTGCGCATCAGAGGCATTGATGAACAGCACCTGTAACGGTGCCGAAGAGTACAGCAGCGTATCGTGTTCCACCGTAGGATGTCCCGGCTTTAATGGTTTTTCATACCTGCAGAGCGCTGGAACATCCGCAAGGCTCTGGAACCAGCGCCCAGTAAAGGCCATTACAGCCATCACTCGCGCCGACCGCAAAGAAATCGCTGCAATACTTTTTGATCTGGTTAAGACTGCAGAGACAGTCGTCACGATTAGCGACCGAAAGCACGATGCTTGGGATGCCGCCAAGGCCGCAATCGCGAAAGCGAAAGGAGCGCTGCAATGAACACAATGTTCCTAGTGCTAGCCCAATACCAAGGCCTAGCAGTAATACCCATCGAGCGCGTTGCAGCTGATTACTTCCCGCACTTAACTGCCAGCACATTAATCAGACGCGTAGCTGAGGGGAAAATTGACCTGACTATAACGCGCATCGAAGCCAGTCAAAAAGCAGCCCGCGGCGTGCATGTTGCTGACCTCGCAAAGTACATCGACACACAGCGTGAGATGGCCCAAAAAGAACAGGACCAGCTGCACGGGCGATATAAAAAAGCGGCATAGGGAAAATATGAATACCTTTTTTAGAACCCAATACGTACTGCCGTTGCTAAGCATGGATGAAGAAATAAATATTGATCTATTCGCTGGCGGCGGCGGTGCTAGTACCGGTTTAGAAATAGGCCTTGGCCGACCAGTACACATAGCAATAAACCATAACCCTGCGGCGATCAGCATGCATGAGGCGAATCACCCCGCCACCAAGCATTATCAAGTCAATGTGTGGCATGTAGATCCTGCGGAAGCAGTAAAAGGCCGAAAGGTTGGCTGGTTTCATGCTTCTCCTGACTGTACTCACCATAGCCAAGCAGCTGCTGGTCAACCGCGCAGTAAGGAAATACGGGATCTATCGTGGGTTGTAATTAAATGGGCTGGAAAGGTGAAGCCGCGCATAATTAGTCTCGAGAACGTAAAGCAGATCCGCAACTGGGGTCCATTAATCGCTAAGAGATGCAAGGTAACAGGGAGAGTGGTCAAAGCTGACGGTAGTGTTGCTGAGGCAGGCGAGTATGTATCGCGAAAAGATCAGTTTCTAGTACCCAATACCAGGAAAAGAGCGCGCGCTTGGAATCAATTTATTAGCTCGTTGCGCAACCTCGGGTACCAAGTTGAGCACCGACTATTGAAAGCCTGTGATTATGGAGCTCCAACAACTCGCGAGCGGTTGTTTTTAGTGGCAAGGCTAGATGGTCACCCTATTGTATGGCCGCAGCCAACCCATGCAGCAAAACCAGAAAAAGGACAAAAGCGCTGGAGATCTGCTGCCGAGTGCATTGACTGGCAGCTTCCAAGCAAAAGCATTTTCAACCGCCCTAAGCCACTTGCTGAGGCAACACTAAAGCGAATCGCTAACGGCCTTAAAAAAGAAATTATTGAAAACAAACAGCGGTTTATTGCGCCTACCAAAGTAGACGCTGCATGGATGGCTCAAATGAACGGGGGATTTAATACGACTCATAGCAAGTCATTACTAGAGCCTATGACGACCATCACGAACACGGGCAGCCAGCAGCAGTTGGTTACAGCGAGCTTAATCCAGTTGCGCAAAAACTGTGACAGCGCATCACTGAAATCACCCCTAACAACTATCACAGCAAGCGGCAGCCATCATGCCCTTCTTGAGTGCTCATTATCAAAATCAGATGAGAGTAGCGCCCTGCGTTGCTCAGCATTTCTAATGACGTACTACGGAAGCGGCGAAAACATTCAATCAATTGACAAGCCGATGCGCACAATCACGACAAAAGATCGACTGGCCCTAGTGACCGTCATAATTAAAGGAGATCCTTTTTTAATAATTGATATACGGCTGCGCATGCTGCAACCACATGAGCTATACCAAGCCCAAGGCTTCCCCTCTAATTACATTATCGACCGTGGCCACGACGGCAGAAAGCTAACTAAAACCCAGCAAGTACACATGTGTGGAAATTCAGTTAGCCCCGCGCCTATGGCTGCCATCGCTGCAGCAAACAATATCTGGCAACCTAACGCGTTACTTGAAGCCGCTTAATCACCTTTAAGGCTGGCCAGCCCTGCTGCCAGCCAAGGCCAATCCTGATACTTGTCACCCTGCCCGGCTAAATGTGTATAGCGCCTTAAAGAGTTCCAGTCGATATGCCCTGAAACTCTGGCAACCTGCGGAATCCCCCAGTTCAACTCAAACAACCTACTGATGCCATCGTGACGCAGATCATGAAAGCGCAGATCAACTACGCCAGCCATTGTCACAGCCTTTGACCAGTAGCTCGATACAGTGCGAGCATTAAACGGAAATATTCGTTCATCTACGCGCGGCATTGCCTGAATAATCTGCATCGCCTCATCCGGTAAGTGGCACTCGACATCATTACCCCACTTTTCACCGGGGTTCTTCATATCGCGCACGATCACAGTGGACGCTTTAACATTCAAGTCTGCCCACTTAATCCGACATATCTCAGCCACTCGGCGCGTTGAGAACAAAGCAAACAGCGCGATAACCATCAAAGGCATAGGGCTGCTCCCCCGCCGTTTCTTTTCTTTCATGTATGCAAAGATATCATCCAGCTCAGTCAGCGTTGGGCGGCGCGATCTTTCACGAGACTTATTAATCACGCTGACTTTTGTTAGAACGCGCAAAGCATCAGGCATCGCCATGGGGTCTATGTCATACCCCCACGCCGGGCGCGCAATCGAAAGCACAGCGCTCAAGTGCGATAAATCATTCGCCACAGTCTGCCCCTGGACGCCGCCACCATCCGGAGAGCGCCGCCAGTTTGCATACTCAATAATCGTCTGACTATTAATCTCACTATCCAGCACATCGCCCAGCCAGTTGCGCGCAAGTGCATTCAGCGAAAACCGCTTAGACCGACCCATGCGTTTAGCGGCATCATACTCAAGAAAGTAACGCTCTATCATATCCCGCACAGACACCCCGGTACGTTGAGTGCGCTCGATTGCACCTGGTACAGCGAGCTCAGTCTCACGTTTTTTAATCCACGCCGCTGCAATAGCACGCCGATCAAAGGTTTGGTTTTCTGTGTAAACTACGGCACCATCTTTTTTTATTCTAATGCGTGCAAGGTACGCCGGCTCGCCAGACTTACGCTTACGGACTACTATTGTTCCCATGCTCACCACCACAGTGTCACATTTAATTTTTCGGGGTCACAATGTTACACCAAGCAGCTCAAAACGTACAAAAACAGCCAAAAATAGACAATAACGAACACACAAAAAACACAGCAAAATCAAGCTCAAACCCAGCAACCCCGCGGAATACGGTGTCTAGACGCTTCTCCGTTGCCCCGATGATGGATTGGACAGATCACCACTGCCGCTACTTTTTGCGGCTGATCTCTAAGCGTGCCCTGCTCTATACCGAGATGGTCACTACCGGCGCTTTAATACACGGCGATAGTGCGCGTTTTTTGCGCCATGACCAATCTGAGCACCCGCTAGCGTTGCAGTTGGGTGGCAGTAATCCTGCAGATTTAGCCGCTTGCACAAAAATGGCGACAGTAGCAGGTTTTGATGAAGTCAATCTGAACGTAGGCTGCCCGAGCGATCGCGTGCAAAACAATATGATCGGTGCCTGCCTAATGGCGCATCCGCAGTTGGTCGCTGATTGTGTTAAACAGATGCAGGATGGCGTCGATATTCCGGTCACGGTCAAGCACCGCATTGGTATCAATGGCCGTGACAGCTATGCCCAGCTGTGCGATTTTGTCGGTACGGTGCGTGACGCCGGCTGCACAAGTTTTACTGTGCATGCGCGGATTGCCATTTTGGAAGGCTTATCACCGAAAGAAAACCGCGATATTCCACCGCTGCGCTATGACATTGCCGCGCAGCTTAAAACTGACTTTCCAGATTTGGAAATCATCCTCAATGGCGGCATCAAAACCCTTGCGCAGTGCGCTGAGCATTTACACACTTTTGATGGTGTAATGATTGGTCGTGAGGCTTACCATAACCCTTGGTTGCTCAGCGAGGTCGATCATCAGCTGTTTGGCGATGCGCAGCGCGAAATCACTCGCACAGCCATTCTGGAGCAGTTGCGCCCTTACTTATTGGCCCATATTGCTCAGGGCGGCAAAGTGCCGCATATCACTCGGCATATCCTCGGTTTAGCCCAAGGTTTCCCCGGAGCGCGGCGTTTTCGCCAGCTGTTATCAGCCGATATTTATAAATCCGATGAGCCGATGCGTATTTATGATCAAGCGGTTGCTGGCCTCGAGGGTCGTTGACCGTTTAGAAACAATTGCATCCGCGCTAACCCTCGGTTATGTTCTGTGCACAAAATTTTTTCGCCTCTCAATGCAGCCCATACTATGACGTCAAAACTCGAACAACTTAAACGCTACACCACCGTAGTGGCCGATACTGGTGATTTAGATGCAATTGCGCGCTTACAACCAGTGGATGCCACCACCAATCCGTCGTTGCTGTTAAAGGCTGCGACTTTTCCGCGCTATGCACAGATGTTGGAGCAGATTAAGCACGATTACTCTGGCAAGCCGCAGGCGGCCTGTGAGCAGTTTGCCGTGGCTGTGGGCAGTGAGATTTTGGCGCTAATTCCCGGGCGTATTTCTACCGAAGTTGATGCGCGCTTATCCTTTGATGAGCACGCCACTTTTGAGTATGCACTACGCTTAATTGATCGTTATGAGCAGTTAGGTGTTGATCGTCAGCGTGTTCTGATTAAGATCGCAGCAACCTGGGAAGGTATTCAAGCAGCGCGTCGCTTAGAGCAGCTCAATATCCAAACCAATTTAACCCTACTGTTCTCTTTTGCCCAAGCGGCAGCCTGTGCGGATGCAGGGGTGTTTTTAATTTCGCCCTTTGTTGGGCGTATTTACGACTGGTACAAAAAAGCTTTAAATCGTGAATATACCGGCATTGAAGATCCTGGCGTGCAGTCAGTCTCACGGATTTACCGCTATTACAAAGGTAACGATTATCAAACCATTGTGATGGGTGCCAGTTTTCGTAATCTTAGCCAAATCGAGCAACTGGCAGGTTGTGATCGCCTGACCATTAGCCCAGAGCTATTAGAACAGTTAAGCAATGATCACTCGCCGCTGCAGTGTAAGCTGTATGGCAATGAGCAAAGTGAAGAGCGCATGCTACTGAGTGAGCCAGCTTTCCGCTGGGCGCACAATGAGGATGCGATGGCTAACGAAAAGCTCGCCGAAGGCATTCGTGCCTTTGCTCGTGACCAAGAAAAACTAGAAAAGTTATTTAACTAAGGGCGTCGCGCTGCTGTGGTTTAACCTTCTCGCAGCGCGGCGTTTTGCAAGTCAGTTAGCAGGGGCTACCTTCTAGCGCACTGACTAAATCGCGAAATTCATCACGATTGGATTCGTTTAAGCTCATCAGAATATGATGCGCTTCTAAAACACGCTCCTTAACCACTGCTTCTGACTGATCCTGCTCAGGTAAGTCATCGAGGCATTCAGGGCAAGGTGCCGGTGTATGCACTAGATTAAACACTTGATTAAAGCCCATTGAGTCGAGCACACGACTGACATCAGGATTGGTGCTGGCCAAGGTCGGCAGCATGCCAAATTTGCGTTTGGATAAAATCGACAACTTAGCCAACAAACCCAAGGTTGTACTGTCGATACTGATCACCTCAGTTAAATCAATCACGATCGACTTAAAAGAATTGGTTTTCAGAATTTTCTCTATAGTTTCATTGAGCGCCGAACAAAAGGTTAGGCGCACATCCCCCACACATTTTAAAACAAAGGTATCGTTGTATTCAGCACACTGAATTTTACCATCACTCATGCAAGATTCCTGCTCAGCACCAGCATGGCGATATCATCGGGCATATTGCTGCAGTTAGCTAGCCCCAGCTCTTGCACTACTTGCGTATAGTTGCCTTGCGCAGCGGTAATTAATTTTGGTATAGCTGCTTCGCTACTGATTAAACTGTCTTGCGGTAACACATCAAAAATCCCATCGGAAAAAAAGCTCAGACTAAACGCCTCTGGCAGACGCATCTGCATGTCATTAAATGTTGCATGCTCAAACAAACCCACCGGCTGGCCGCTGCCCTCTAAAAAGGCAGCATGACCATCGCTATAGAGCAGCGGTGAAGGTAAGTGCCCCGCTACACTCCAGTGCAAAATGTTTTGCTGCGTATCAATAATCGCGCAGATTAGGGTTACGTGCCGATCGGCGTTGTAACTGAGCAGACGCTTATTCAGATACCTCAGCACTGTCGCTGGCGTAATCGGCGCATCAGTTGCCGCAGCCTGACCGCCAAAAACATAGCCATGCACAATACTTTTGAGCAGCATGCTGATCAGCGCTGCTGCGGTACCACTACCGGAGACATCGGCCAGATACATCAACAAACGACCATCAGGCAAAGCAAAATAGTCTAAGGAGTCACCGGTCAAGTGCAACGCTGGAACCACACAGTGTGCAAAAGTGATGCCCTGCGCTTGCCATGGTGTTTTAGGACGTATTTGTTGCTGCAGTTGCCGGCCGGCCAGTTGGTCGTCGATCAAAGCAGCCTGCTGTTTGCGCAGCGCATTGAGTTCTTCAGTGAGGTCGCCCGGACTTGGCTGTTGCGAAGTAGAATGCATTACTTATAAGTCATAAATAGTGTTTAGGCGCAAAAGGTACTCTCATCGTTAAGCTGATTCAAGGGCTCAGTGCTGTAGCAACATTTAGCAACCGTTTAACTCTGAGTTAGGCCGGATAAAAACCGTAGGGGCAGCTAAGTAGACGCTGAGCAAAGTAAAGCATTGCAGGCTTCACACTACACCTATATCAGCACGTTTCGTGCTTTACATTTACCATAAGATCAGTGATGTTAATCTGAGTTAGGCGTTTAACGTAAAACTGAGTCAAACACCTGTGCAGCAAAATAACTGTGCAAAAACTGGAGTCATAGCATGAAATACTATAGCGAAAAGCGTGATTTTATCCGTATGCGTGTTGAAACAGCGATAACAATTGAATGTGACGCAACCCACTACGATGCAGTTTGCCTCGATCTTTCCAGCACAGGTATGCAAATTGAAACAAGCGGATCAGTACCCCTGAAGCAAGGGCAATCAATCCGCGTAGTTATTCCATCTACACATGCCAAACTTAGTAGCCTGCATGCCGAAGCGATTATTCGTCGTCTAGACATGCTTGATAATGGCCAGCAGGCATTGGGCTTAGAAATAACCTCAATGCAGTAGTTTAAAAATCATCAACGACATTGCCGTCACGCACGCGAAACTCACGGTTCTGCAAGAAAGCATTGCGCACAAAACGGTACTTATCACCAATGATCAAGCGCTCAGAGGCCAATAAGCTCGCGCGCGAATCCACTATATTTAAAGCAAACATGCTGTTGCGCACCGGCACATCATTGATATAGCGGTACTGCCTGGTAAAACTGTCTGGGTACAAAGCAGCGGCATCACGCACAGTGCTTGGACCCAACAGCGGCAACACTACATAGGGCCCGCTTTGCAGTCCCCAAGCACCTAAGGTTTGGCCAAAGTCTTCATCGTTGCGCTGCAATCCCATTTTGGTTGCGACATCAAAAAAGCCGAGCAGGCCAAATGTGGTGTTAAAGAAAAAACGCGCCGTATCGACACCGGCATCATGCAATTTAAACTGCAGGACATTGTTAGCGAAGTTTCTCACTTCGCCGAGGTTGCTAAATACATTGTGCACACCCTCTTCCACCGCATCAGGGGTCACCTTTTGGTAGCCCTTAGCGATAGGTTTTAGGGCCCAACGGTCAAGCGTGTCGTTAAAACGAAAAACCGCACGATTCATTGGCTCCCAAGGGTCTTCTTTTTCACCAAAATCATCCCACAATTCATCTGCATCGGCATAATCAGTTTCTTGCGCAAGCGCCATACTCGGCAGACTCAGACACCCAGCGACGAGTACGCCGCTCAACATGCAACGCATGGATTTTTTCAAAATAAGCTGCATAAAGCCCCCACCGTTACTCTTAGTAATCTGTATAAAAATTTAATAAAGCTGTGCAGGAATACCAGCACAGCTTCAGCGCAAGGTATTACTGATCAGCAAAACGCCAACCTGTTCCGTCTTTGCCATCTTCTAAAACGACACCCAAAGCCATTAACTCATCACGAATGCGGTCTGATTGCGCCCAGTTTTTATTTTCACGTGCAGCCAAACGCGCTGCAATCAATGCTTCAACCTGAGTTGCGTCCACTTTTTTTTCTGAGCCCGCTTGCAAGAAGGCATCAGGCTCAAGTTGTAAAATGCCTAGTACTGCAGCCAGCTCCTTCATCCGCGCAGCTAAACCGGCTGCGGCTTGTGGATCTTGCTTATCTACACGATTCACTTCGCGCGCCATTTCAAATAATACTGAGCAGGCTTCAGGCGCATTAAAATCATCATCCATCGCTTTAGTGAAACGATCAACATAGCTTTCTCCACCCGCGGCTGGGACTGATTCTATGCCTTTTAAGGTCAAGTAGAAACGCTCCAATGCCGAACGCGCTTCACGCAAGTTATCTTCCGAATAGTTGATCGGACTGCGGTAGTGACTGGAGACTAAAAGGTAGCGCACCACTTCGGGATGATACTTTTCTAACACATCACGAATGGTGAAAAAGTTACCCAAGGATTTGGACATCTTCTCACCATCCACCCGTACTGCACCGGCATGCATCCAGGTGGTTGCATAGTGTTTACCTGTTGCTGCTTCACTTTGGGCAATTTCATTTTCATGGTGCGGGAAGACTAAGTCTGGCCCACCACCGTGAATATCAAAGCTGTCACCTAAGCAACAGGTCGACATTACCGAGCACTCAATGTGCCAGCCTGGGCGCCCTGCGCCCCAAGGTGAATCCCAGCTTGGTTCGCCCGCTTTGGCCGCTTTCCACAAAACAAAATCCAATGGATCTTCTTTGGCTTCATCCACTTCGATGCGCGCACCAATTTTCAAGTCATTGATGTTACGCCGCGATAACTTGCCGTAACCCTCGAACTTAGCCACGCGATAATACACATCGCCATTATCTGCGGCGTAAGCAAAACCTTTATCAATCAAGATTTGAATCATTTTAAACATGCCATTGATATGGCCAGTGGCGCGTGGTTCCTGATCAGGGCGCAGCACATTAAGACGGCCTTCATCCTCATGCATCGCCGCAATCATGCGCTCAACCAGTTGTTCAAACGGCTCGTTGTTTTCTTGCGCGCGCCGGATGATCTTGTCGTCAATATCAGTGATATTGCGCACATAAGTGACGTCATAGCCACGGTGACGCAGCCAGCGCGTTACCACATCAAAAGCTACCATCACCCGCGCATGGCCAATATGACAGTAGTCATATACGGTCATGCCGCAGACATACATACGTACATGATTGCCATCTAGCGGTTGTAGCGGCTCTTTTTGCTTCGTCAGGGTGTTGTAAATCATTAAACTCATGCTTTCCCCCAAGAGTCACGCAAGGTTACCGTACGGTTAAAGACTAATGCATCGGGCTTACTATCAACGCTGTCTAGGCAGAAATAGCCTTCGCGCTCAAACTGGAAACTGTCGCCCACCTGCGCTTGCAGCAAAGACGGTTCCGCACGGCAGCCTTTAAGCACCACTAACGACTCTGGATTGACGTTATCCAAAAATGATTCGCTGGTTTCACCGTCATCATCCTTGTCCGGGTTAGGCGTACTAAACAGACGATCGTATAAGCGCACTTCGCACTCAATACTTTGCGCTGCGGGCACCCAGTGGATCACACCTTTGACTTTACGCCCTTCTGGGTTTTTACCTAGGGTGTCTGGATCGTACGAGCAGCGCAGCTCAAGCACATTGCCATCAGCATCACGAATCGCTTCATCGGCACGGATTACATAGCTGCCGCGCAAACGCACTTCACCACCGGGCACTAAACGCTTGTAACCCTTGGGCGGTGTTTCTTCATAATCGCTGGCATCAATGTAGATTTCACGGGCAAAGGGCAGCTCACGCACGCCAATATCACGCTTCGGATGACGTGGCAGTTGTAGGATTTGTTGCTGATCTTCTGGGTAGTTGGTAATCACGACTTTAATCGGCTTGAGTACGCACATGGCACGCGCGGCATTGGTATCTAAGTCTTCACGAATACAAAATTCCAGCATGCTTAAATCCACCACACCACCGGCGCGGTTAACCCCAATCATGTCGCAGAAGTTACGAATCGACGCTGGCGTGTAGCCTCGACGGCGGAAGCCGCTAATGGTCGACATGCGTGGATCATTCCAGCCGGTTACGTGATTTTCATCGACCAACTGCTTGAGTTTGCGCTTACTGGTGATGGTGTAGTTTAGATTTAAGCGAGCAAATTCATACTGACGCGGCTTAGCCGGTACTGGCAGTTGCTCTAAAAACCACTCATACAATGGACGGTGATCTTCAAACTCTAAGGTGCAAATTGAGTGGGTAATTAACTCAATGGCATCGGATTGACCATGGGTAAAGTCATAGCTTGGGTAGATGCACCAGGCATCACCGGTTTGATGGTGATGGGCGTGACGAATACGGTACAGAATTGGATCGCGCAGATTCATATTCGGCGATGCCATATCGATTTTCGCACGCAGCGCACAGGCACCATCGGGGAATTCACCAGCACGCATGCGGGTCAACAAATCTAAGTTCTCGCTGACACTGCGCTCACGAAACGGGCTGTTCTTACCCGGCTCAGTCAAACTGCCACGGTACTCGCGCGCTTGCTCAGGAGTTAAATCACAGACATAGGCCTTGCCCTGTTCAACTAAATGCACAGCCCATGCATATAACTGTTCGAAGTAATCCGAGGCATAGCGCACTTCACCATCCCACTGGAAACCCAGCCAATTAACATCATCTTTAATGGCATCGATGTATTCTTGTTCTTCTTTAGCGGGGTTGGTGTCATCGAAACGCAAATGACAAACACCACCAAAATCTTTGGCCAAGCCAAAGTTTAGACAGATGGATTTAGCGTGACCAATGTGCAAGTAACCATTGGGTTCCGGGGGGAAGCGCGTAACAATGCTGCTGTGCTTGCCTGACTGCAAATCAGCTTCAAGAATAGGACGAAGAAAGTTCGCGGCGACATTTACGGACGATTCTGACGTGCTCATGGGCTCTTTAATACTCATTACTGGCTATTATGGTTAGCCTGGCTCAAATAAAGTGCTTATCATACCCGAACCTGTCACCTCTCCGACAGGTCTATGCCTTTTTAGCTTCTATGGATTGATTTAATGATTAAATTACACACCAACCACGGCGTTATTACCCTAAAACTCTTTGCCGACAAAGCACCGGAAACTGTTGCTAACTTTATTCAATACGTGAAAGACGGCCATTACGACAACACCATTTTCCACCGCGTGATCAGCAATTTTATGATCCAAGGCGGTGGTTTTGACGCTGATATGAAACAAAAAAGCACCCGCGAGACGATTAAAAACGAAGCCAACAACGGTTTGTCCAATAAAAAAGGCACCGTAGCTATGGCGCGCACCATGGAGCCGCACTCCGCTTCAGCACAGTTTTTTATCAACGTGCAGGACAACGATTTTCTTGACCACAGCGCACCCACTACACAAGGTTGGGGTTACACCGTATTCGGTGAAGTGGTTGATGGCTTAGATGTGGTTGAAGCCATTAAAGCTGTTGCGACTACCAGTAAAAATGGTCACCAAGATGTACCACGCGAGCCTGTTATCATTGAAAAAGCTGAGTTGGCCGAGTGATTCTGCTGATTTCAGATCTGCACCTGCACGAGGAGCGCCCGGATATTACCGGTGCGTTCCTTGCGTTTCTTGCGCAGCACGCCAAGCACGCCCAGGCGCTGTACATCTTGGGTGATTTCTTTGAAGTATGGATTGGCGATGATGCTATCACCCCCTTTCAACGCTCAATCGCTCAAGCGCTGAGTGATATTGCAGCAACCGGCACGCGCATTTATCTGATGCACGGTAACCGTGATTTTTTAATTGGTGAAGATTTTTGTGAACTGGCCGGCTGCCAATTACTTAAAGATCCCAGCCTTGTGCATTTAGCTGGCGAGCCTGTGTTATTGATGCATGGCGATAGTCTTTGTACCAGCGATCGCAGCTATATTCGTTTACGAAGAGTCCTACGTAACCCTTTGATTCTGTTTGTTTTACGTAACTTACCCTTACGTACACGGCAGCGTTTAGCTGGTGATCTGCGGCAGAAAAGCAAGTCCAGCACGCGGATGAAAGCCAGCGACATCACTGATGTCAACCCAGCAGAAGTTGACCGCATAATGGCGCAGCATAAAGTTCACACTTTAATTCATGGCCACACTCACCGCCCCGCCGTACATGAACTAGCTGATCATAAACAACGTATCGTACTGGGCGACTGGGACACCCAAGGCTGGTTTATTAAAGCCACAGCCAACACCCTTAGATTACAAGCGCTACCATTTCCAGACAGCACCTCGAGCAACTAAACTTGCGCTGTGTTGTTGATGTGCTTTGCTTGCTGCAGCTTTGGCACGCCACTATGGAATCGAAACTCAGTATCCTCAGTTAGAATAGCTTCGCGCTCAATCTCGGCAAAAAATGCGACACGCGCATCGATGGGTTGTTTAGCATATAACTGGGCCATACTTAAGTAGCCTTCAAAATGCCGTGACTCCGACTTCAATAACGAGGTGTAAAAGCGACCCAGTTCTTCATCTAAGTACGGCGCTAAGCGGTAAAACCGCTCGCAGGATCGCGCCTCAATAAAGGCCAAGACAATTAAGGTGTCGATAAGCTTTACAGGCTCTTGTTTAGCAATATGCTGTTGTAAACGTTGCGCATAGCTGGAGGCGCTGAGTTGACGGTAGCCTATGCCACGTTTTTTCATCAGCGCAGTGACCTGTTCAAAGTGGCGCAACTCCTCACGGGCTAAGCGCGACAGGTACTGCTGCAACTCTTCTCGCTCGGCATACCGAAACATCAAGCTTAAGGCAGTGCCTGCAGCTTTCTTTTCGCAGTTAGCATGATCCAGCAATAACAGGTCAAGTTGATCCAGCGCACATGTAATCCAACTTTGTGGTGTTTGGCACTGTAAAAAGGCTTCAATTTCAGGTATTAACATAAGTATGTACTGGAGGCTATAATCAATGAGTGCATTATACGGAGCAATAGTGGAACAGCCAGCCTTGTTGACTAAAAGCTTCAATACCCCGCTGTAAACTCAATTGACATTCACCATTGTGAAGACATTAATGGCCTAAAAACCGCAGGGAGAAAAACATGCAAGCGATTCGTAATATTTTGGTTGTAATGACCCCCAATCAACCCGAAGGATTAGCATTGAAACGCGCTAAGCTGATTGCGGGCGTAACACATTCGCGCCTGCATTTATTGGTCTGTGACAAGCGTGGTGAATACGGTCAGTATTTAGCTGATATTGCCCAAGAACTTAAAGAAGACGGCTACGACGTAACCACCCAGCAAGCCTGGAATGAAACTTTTCATGAAACGATTATTAACGCTCAGCAAGCTGAGAATTGCGGTTTAGTGATTAAGCAGCACTTTCCAGAAAACCCACTCAAGCGGGCGTTATTAACCCCTGATGATTGGAAACTGCTGCGTTACTGCCCCTGCCCAGTATTGATTGCTAAGACCAATCGCCCGTGGACTGAAGGCTCTATTTTAGCAGCCGTAGATGTGGGTAATAGCAGTGGTGAGCACCGTCGCCTACATGCCAGCCTGATCAGTAACGCCTTTGAAGTGGCCAGTATTGCAAAGGCTACACTGCACGTCTTTACTGCGCATCCATCACCGATGCTCTCCGCCTCTGACCCAACCTTCCAGCTGCGTGAAACCATTGAAGCGCGCTACCGTCAGCAATGTGCAAGCTTCGTTAAAGAGTTTGAGCTTGATGAAGGACAGATGCACATTAAAGAAGGCCCAGCTGACGTATTAATCCCAGAAATGGCCAAACAACTGGACGCAGTGGTTACAGTTATAGGCACTGTGGCACGCACTGGTTTGTCAGGGGCGTTGATCGGCAACACCGCAGAAGTAGTGTTGGACGCTGTTGAAACAGATGTATTGGTGCTTAAGCCTGATGATGTCATGCGTCACCTGGAAAGCCAGCTACAAGGCTAATCGCTGTTAAATTGCGCTCAATCAGGCTTGAGCGCTTTATATGCTTGTTTGTAAGTGCTAGCAGGCTGTAAATCCCCACAAATAGCATGTTAGCCCAAGGTCTAACATGCTATTTACTATGCAAAACCACGAATGCCCCTTAACTTTACAGCGCTTGTAGCTTAGAATAAGCGCGCCATTTTAGGCGATCACGTCCAACGTTGAAGCTGTTTTCAAAGCGTAGAGCGTTATTTTTTCAGCGCTGTAGCAGCATTTGTACTGATAAGAATCGGTGCTCATTCTGATTAAGCGCGCCTGTAATACTTTGAAAACAGCTTCTGGATAAGCGCCCCTTCCCTGTTTGGGGGCCAATGATGAGGATATAATACTGTGCTTGAAGCCTACCGCAAACACGTAGCAGAACGCGCTGAACAGGGCATTGTCCCTCAGCCACTCACTAGCGAACAAACCACTGGTTTAGTTGAGCTTTTAAAAAACCCACCTGCTGGTGAAGAAGCGTTCTTACTGGAATTGATCACTGATCGCGTTCCTGCAGGGGTTGACGAAGCTGCTTATGTTAAAGCTGCTTTCTTAACTGCCATCGCTAAAGGTGAAGCGACTTCACCACTGATCGATAAAGCACACGCTGTTAAGTTGTTAGGCACCATGCAAGGTGGCTACAACATCGAAACATTGGTTGCTCTGTTAGACGACGCTGAGCTATCTGGCTTAGCCGCCGCTGAACTGAAGCACACGCTGCTAATGTTTGATGCATTCCATGATGTTGCTGAAAAAGCTAAAGCCGGCAATGCCAATGCTAAAGCTGTAATGCAATCATGGGCTGATGGCGAGTGGTTCAAAGCACGCCCAGCACTCGAAGAAAAAATCACCTTAAGCGTGTTCAAAGTCACTGGCGAAACCAACACGGACGACCTGTCACCTGCGCCTGATGCATGGTCACGTCCCGACATCCCATTGCACGCATTAGCGATGCTGAAAATGGAACGTGATGGTATTAAGCCAGACGTACCAGGTTCTGTGGGTCCAATTAAGCAAATGGAAGAACTAAAAGCTAAAGGCTTCCCTGTTGCTTACGTTGGTGACGTTGTGGGTACCGGTTCTTCACGTAAATCAGCAACCAACTCTGTGCTGTGGTTCTTCGGTGACGATATCCCGAACGTACCTAACAAGCGCGCCGGTGGTTTCTGCTTCGGTACTAAAATTGCTCCAATCTTCTACAACACCATGGAAGATGCTGGCGCACTGCCAATCGAATTTGATTGCACCAACCTGAACATGGGCGACGTGATCGACGTTTACCCCTACAAAGGTGAAGTACGTCGTCACGGTTCTGACGAGCTGGTAACCACTTTTGAACTGAAAACCGACGTTCTGCTGGATGAAGTACGCGCCGGCGGCCGTATCCCATTGATCATCGGTCGTGGTTTGACTGACAAAGCACGTGCTGAACTTGGCTTAGGCCCAGCAGATTTGTTCAAAAAGCCTGTTGCACCAGCTGATAGCGGTAAAGGTTTCACCTTGGCGCAGAAAATGGTCGGCCGCGCTTGCGGTTTAGCCGAAGGTCAAGGCGTGCGCCCTGGCACTTACTGTGAGCCGAAAATGACCACCGTGGGTTCGCAAGACACCACTGGCCCTATGACCCGTGACGAGTTGAAAGACTTAGCTTGCCTAGGTTTCTCTGCAGACCTCGTCATGCAGTCGTTCTGCCACACTGCGGCATACCCAAAACCCATTGACGAAATCACGCATCACACATTGCCTGACTTCATCATGAACCGCGGTGGTGTTTCACTGCGTCCAGGCGACGGTATCATCCACAGCTGGTTGAACCGTATGTTGTTGCCTGACACCGTGGGTACCGGTGGTGACTCACACACCCGTTTCCCAATTGGCATCTCTTTCCCAGCAGGTTCAGGTCTAGTTGCGTTCGCTGCAGCCACTGGTGTAATGCCACTGGATATGCCTGAATCAGTACTGGTTCGTTTTAAAGGCGAAATGAAACCAGGTATCACCTTGCGTGACTTGGTGCATGCGATTCCTTACTACGCGATCCAAGAAGGTCACTTGACTGTTGAGAAGAAAGGCAAGAAAAACATCTTCTCCGGTCGCATCTTAGAAATCGAAGGCTTAAACAACTTAACTGTTGAGCAAGCATTTGAATTATCTGATGCATCAGCTGAACGTTCTGCTGCAGGCTGCACCATCAAATTGCCAGAAGATGTGATTGCTGAGTACTTGCGTTCGAACATCACCATGCTGCGCTGGATGATTAGCGAAGGTTATGGCGATGTGCGTACCATTGAACGTCGTGCACAAGCGATGGAAGCATGGTTGGCTAAGCCTGAGTTAATGGCAGCTGACGCTGATGCTGAATACGCTGCAGTGATCGAAATCGATCTGTCTGAAATCAATGAGCCAATTCTTTGTGCACCAAACGATCCAGATGACGCGCGCTTGTTGTCTGAAGTTCAAGGTCGCAAAATTGATGAAGTGTTCATCGGTTCGTGCATGACTAACATTGGTCACTTCCGTGCGGCAGGTAAATTACTGCAGAAAGTTGACACTAAGATGCCAACTCGCCTGTGGTTAGCACCACCAACACGTATGGATCAGTACCAGTTGGAAGAAGAAGGCTACTACGACATCTACAAGAAAGCTGGCGCACGTTTAGAAATGCCAGGCTGCTCATTGTGCATGGGTAACCAAGCACGTGTTGAAACTGGTGCGACTGTTGTTTCTACTTCTACGCGTAACTTCCCGAACCGTTTAGGTGACAACACTGACGTATTCTTGGCTTCTGCTGAGCTTGCGGCTGTTGCCTCAATCATTGGTAAGTTGCCAACTGTTGAAGAGTATATGGCGTACGCGAAGGACATCGACAGCATGGCTGCTGATGTGTATCGCTACCTGAGCTTCGACCAAATTGCCTCTTACAAAGAAGCTGCCGCGAAAGCGTCAATTCCTGTGTTAGAGCTGTAATTTAGCGCTGCTTGTAAAATAAAATGCCCCGCCTTGTGCGGGGCATTTTTGTTTCTACAGATAATGAATACCCCTCAGGCAGTTACGCACTAAGCCCACTGTTCTAGCGCCTTGCAATTTCGTACACTCAAAACACGTTTAGGAGATGCTAATAATGCGCACGACAGATGACACAGCTCATCAGCAAATGTTTCAAACTTGGCGAGCACAAGCACGCAACAAACCTTGGTTAACCCTAAGCTTTGCCCTGATTATCTTAAGCATAGGCCTGTTGCTGCTTATTTCTATTTACCAAGGCATGCATCTTGAGAACTTTCATTATGCTCTGAGCGGCGGCATGGCTGGTTTTATCGCCACTAGCGCAGGTGCATTGCTGATTTACTTCACTCAATCGGCCAGTGTGCGTACGCAAGACAGCTTATTGGGCTTTGCCGCTGGCATGATGTTAGCAGCCAGTGCATTTTCATTGATTTTACCTGGCATTG
The DNA here is from genome assembly GCA_964385265.1 of uncultured Thiopseudomonas sp. Lineage (GTDB taxonomy): Bacteria > Pseudomonadota > Gammaproteobacteria > Pseudomonadales > Pseudomonadaceae > Denitrificimonas. Next base: position 109,499 of record CAYLOI010000003.1, read on the forward strand.
AAGCCGCACAAGAAACCCTAACCCAGCCTTTTCTAGCTTCTGCTATTGTCGTTCTGGGCTTAGGTTTGGGCACCATAATGATGCTCGGTCTAAATTACTTCACCCCACATGGTCAGGCCAACGATGTCCTCTGTGGCCCAGAATGCCAACGCCTCAGCGGCATTTGGTTATTTGTTTTCGCGATTGCTTTGCACAATTTGCCAGAAGGTATGGCGATAGGTATTTCATTTACCCATGGTGATTTGAAAATCGGCCTGCCACTGACCATAGCTATCGCTATTCAAGATATTCCAGAAGGCTTTGCCGTCGCTTTAGCACTACGCAGTGCGGGTTTAAGCACGACTAAATCATTTTTGATCGGTGCGGCCACAGGGATACTCGAGCCCCTTGGCGCAATGCTCGGCTTTGCCATGTCCAGCAGCGTGGTATTGGCTTACCCGCTCAGCATGGGCTTAGCTGCAGGCGCGATGATTTTTGTTGTGTGCCACGAAGTGATTCCGGAAACCCACCGCAACGGCCACCAAGCAGCGGCCACCTCGGGCTTAATGCTCGGCTTTGCGGTGATGATGTTCCTCGATACGGCGCTGGGCTAGAACGGCTTAGCGCGTGGCAGGACGCTCATCTTTATTGCGTACGATTTTAATTTTATGGGTGAACTGCACTTTGCGCGTGACACTGATCGCACGTCGAGTGACGGTATCTAACGTAATATTCCAGTAGCCAGTACTGGGCACTTTAATCCGTGCAGGAAAGTCTGCAAAGGCGCCACCATGGTAAGTGTGGCGACCACCGTTTTTAAAGCTACGGAAATTAGCATCACTCATTAAGCGGATATTGCAGGTTTGCGAGCATTGAATGATGACAGTGTCACCTTCTTTTAAATACTCTCGCTGATGGACAAACTTCATAATACTTATCACAGAACAATAATTTGTGCGTAATATACCACGTTCCAAACCTCTAATTTATATTTCTCTTGTCGCAGCGGCATCTTTGCTTTGCTGCTGAGCCAACTGATTTAATGACCACTATGCCACTCCTCACCGCTCTGCAGCATGCCTGGCAACTCTGTGCTTTTGACCACGGCATTTTGCACCTGTGGTAACAGCAATTTTAGAAAACCCCCTTCATTTTTCTAAAAGTTGAGCAATTATGTCGCCCAAAAACGCCCCTGTTGATTCACTGATATTTACTATTCTTACCAGTCGCATCGGCTTTTTTATTGCAGGCTTCGGCCTTTCGATTTGGGCACCTTTAGTGCCTTATGTACGTTTGCATATCCCTATGACAGACGCCACTTTCGGACTGCTACTGCTCAGCATTGGTGTTGGCTCACTGTGCTGCATGCCGCTGTCTGCAGTGCTCACCAGTCGCTTTAGCATTCGCCGCTGCTTATTTGTGCTAACCCTTATTTTGCTCTGTGCATTACTGGTCATAGCCACGGTTACACAGTTATGGCTGATGGGGCTGGCTTTATTTTTCTTTGGTGGCAGCCTTGGGGTGTTGGATGTGATTCTTAACATCCAAGGGCTCAGCATTGAGAATCGCGCTAATCGCAGCATGATGTCGAATTTTCACGGTATGTTTAGTCTTGGCACCATTGTTGGCGCTGTACTAATGATTGCTCTACTCAGCCTAGGCCTGTCTGCATTACTCAGCACTCTGGCTGCCATGACACTGATCTTTTTGCTCAGCCTGTTCGCTGTACGTGGCTACTTAGATGAACGTACGCTAGGTAGCAGTGAATCTTTTATTTGGCCCAACGGCTGGATTTTACTGGTGGGTTTAATGTGTTTTGTCGTTTATCTGGCCGAAGGCGCCATCTTGGATTGGAGCGCTTTATATTTGATTAACGACAAACACATTGCCACTGCCCAAGCTGGTCTGGGCTACGCCAGTTTTGCTGCGATGGTCGCTACTGGACGTTTTTTAGGTGATGGCCTCGTACGCCAACTTGGGCGCGTACGCATTATTGTTGGCGGCGGCTTGCTCGCCGCGGCAGGGATTGCTTTGAGCATTATTACCAATCATTGGGGGATCGCATTACTCGGCTACGCTCTGTGCGGTTTAGGCTGCGCTAATGTGTCGCCAGTGTTGATTTCCTCACTCAGCCAACAAACCCATATGCCAACCCATCTAGCAATTACCGCCGCCACTACCATTGGCTTTGCCGGCGTCTTAGCCGGTCCAGCCATGATGGGTGCAGTGGCGCATTACAGTTCGCTCAGTGTGGCCTTTGCGGTATTAGCAGCTTTACTACTAGTCGTTGCTGCGTGTGGGCCGCGGTTTAAGTAAAGCTTAAACTCAACCATGACCCTCAATAATATTAGCTGGTACCACAGTCAGTATCTGGCCATTGTTCATCAGTCTTGTCCTCCAAATTGCTTGATAACAGCCCATCATGACTTTTACTCATGCAGCAGCTGAAATAAGCTCGTTGTTGTTCACGTTCATCTCCACGTATAAATGTATCCATTCACGGCTCTAGACCATTAGAGCCATTATTAATAATGCATAAAACGCACAGGCGCCGCAGAGGTCTGACCAAGACCGTCAGTAACGTCGCGTAACAACAAGCTTGCCTTCAGGTTTTATCGCACAAATTGGATACCAGAACATCATGACTAGCGACTTTATCTTTGCTATCGACAGCATTGCCTTCGATGAGAATTATCATCCCGCAGATAACAGCCGAGCGACGACGAACTTTGCTAATTTGGCTCGAGGCGAGAGCCGGCAACAAAACTTGCGTAACACTATAGTGATGATCAACAACCGTTTTAATGCCTTAGCGCACTGGGATAATCCCAAAGGTGATCGATACTCGGTTGAGCTAGACATCATCTCTGTAAACATGAAAATTGATCATCAAGGCACTGAAAATAGCTTTCCTGCGATTGAAGTACTAAAGACTAATATTGTCGATCACCACACCAACAAACACATCGAAGGCGTGGTCGGCAATAACTTTTCTTCTTATGTGCGCGATTATGATTTTAGCGTATTGCTCAGAGAGCATAATAAAGGCCAAGCTGAGTTTAGTGTGCCTGATGATTTTGGCGAGCTGCATGGCAATCTGTTCAAAAGCTTTGTCAATTCAGATGCCTATCAACACAACTTTGTTAAAGCGCCGGTGATCTGCCTCAGCGTTTCAGATAACAAGGTTTATCACAGAACCGGCAATCAGCATCCGATACTCGGCCTGGAATACCAGCCCAACGAATCCTCTTTAACTGAGCAATATTTTAATAAAATGGGCTTAGAGGTGCGCTATTTTATGCCGCCCAACAGCGTCGCACCGCTGGCCTTCCACTTTTCAGGTGATTTGCTCAGTGATTACACGGATCTTGAACTGATCAGCACCATAAGCACCATGGAGTCATTCCAGAAAATTTACCGCCCTGAAATTTATAACGCCAATGCTGCGGCCGGAAAATGCTACCAACCCAACTTAAAAAATCAGGATCATTCATTAACGCAAATTGTCTATGACCGCGAAGAACGTAACGCACTAGCCATTGAGCAAGGGAAGTTTACTGAAGAACACTTCATCAAACCCTACCAAGCCCTACTTGAGCAATGGTCTGCTCAATACGCTGCCTGAATTTGCGCATTATCACTAACAAGAATTGAATACGAGATCCACTATGAGCATTTTACTACCCACATCCACCGCAGGCAGCCTGCCTAAACCCTCTTGGTTGGCCGAGCCGGAGACCATTTGGTCGGCTTGGCGCTTAGAAGGCGACGCCCTAACTGAAGGTAAGCAGGATGCTTTGCGCGTGTGGTTGCACGAGCAGCAACAGGCAGGCATTGATATCGTCAGTGATGGCGAGCAAACCCGCCAACATTTTGTAACGACCTTTATTGAGCACCTTGATGGTGTTGATTTTGCCAAGCGTGAAACGGTTAAAATTCGTGATCGCTACGATGCCAGCGTGCCAACTGTGGTGGGTGCAGTGAGTCGGAAAAACCCAGTGTTTGTTGAAGATGCAAAGTTTTTACGTCAGCACACCAAGCAACCCATTAAATGGGCGCTGCCCGGCCCCATGACTATGGTTGATACGCTGTACGACACCCACTATAAAAGCCGCGAACAATTGGCCTGGGAGTTTGCTGTCATCCTCAATCAAGAAGCCCGCGAGTTAGAGGCGGCGGGTGTGGATATTATCCAGTTTGATGAGCCTTCATTTAATGTATTTTTTGATGAAGTGAATGACTGGGGCATTGCCGCGCTAGAAAGAGCCGTAGAAGGTCTGCAATGTGAAACGGCCGTGCATATTTGCTACGGCTATGGCATTAAAGCCAATACTGATTGGAAAAAGACCTTGGGTTCCGAGTGGCGTCAGTATGAGGAAGTCTTTCCTAAGCTGCAAAAATCCAATCTGGATATTATCTCGCTCGAATGCCAAAACTCGCATGTGCCCATCGATTTGCTTGAACTGATACGCGGTAAAAAAATCATGCTCGGTGCTATTGATGTGGCAACCAATACCATTGAAACACCAGAAGAAGTTGCCGACACGCTACGCAAAGCACTGCAATTTGTTGATGCGGACAAGCTCTACCCTTCAACCAACTGCGGCATGGCGCCTTTATCGCGCGCAGTCGCCCGAGGCAAGCTCAATGCCTTAAGTGCCGGAGCAGAAATAATCCGACGCGAGTTGCAGGCTTAAAGGCTCCGTTGCATCTCTGCGATATGGATTTCCTCACTGCGTTCACAAAGACGGTCTGAGGTGCACAACACTCACCGTCTCTGCGAGGAGCGTAGCGACGTGGCAGTCCATGGCAGGATACTGAACGGTTTGTGATATGGATTGCTTCACTGCGTTCGCAAAGACCGCTTAGAAACACGCAACACCTCGTCTCTACGAGGAGCATAGCCCCGCGTTACTTACCGTCTCTGCGAGGCCTTTAGGCCGTGGCAGTCCATCACGCGGACATCGCACGGCTTGTAATGCTGTATTTGTAGGTCGGATATTTATGTCCGACTTCGGTATTACGAATGCATCGTCTGCTGTATGTCGAGCATAAATGCGCGACCTACAGAGAGCGTGCTAGTGCCGGCTCGCAAAGACGACTTAGATCAGTATTCCTTTAAACAGCGCCCGCGCGGTTGATCGCTTGCATGCAAGATCTCCTCAGTATGCAAAAACTCTGCCGCAGCGGCTGAGTCTTGTACCTTAATGGCGCTGCGCTCAAGCATCTCGGCTTCATACTCGCTTAGCACGCGACTGCGCAGGCCCGCCTCGCGCCAGTTTGATTGTGGGTGGCAACCTCTGACGATCATGCGTGCCAAGGACAATGCATCCAACAACGCTTGATTCGCCCCTTGGCCTTTAAACGGACTCATAGGGTGCGCCGCATCACCTAGCAAAGTCACGCAACCTATATCTGCTAATCCACAAGCACTCAATAAAGCCCTGTCATACACCGGATAACCCGAGACTAAATCAGCCGGAGTGGCTGCTAAAATCTGTGGAATCGGCGAGTGCCATGGCGCGCGTTTACAAGCCTCTGCCTTGAGCGACTCAGCCCCTGCAGCACTTAAAGCTTTAGCTGCACTTTCTAACATCGGAAAGCTTAATTGCCACATCACCGAGTCAGCAGCAAAAGGCATGACATAAATACGTTCATGGCCATTGGCGGTTTGAAATACTGTGGCTGAGTCAAGCAAATCACTGTCTACATCGTTGAGCGCACTGAGCGGGCAAATACCCAAGATAGCGATGCAATCCAGATAACGTAATGAGCTCGCGTCATCAGCTAAAACTAAGCGGCGCACTGCACTGCGAATGCCATCGGCACCTACCACTAAATCTGCATTGGCTGTTTTTGTCTGACCATCGACCACAAAGCTTAACTCGACCCCCGCCGGCGTTTCCTTAAGATCAACCAACTGATGCCCCCACTTTAGCGCCTCATGCAGATGCGGATGGGCCGCCAATTGTTGTAGCAAAGCCAAGCGCAACGACTGGCGGGCGATATGCACATTCGTGCGCTTAGGGGTTTTAGTTGCATCGCTATGCAGCCAGTTTCTCACGCCCCACTCACCCAGCACTGTGCCATCGGTGCTGTGCATCACATGACGAGTCGAGACCACGCCTTGCTCAAGCGAGACAATACCAAAGCCTTCGATGGCCTTGCAGGCTTGCTGCAAAGTTAAACCGTAACCCCGCGCGCGCGCGGAAAAATCGCGATCACGCTCATACAGCGTAAACGGAATACCACGGTGCAAACAGGCCACCGCCAATGCCACGCCGCCAATCCCGCCACCAATAATAGCAACGTGTGGATAGTGTTCAGTATCAGCTACGGGAGGATGATCAGCCGCCTTTAAGCCAGACCCAAGGCAACTCGGACAAACAGATAAGTGCGCCTTCGGCGGCTCTGGCGCAGCGCCGCCATGTTGTTCAAACTGCAACAAAGCCGCCTGATAGCTCAGTTTCGATTTCTTGCGGATATTCTGACGAATCCGTCCACGCCCTTGGCATTTTGAGCAAAGCGCCCAACTGGGCTGCATGTCATGAGTTAACCTAATGTGACCTAGCCCTGAACTCACCCAGCTCAAGCAAGGTGGCTCTAGTTATCAATGGTTTAAAGAGATTGGGAACTTAAGGGACAAGCATTATTTTATCAAGCTTATTTATGTTACCCAGTGCCTAAGAAAGCGCTTATTTGTTTTAAATTATTAAATTTCAAAGGGGTGTTTCTTGCTCATATCATAAATTATACGGCTGTCCTAAGGCTGCAAGCCGCGTAACGAGTGATTTTACGCGAGCAGCAAACTGCTAACCTTGAGCAGTTTTGCATGCAACGATTTGCACAACCGCACTATCTCCTTGATGGTATTTTCCTTCTGAAATATCTCGCTCCACTTCAGCACCGACAAGAAAATCTAGCCCGTTAAGCTCAGACTTTAATTCATCAAGCGACATAAATAATTCTTTTTGTGAGGGCGGCGGCCCACCGACTCCATCCATTTCAAGATGACGCTCAGTGTATGCCTCTAAAATAAACACTCCACCTCGTCTCAACGAATTAACCGCCTGCGCATGGATTTTTTTACGCAAACTGGGTGGTACGTGTGCTGCGATCGAAACGATGCCATCCCATAGCTCATTACCCAAATCGTAGTCCGCCAAGTCAGCAATTACCGTTGATATTTCTACGCCGTGTGCAGCAGCAAGCTTTTTTGCCTTTTCAAGGCCTACCGAAGACTGGTCGACAGCTGTCACTGCATAGCCCTTCTTGGCCAAAAACACAGCATTTCTGCCCTCGCCCTCAGCCAAACAAAGAACACGGCCTCCCGCTGGTATTTGACAATACTCAGATTTGAGAAACTCATTTGGGGCCGTGCCATACGCATACCCTTCTTCATCGTATCGTTGATCCCACATATGTAGCACTCCTCTATTTTAGAGCTAAGGTCTCAAGTAACTACGCAGGTTAGTGTCTGCAAGCACAGAGTGTACGTCACTGACTTAACTTTATATAAACAGATAAAACAGTTGGTTATAACCACGTAGAAATAGCCAGTTTTATTCCATTTAAACGACTTATCAGGTTGAATTATATAATTATAACGACTTAATAATTTCTTTCTTTTTGATTTTAAACTCATCTTCATCGATTAAGCCCAAATCTTTAAGTTCTTTAAGGCTTTTCAACCTATCTGAAATAGATGCATCAGAGCTGTTTTTTCTAGCATACTTAGCAGAACCAGTTGACTTATTTAATTTATTCTTTTGCGGTAGTTCCACATTAAAAAGCATCACCTGGCTTTTCAATAGTGCATCTTCAATTGCACGCCTACCAGCAATGCCATGCTCAGAAAGTTTCTCATTTGTGCTGGCACCACCGGTACCGACAGCCCGGGGCTCACTGATGATTTTTCCATCAACACTAGTTATTGTATTAGTTAAATCAACTGAAAAATTTGTAGGTGGCCATGTAAAGAAACCTGTACTACCTGATGTAGTAATTATTTTTGGTGTTAGGATCAAGTCTATTTTGTCTTGCAACTGAACATCACTTTTATCAATAGAATCCAATTTAGTTACAGATACAAAAACATTCGACAGCATCGCTTTATAACCCTTGTCTATGTCTCGATAAGGATAATATCTTATATTATCGCCGCCACCGCCAAGTGTGGTGACTTCTAGGGCTTTATCTTTAGGTGAAATATAATACCCTACGGCATATTCTCGATTATTATTTGATGATACGTTTGATGATATTTTTTGCTCATCGGGTGCAATGATTATTGGATGAGCACAACCTGTCAGCAGAGCTGAGATCAACATAACTGCAGAATAATTTAATTTCAAAGCATTATCTCCTTAAATGCCTAAATAACTGTTGGTTTTTTAATATTTGTGACTGATGTGTTTTAAATTGTCAAATCAACAAAACATCACGCCACGTACAACCGCGAGCCTAGTGAGTCCAGCCAAATTATTGCCGATCTTACTGCGCTTTGTTAGGCGCTAAAGATACCATAATTTATCTGGCCGCTTTAGATTTGCATGCTTGTATATATTTTAATATGCAAAAAAACACGATGCTCCAAAAGAGTACTGCACATATAAAAACAAAACCACCAACTGACGCCTGTGGCCAATAGATATCATCGTTTGGGTTACCATAAATCCATGCTAATGGCACTAAAGAAACAACCAATGATGTAATGATTTTTGCTGGGGCAAGCCATAATTCAAAACACCATTGAAACCCAGCTAGAGTAGGTAGAGCGCATAGCAAAAGAAATACACCCCCTAAAAAGGCAGCAAAAATAAATTGATAGATAGTTTTTAAGGTCGATTTAATCATAGCGCCTAACGTTTGGTTAAGTGGCAGGCTTTAGCTTGCTCCCAGTAAATGAAGCGAATAGTTTGAACCATTTGTTAGATTACTGTAATTGAGTTTTGCAACTTGGGCATCTCTTGATTGATTGTCGATCGTAAAGATTATTCATAAATGGAAGTTGCGTTTCGCATCCCGGACAGCGCCACAGCCTTTTAGCAAGAAACCTATAGAGGCCAAAGAAAATTAAGGACATGATGGCGCCATCAATGCGTATGTTATGGGTGATTCCAGCAAAAAACGGTATAGCTACAATAAATAGCATGATAAGTGCAATGACCAGTAGTTGAAGTTTTAGTTTTCTTATTTTTAACTTTTTAAATACCTCACTCGGTTGAGTTTCTGGTATTTTTCGAGAGAGATAATATAAAAAAACTGATGAAGTAAAAAAGACGATGATAGTAATTAGGAATGAAAGCAAGGCTCGAGTATTCACGTGGCCTTCAGAAAAGCCAAGAAAAAGTACAAGCAGCATTATTCCTGAGCCACATAGAACAATGAAAAACACGGCACCTAGTAAAAGCTTGATGATATTCATAGGGTAAGTCATCTAACTCGCTAAAAGTATGCACACTATTCAGCTCACATACTTTATAACTGCTTTAATTTTATAGCCTAAAGCTCCAGTCAAGTAGAAAAACAAGCAGCGTTAAGCCTAAAAGTAAGCATATTAATCAATACCGAGCACAATAGCCTGTGTATTAAAAATATTACTGGCCAAGATACATCTCATACCAAGCAGTCTTTCACTCGCACTTTCTGCGTGGTTGCGGCCAGTACATCCTATCAATAAAAACTAAAGCATCCTTAACGCAGCATATAAATCTTTACCCGCACCCCTTGAACTTCATAACAACTGGGCGTATTTTGCTGGCTTGACTCACGCATGAGTCAGCGTCGCTCAGACGGTTCTGGGCGCTTACGTTTTGAGGTTTACATGACTGATAGCCGTCAACCCCGGCGCTTTTCGCGCATCGATCGCCTGCCCCCTTATGTTTTCAATATCACTGCTGAATTAAAGATGGAAGCACGCCGTCGCGGTGAAGATATTATTGATTTCAGTATGGGCAACCCAGACGGTTCGACACCGCCACATATTGTAGAAAAGCTGGTGCAAACCGCACAGCGTGGCGACACCCATGGTTATTCCACCTCACGCGGTATTCCACGTCTGCGTCGTGCGATTACCAACTGGTACAAAAAACGCTATGAAGTTGATCTCGACCCCGAAACTGAAGCCATTGTGACCATTGGCTCTAAAGAAGGTTTGGCGCATTTGATGCTCGCCACCTTAGATCAAGGCGACATGGTGCTGGTACCCAACCCCAGCTATCCAATTCATATTTACGGTGCGGTGATTGCTGGTGCGCAAGTGCGTTCAGTGCCACTGATTCCGGGTGTGGATTTTTTTGTTGAACTGGAAAAAGCCATTCGCCAGTCCATTCCTAAGCCAAAAATGATGATTCTTGGTTTCCCGTCTAACCCGACGGCGCAATGTGTTGAGCTGGACTTTTTTGAGCGGGTGGTCGCCTTAGCCCGCGAACACGACATCATTGTGATCCACGACTTAGCCTACGCCGATATCGTCTATGACGGCTGGACTGCGCCCTCGATTATGCAAGTGGAAGGTGCGCGTGATGTGGCGGTGGAGTTTTTTACCCTATCAAAAAGCTACAACATGGCCGGTTGGCGTGTGGGCTTTATGGTCGGTAATCAAGAATTAGTCACCGCGTTAGCCCGTATTAAAAGCTATCACGATTATGGCTCTTTCACCCCAGTGCAAGTGGCAGCTATTGCGGCATTAGAAGGTGATCAACAGTGCGTGTTGGATATCGCCGAGAAATACCGCCAGCGTCGCAATGTGATGGTCAAAGGCCTGCATGAAATCGGCTGGATGGTCGAAAAACCCAAAGCCTCGATGTATATCTGGGCGAAGATTCCGGATGCCTATGCGCATTTGGGCTCACTGGAGTTTTCTAAGAAGTTATTGGCTGAAGCTAAAATCAGTGTCTCACCTGGGGTTGGCTTTGGTGATTACGGTGACGATTATGTGCGCTTTGCCTTAATCGAGAACCTCGACCGCTCGCGCCAAGCGTTACGTGGGATTAAAGCCATGTTCCGTGCCGATGGTTTAATCGATTAATCAGCAACTGCAGCAATCGCGGCTATGAGCCGCTGCTGCAGGGTTTAAGTTAGTTAATAAGCGGAGCTTGGCAAAATCACTCTGAATTCTATTCGGAAACCAAGCTCCACTGTTTACTTAAACGCTTATCCGATACCGGCACCTTAGTCCCCAATTGCTGGGCAAACAGCGACACGCGATACTCTTCCAGCATCCAACGATACAAAGTCAGCGCCTCATCATATTTGCCTTCTTGCGCATGTTTGCTTTGCCGTTTGTTGAGCTTATCGAGCAAACCACTGAGCTCAATCGTCCACACCCGATCCTGCTGCACTTGACTGGGTAGACGCTCTAAACGTTGTTCAACGGCTTTTAAATAACGCGGGTATTCCTGCAGCCAGACAGCCGGGGTATCGCGCACAAAGCCGGGATACAGCAAGCTGGCCAATTGCGCTTTAATGTCATTGAGCGCCACTGCCATGGACAAATCAATACGCCCTTTCAGACGTTTTTTAATCGCGTGCCAGCGTTGCAAAATCAGTAATACGGTCTTAGCCAGATGCTCGGCCACAGGGACCAACTCACCGCGTTTGCTATCCGCCAGTTTTGCCACAGCCTGGGCATCGCGTGGCAGTACCAGTAGATCCTGCAGCATGCAGCGGTCAATGCTGGCCAGTAAAATATCTTCAGTCAGCGCTTCGATCCGGCCCAAATCACGGTAGAGCAAACCCATATCGGTTAAGCCGGGTAAACGGCTGCGTAAGTACTTAGCTGGTTCCGCTACCTGCTGCAGCAATAAGCGTTGCAGCGCGCGACGGTGTTCTTGATCGGCTTGTTGTTGCGTGGAAAAACGCCCTTCTTGTACCTCACCGGCTTTGTCCACCAGCGCTGGATAGACGGTCATCGCCATCCCTGCCACCTTATGTGTACTTTGTGCTTGTACGGCAAAGGTATCGCGCTCGACTGCCTGGGTGGTGTTTTTCGTTTGCTTTAACTCAGCCAAAGCTTGCTGACTGGCACCGGAAAAACGACTGCGCAATTCAGCTAAGTCACGCCCTTCACCCAAAGGCTTGCCAGCCGCATCAACCACTTCAATATTCATGCGCAGGTGCTCATCAAGCTGCGCTGCGGCCTCTTGCCATAATTCGTCACTGACGCGCACCCCAGTCATGCGCAGCAATTGTTGGCCCAGCACTTCACTGAGAACGCCTTGGGCAAAGGGCATACCTTCCAATGCCGCACCGACAAAATCAGGCACTGGGACAAAGTTTTTGCGCACGGCTTTAGGCAGGTTACGCACCATGGCAATACAGCGTGTTTGTAATAAACCTGGCACCAACCATTGCAACAAAGACTCAGGCACTTGCGCCAACAGCGGAGCAGGAATAGTCACGGTAACGCCATCACGTAGATGGCCCGGCTCAAAGTGATAGCTGAGCGGTAGCGCAATATCTTGCCACTGCAAAGTGTCGGGATACTGGTTGGCGGTGACTTCGCTGGCATCGCGCGCCAGCACATCCTCTTCTGTCATCAATAACAGCTGCGGATCTGTTGCGCTGCTGCGTTTATACCAGCGGTCAAAACTGGCGGTTTGGTAAATATCTGCAGGAATATGCTGATCGTAATAATTAAACAGGGTTTCTTCGTCGGCTAAAATATCGCGGCGCCGCGCTTTAGCTTCAAGCTTATCCAGCGTGGCTAGTAACTCGCGATTGGCTTGTAAACAATGGGCGCGACTGAGTATTTCATTGGCAACTAAACCTTCACGAATAAAAGTCTCGCGACTTAACACTGGATCAATCGGGCCATAGTGCACGGCGCGGCGACCAATAATAATTAAGCCGTACAAACTCACCTGCTCAAACGCGACCACCTGACCCCGGCGTTTTTCCCAGTGTGGTTCAAGATAAGTGCGTTTAAGTAGATGCTCGGCCAGTTGCTCGGCCCACTCCGGCTCAATTTTTGCCACTAAACGGGCAAACAAGCGTGTGGTTTCTACCAGTTCGGCAGCCATTAACCATTGTGGCCGTTTGCGCCCTAAAGTGCTGGATGGATGAATAAAAAAGCGCCGTTGGCGCGCACCTAAATAATCTTTATCTTCAGTTTTCTGCCCTATTTGGCTGAGCAAACCGGTCAGCAGGGCTTTATGCAATTGCGCATAATCGCAAGGTTGCTGGTTAAATGGCAGCTGCAATTCACGGCAAATCAAGGTGAGCTGGCGATGCGCATCACGCCATTCACGCATGCGTAAATAATTCAAAAAGTGCGTGCGGCACCAGCGACGTACACCTGAGCTACCTAAGGCTAAGCGTTGCTCTTCAAAGCTGCGCCAGATATTGATCAGTACAGCAAAATCCGAATCCGGATCTTTCCAAGGCGCATGCGCTTGATCGGCCGCTTGTTGTTTATCCGCTGGACGCTCACGTGGGTCCTGAATGGATAAGGCACTGGCGACAATCAGCATTTCGCGCAGACTGCCCTGCTCGGCCGCAGCCAACAACATCCGTCCCACGCGAGGATCAATCGGTAAGCGCGCCAGTTGTTTACCCAGATCAGTCAGCGTGCTGTCACGGTCCACCGCGCTCAGCTCTTGCAGGACATTAAAACCATCACTGATGGCTTTGCCTTCCGGCGGCTCAATAAAGGGGAAGTCTTCAATCGCACCGAGGCGCAAATGCAGCATCTGTAAAATAACGGCGGCAAGGTTGGTGCGTAGAATTTCTGGATCGGTAAATTCAGGCCGGCCTAAAAAATCAGCCTCGCTGTACAGGCGAATACAAATCCCCGCCTCAACTCGGCCGCAACGGCCTTGGCGCTGATTGGCACTGGCGCGCGAGATGGCTTCAATCGGCAAGCGCTGAATCTTGGCGCGGTAACTGTAGCGACTGATGCGTGCGGTGCCGCTATCGATCACGTAGCGAATGCCCGGCACTGTCAGCGAGGTTTCGGCGACGTTAGTGGCGAGAATCACTTTACGGCCAGGGTGGCTCTGGAAAATTTTCTGCTGCTCGCTGGGTGATAAACGGGCATACAAAGGTAAAATTTCGGTGTGCTTTAATTGCGCTTTACGCAACACCTCTGCACATTCGCGAATCTCGCGCTCACCAGGTAAAAACACCAGCACATCACCGGGTAAACGTTTTTCACGACGTTCATGCTCGGCAATATCGAGCAGGCCATTGAGAATACCCTGATCAACACTGATATCTTCCTCAACGCTATTGCCATCTTCATCTTGACTGGCAACCAGCGGACGGTACCAAGTCTCGACTGGGTAGGTACGCCCCGACACTTCAATAATAGGTGCATTATCAAAGTGCTCAGAGAAACGCTGCAGATCAATGGTCGCCGAAGTAATAATCACTTTTAGATCAGGACGACGCGGCAAGATTTGCTTGATATAACCCAGCAAGAAATCAATATTGAGGCTGCGCTCATGGGCTTCATCAATGATGATCGTATCGTAGCGCTGCAAGAAACGGTCACGACCGGTTTCCGCTAGCAAAATACCGTCAGTCATCAGCTTAACCAGGGTGCCTTCGTGGCTCTGATCTTCATAACGCACCTGATAACCCACCAGCTCACCCAGTGGTGTGCCAAGCTCTTCAGCAATACGGGCCGCAACACTGCGCGCAGCTAAACGACGAGGCTGAGTATGACCAATCAAGCCATGAGTGCCACGGCCCAGTTCTAAGCAGAGTTTAGGCAGCTGGGTGGTTTTACCTGAACCTGTTTCACCGGCAATAATTAAAACTTGGTGCTTGCTCAACGCATCTTTAATCGCAGCACGGCGCTCAGCGATCGGCAAGCTGTCATCGTAATGAATACTGGGGATGCTTAAACGACGGCTTTGCACTTGCGCGCAGGATTTATCAACATCTTGCTGCCATTTGGCCAGTGCTGATTGATGTTGCGGCTGTTTCAGTATCGACAGTAGACGCCGACGAAAACGGTGCTGATCAGCGCACTTGGCCTGCTCAAGCTGTGAAAGTAATGCATGTTGGTTGACGAGTTTGCTCATTAACGACTAATAACTATCCAATATTGAGCCGCGTATTGTCGCAGATTTGCTCAGCTGCTGCAGTGCAATTGCGCTACTGTCCGCGCCTATCGTGCTAGATAGCTTGTATACTGAGCAGCATATTGTCCGCTATCCGCTTGCCTAGCCTACTGCAGGCCGCCGTATTACAAGGATCAGATTCTATGCTTATGGTTATTTCGCCAGCAAAAACGCTGGATTACACAAGCCCTCTCGCCACTGAGACCTTTACCCAACCCCGCTTTCTGGAGCAGTCCAGTCAGTTGATCGAGGTGCTACGTAAATTGTCGCCCAGTGAGTTGGCTGAACTGATGAAACTTTCAGACAAACTGGCCGGACTAAATGTCGCGCGCTTCACCGAATGGCAGCCTGATTTCACCCTTGAGAATGCCCGCCAAGCGATTCTGGCCTTTAAAGGTGATGTGTATACCGGTTTAGACGCGCAAACTCTCAGCGCTGACGATTTCAACTACGCTCAGCAGCACCTGCGTATTTTATCTGGCCTGTATGGGGTATTACGTCCACTGGATTTAATGCAGCCTTACCGTTTAGAAATGGGCACCAAACTGGATAATGCTCAAGGTAAAAACCTCTATGAATTTTGGGGCACGCGCATTACAGAATCACTCAATCAATGCCTCGCCGAAAACAAAACAGACACTGTACTTAACCTGGCCTCCAATGAATACTTTAAAGCGGTTAAACCCAAGCAATTGGCTGGTACATTGATCAATGTTGATTTTAAAGATCTGAAAAACGGCCAATACAAAATCATCAGTTTCTATGCGAAAAAAGCTCGCGGCCTAATGGCGCGCTATGTTATTCAGCATAAAATCGATTCAGTTGAGGCCCTAAAAAACTTCAACGAACAGGGGTATTACTACAGTGCTGAGCAGTCTAAACCCAATCATCTCGTATTTTTACGCGATCAACCTGAGGATTAGCTTTTATGCTTCCGCCTGTTTTAATTCCACTGACGTGGCTGGCCCTGCTCCTGCGCTACCCTAAGCGCACCTTAGCCATTGGTCTGCCGCTGCTTGCAGTGCTGGGCAGCATTGCTGCCTGGCTGATTTTAGATCAACGCAATAATCAATACTTGCTTGACCATCTGGATATGCAGATCAGTTATGCGCCAGAGCAGTGCCCTGCCGCTACGCCACTACTTGTGCAATTACGTAACAATACTGATAAGTCACTTAAAGATTTACAGTGGCGCATCGCTGCTTACCGCCCGGGCGAGAATATCAATCTGATTGAAACCCTGTTTACTGAATCGCGCTACACCAGTTCAAGCCCGCTGGTTGCAGGTGCCCAGTGGCAAACTTGCCTGCCCTTACCCAGCTTGCGCGCTGGCTACCGAGCGAGCACGCTTGAGTTTCGTGTTGAGCGCCGTCAAGGCAAATTTGTTCGCTAAAGCACTCATCTGCTGCACTTAACTGTGGCAGATTGCCGCTTGCTTGGTTACTATCGGTGACACTTGAGTGTTGAGTGGCATCATGTACATCTATCGTTTAGTTCTTATTTTAGTTGTTGGTATGTATCTGTTTTCACCGGCCATTATGGAGTGGTGGACGGCTGCAGATAGCACATGGTATCGCCCATATTTATTGTGGCTGATTCTAATTGTGGTTACTTTTGTTTTGCAGAGCCAAAACGATGCAGATGAGTTTTAGTCTTAGCCAGCTGGTCTTAATCAGCACCACCTATTTATTAACCCTGTTTGGCGTGGCTTGGGCCAGTGAAAACGGTTGGGTGCCGCGCTGGATTGTGCGCCGCCCCCTGACCTATATTTTATCGCTGGGCGTGTATGCCAGTGCTTGGGCGTTTTTTGGTTCTGTAGGGCTGGCCTACCAATATGGCTATGGTTTTTTAGCCATTTACTTAGGGTTGTCTGGCGCTTTTTTATTAGCGCCGGTATTGCTCTATCCTATTTTAAAATTAACCCGCACCCATCAACTGTCCTCATTAGCCGACTTACTTGCATTTCGTTTTCGCAGCAACTGGGCCGGTGCGATAACCACTATTGGTATGCTCTTGGGCGCATTGCCATTACTGGCTTTGCAGATTCAGGCAGTGGCTGACACCATTGGCATTCTGACCGGTCAGACGATTCAAAACCGAGTGGCGTTAGCCTTTTGCATTCTAATCACTTTGTTTTCTATTTTGTTCGGCGCTCGGCACGTCGCTACCCGTGAAAAACATGAAGGCTTAGTTTTTGCCATTGCCTTTGAGTCACTGGTTAAACTGATTGCTTTACTGGCCATTGGTATCTATGCGCTGTTTGTCGTATTTAACGGCCCTAACGATTTAGACATGTGGCTGACGCAAAACAGTGCGGTGCTTAACGACTTACAATTACCTTTGCAGGAAGGCCCGTGGCGCACCTTACTGCTATTGTTTTTTGCTTCAGCGATTGTCATGCCGCACATGTACCACATGATTTTCACAGAAAACCTCAACCCGCGCAGCATGGTCAGTGCCAGCTGGGGTGTGCCGCTATTTTTGTTGCTGATGAGCTTACCTATTTTACCGATTTTGTGGGCCGGCTTAAAACTGAGCGCACCCACAGCTCCGGAGTATTTCACTCTTGGTATAGGACTGGCAGTCAATAGCGAACGCCTTGCTTTACTGGCTTTTGTCGGTGGCCTGTCTGCTGCCAGCGGCGTGATTATCGTATTGACCTTGGCCATGTCAGGAATGGTACTTAACCACTTGGTGCTGCCCTTTTATCAGCCTCGCGCTGAAGGCAATATTTACCGCTGGCTGAAATGGACGCGGCGTGTACTGATCTTTGCCATTATCTTGGCCGGTTATGGTTTTTATTTGCTACTGCGTTCCGAGCAAGACCTATCCAGCTTAGGTTTGGTCGCCTTTGTCATCACCCTACAATTTCTGCCTGCTGTATTGGCAACCCTGTATTGGCCTAAAGCCAATCGCTACGGCTTTATTAGCGGTATTGCTGTCGGTGTTCTAACCGCTGCAACCGGCATGCTGCTACCTATGTTCAGCAATATCCAAGAGTTTTACCTACCAATATTGGATTACACCTATGTACTGGATGACCGCAACTGGCATTTTTCTGCGATTGCGGCGCTGGGTGCTAATTGCTTTATCTTTGTTTTAGTCTCACTACTGACCCGTGCCAGCCTTGAAGAACAACGTGCAGCGCAAGCCTGTGTGGTCAACTATGTGCGCCGCCCAGAGCGCCGTGAACTCTTTGCGCGCAACCCACAAGAGATCGCCTCTGAATTGGCCAAACCATTGGGTGCTGTCACTGCGCAACGCGAAGTGGAACAAGCACTGAAAGACTTACAGTTTCCCTTCGACGAGAAACGCCCCTTTGCTTTACGGCGCTTACGTGACCGTATTGAAGCGAACTTATCGGGTTTAATGGGGCCCAGTGTCGCGCAAGACTTGGTCAATAACTTTGTACCCTATAAGGTGGCCAGTGAAACCTATGTCACCGGAGATATTCATTTTATTGAGAGCCGCCTTGAAGACTATCAATCGCGCTTAACCGGTTTGGCGGCTGAGTTGGATGCCCTGCGCCGCTATCACCGGCAAACACTCAAAGATTTACCCATGGGCGTATGTTCGCTGGCTAAAGACCACGAGATTTTAATGTGGAATCGAGCGTTAGAAGATCTAACGGGAATCACTGCGTCACGCGTAGTGGGCTCGCGTCTGGACAGCATTGATGAGCCTTGGCGCGGATTACTGATGGATTTTGCCCAAGGCCCAAGTGCGCACCGTTATAAGCATGCACTGCAAGGTGCCTATGCCTCACGCTGGATCAACTTGCATAAAGCGGCGATTGATGAGCCTTTAGCACCGGGCAACAGTGGCTTGGTGCTACTGGTAGAAGACGCCACGCAAACACGCCTATTGGAAGATAAATTGGTGCATTCCGAGCGCCTTGCTTCGGTGGGCCGCTTGGCCGCTGGCGTCGCGCATGAAATTGGCAATCCCATCACTGGCATTGCATGCTTGGCGCAAAACCTGCGTTACGAGCGCGATGAAGACGCAGAAATCATCGAGATCAGTAGCCAAATTATCGATCAAACCAAACGTGTTACGCGCATTGTTCAGTCGCTGATGAATTTTTCACATTCAGGCCAAAACCAGCATGACAACCACGAAGCGGTGCGTTTGTTTGATATTGCCAATGAAGCCATTCACCTACTCAGCCTCAACAATATGGCCAAGACAGTACACTTTTTTAACCTGTGCGATACTGAGCACTGGGTACAGGGCGACCCACAGCGTCTTGCCCAAGTGTTGATCAACCTGCTCTCCAATGCGCGTGATGCCAGCCCTGAGCTTGGCCATATTTATATCCGTACAACCGCCAGCCATTCTAATGTAGAGTTATTCATTGAGGATCAGGGCAGCGGCATTAGCGCAGCAAGTTTAGAGCACTTGTTTGAACCTTTTTTTACCACCAAAGATCCAGGCCAAGGTACCGGGTTGGGACTTGCGCTGGTGCACTCGATCATCGAAGAGCACCACGGTGACATCAGTGTCGAAAGTCCAACCGACCTTGAGCAGCAGCGCGGCACTCGCTTCCGCATCCGTTTGCCACGCCACAGCCCAACCTCCAGCCCCGACGTGAAGGCCTTGTTATGAGTCCTCTTGCTTTAGCAACACGTTGCCGTCTGACTGTTTAGAGAGAGTGTGAATGCACAATATTTTAATTGTTGAAGATGAACCCATTATTCGCTCAGCTTTGCGTCGTTTATTGGAACGCAATCACTACAAAGTCAGCGAAGCCGGTTCTGTCCAAGAAGCACAAGAGCAACATAGGATTAGTGATTTTGATTTAATCATCAGCGATTTGCGCTTGCCTGGTGCGCCCGGTACAGAAATGATTAAACTGGCTGAGCCCAAGCCGGTATTGATTATGACCAGCTACGCCAGCTTGCGCTCAGCGGTCGATTCCATGCGTTTGGGTGCGATTGATTACATCGCCAAGCCCTTTGACCATGATGAAATGCTACAAACCGTTGCGCGGATTATTAGCGATCATCAACAGGCTGCGGCGCAACTTGCCGGCGATAGCGAGGATGCGTCAACAGCAGCTAATGAGACGCCAGCAGTGGACAACTCCGACATTGGCATTATTGGCAGCAGTGCAGCAATGCAGGCGTTGTACAGTAAAATTCGTAAAGTCGCGCCCACCGATTCCAACGTGTTGATTCAGGGTGAGTCTGGTACCGGTAAAGAGTTAGTCGCGCGCGCGCTGCATAATTTATCCAATCGTGCAAAAGCACCTATGATTTCAGTCAACTGTGCGGCCATTCCAGAGACCCTGATTGAATCTGAGCTGTTTGGGCATGAAAAAGGTGCCTTTACTGGCGCGGTATCAGCGCGCACCGGTCTGGTTGAAGCGGCCGATGGCGGCACATTGTTTTTAGATGAAATTGGCGAGCTGCCATTAGAAGCGCAGGCACGTTTGCTGCGTGTTCTGCAAGAAGGTGAGATCCGCCGCGTAGGCTCGGTGCAATCACAAAAAGTTGATGTGCGCTTGGTGGCGGCAACCCACCGTGATTTAAAAAGTCTTGCGAAAACCGGTGGCTTCCGTGAAGACTTGTACTACCGCTTGCATGTGATTGCCCTGCATTTACCAGCCCTGCGTGATCGCGGTAACGATGTGGTGGAAATTGCCGATATTCTGTTGGATCGCCAACGTTTGCGCATGCACAAAGAACCCATGGGCTTTACCGAACAAGCCCAGCTCGCACTGCAAAAATACAGCTGGCCGGGCAATGTGCGTGAATTAGAAAACGCACTGGAGCGCGCAGTGATCCTGTGTGAAGGCACGCAAGTCACCACCGAGTTGATGGGCATTGATGTTGACTTAGCAGCAGAGAAAAGTGCGCAAGATACATCCGACGCAGCGGCAGAGGCTGCACAAGCTGACGCCGATGCGCAAGTTGACGCCAGTAAAATGTCCTTGGAGGACTACTTTCAGCACTTCGTCCTTGAGCATCAAGAACAGATGACCGAAACAGAGTTGGCCAGTAAACTTGGGATCAGCCGCAAATGCTTGTGGGAGCGCCGTCAGCGTTTTGGTATTCCTCGCCGCAAGAGCTCTGGCGCATAATAACAACACGCATACACCACTAAGGACAGCCGATGAACCGTATTCTGCAAGATTTCTCCATTATGCTGCGCGCCAACTTATGGTTGGTGCCGGTGTTGGCTGCATTGGTAGCCGGCTTGTTTTATTTTGTTGCCCCACCACCGCCCATGCACGCCACTATGAGCACTGGCGGCAGTAACGGTGGTTATGCACTTTTTGCTGAAAAGCTACGGGCTGAACTGGCCAAAGAAGGCTTTGAACTTAAGTTGATCAACAGTTCCGGCTCACGGGAAAATACCGAACGCTTACTGGATAAAAACAGTTCAATCAATCTCGCACTGATGCAAAGTGGCCAAGAACTTGAACTTGATGCCGCACAGCGTAAACAACTCTACAACCTTGGCGCTGTATACCAAGAGCCCCTGTGGTTGTTTACCCGCGAGGGTATTGCGCTCAACACCCTGAGCGATCTATTGCCCTTGCGCACTGCCGTCGGCTCAGCCAATGGCGGCACGCGCATGATGATCAATCCGCTGCTGATTGCTAATAACATCAACAGCAATGCTCTGCCGGCAAATTGGCACGCGTACAGCAGTAAAAAAGCTTTAGCAGCATTAGTCAATGATGAGTTGGACGCGGCATTTTTTCTGGGCCCAGCTGAAAGCAGTTTAATTCAGCAAGCAGCCAGCCACAGCGAACTGCAATTAATACATTTTAGCCAAGCTGCAGCCTATCGTGCGCGTCTACCCTTTATTACCGAAGTCAATGTGGGCCAAGGTTTACTCAACTTGTCGAGTAATCAGCCGCACCAAGCCACGACTATCCTCAGCCCTGTGGCAATGCTGGTCGCCAATCAATCATTTCACCCTGCCCTCAGTGCCTTAATTTTAGCCGCAGCGCAAGAGGTGATGAAGTCCGGTACATTAATTGATGCACCCGATACCTGGCCGAAAAACCTGCCACATGATTTTTCCACATTGACTGAAGCTGAGTATTTTCATAACAAGGGCTTACCCTTGCTGCAGCGTTACCTACCTTTCAGAATTGCCTCACTGGCCGACCGCTATATTATTTTAGTGATCCCACTGCTGGTGCTGTTATTTCCATTGTTTAAAATGGCCGGGACGCTGTATCGCTGGCGGATTCGGGCGCGTATCTACCGTTGGTATAAATACCTCAGAGACGTCGATAAGCGTTTTACCAACCACACTCTGCCCGAGCATCTTGACAGTGAGATCAAGCGTTTAACCGAGCTGCAAATGGAGCTGGCCAAAGTCGAAGTGCCACTGTCCTACACCAATGAACTGTATGAGTTACACCTGCATGTGC
Organism: uncultured Thiopseudomonas sp.; assembly: GCA_964385265.1. Lineage (GTDB taxonomy): Bacteria > Pseudomonadota > Gammaproteobacteria > Pseudomonadales > Pseudomonadaceae > Denitrificimonas. Next base: position 131,939 of record CAYLOI010000003.1, read on the forward strand.
GCTATGTTTTGCAGCGTCTTGAGCGCCTAAAAGCATCCCACTCAACAGTTTAACCCTATCCCTTGCGTGCCGTTTTGCTGTGCATTTTGTGCACGGCAAGGCGCAGCGTTATATGTATTAATGAAGGCCGTATACCATGTCGATTCATCACTGCATCGTTCACTATATTGAGAAGAAACCCGATGACAGCCCAGCGACACTGCAACTGCGCAACGAAGTGTTGCCCGACTCAACCGCGGTGCAGCATGTGCTGGCTGATTTAAATGACAGCTACAACAGTAAACCGAGCAAAGCCTGGGGTTTGTTTCAAGCCGACAGCAGCCAGTGGCCACTGCAAAGCTGGTTATCCAGCTACCTTGCCGAGCAAACAGATTTTGTTCAGTTTAGTCGCCAAGCCGTTGAGCACTTAAAAAAGCAGCTGGATGAAAATAGCCTCAGTCTGTCTGGGCATTTGCTGTTGGCCCATTACCAGCAAGGCATGACCGAGCACCTGATGATTGCTGTGTTACAGCATAATGACGGCATGGTTATCGCTGGGGATTTAGATGTTGCTGCGGCACGCCATCTTGACCTGAGCCAATTGCATTTGGCCGCGCGAATTAACCTGTCAGAATGGAAAAACAACAGCCAGTCCAAGCAGTACATTTCCTTTCTTAAAGGCAAAAATGGTAAAAAAGTTATCGATGCTTTTCTGGCCTTCTTAGGCTGCGAAGAAGGCGTGGATGGTCCCAGTGAAACACGCACCTTGCTCAAAGCATTCAGTGACTTCGTTGAAAGTGAAGACCTACCCGAAGAAAAAGCCCGCGAGCAAACCAACAACCTGATCAGCTATGCCAATAGTCAAACCCGTCGTGGCGATGTGGTCAGTATTGAAGGCTTGTCTGAAGTCTTAGACGAAGAAAATCCGCAGGCGTTTTATAACCATATTCGCAACAAGGATTACGGTTTATCCCCTGAGATACCTGCCGACAAGCGCACCTTAAGCGCATTTCACCGCTTTACCGGCCGCGCCGAAGGTATATCTATTAGTTTTGAGTCACACTTGTTAGGTTCTAAGGTCGAATATGACGAGGCTCGGGATATGTTGATTATTCGTCAACTACCGACCCAGCTTAAAGACCAACTCAAACGTAACAAGGACTGACATGCGCCTCACTGATGCGGTACTGCAACAATGCCTTTACCATGCAAGCACAGGCTTAAGCCTTGATCCTGCGCGTGATTTTGGCCTGACTTTGCACCCAGGTGACACACGTATTAAATCTGTGCGTGACAGCTTAGATCGCCAGCAACAACTGCTCTGGGCCAATAATGGGCCAGCACTACTGGTTTGGCTGCAAGGTCCTGACTGCTCAGGCAAAGATGGGGTGATCCGCAACTGCTTACGTGGCCTCAATCCGCAAGGTGTACGCATCAGTGGCTTTCAAAAACCTACGGACAGCCAGCGCCAAGAAAACTTCTTAGAGCGTTTCCGCCAGCAATTACCGGAACCGGGCATGCTCAGCGTTTTTAACCGCACGCCCTATGAGAGTTTGGTCAGTGATCTGGCTGATGGTTATATTGATGACAACCAAGCCGCCGGCCGCTTACAGCAGATACTGGAATTTGAAGCACAACTGGTACAGAAAAATATTCATCTGCTTAAAGTCTATTTGCATATTTCTAAAGACGAACAAAAAAGACGCTTGCAGCAACGCTTTGCCAACCCTGAAAAGCATTGGAAAATTTCCGCTGCTGATTTAGCTGGTCATCAGAACTTCGACGCCATTCAAAAAAACTGGAATCAGGCCTTTAGACAAAGCAGTACCACTTCAAATCCTTGGCATATTGTCCCAGCCAATAACAAACCACTGCGCAACTTACTGTTTTGCAGTTTGATTGCGCAAAAATTTGAAACACTGAATTTACAATGGCCACAGCCCGATTTGCCCTTTGCATTAGAGGATCTTAATCGGGTATGAGCCGCTCTTGGCTCACAGCTGCAATCAGGCACATAGGTATTAGCCGCCTGCACCTTGCACTGTTTTTTTATTTCAGCAGCGGCTCAGCCATTGCAATAGAAGACAGCGCCAGCGCCGAGCAGTTGCGTTTTGTAACGACCAACTCAGAATTCACTCTATTGCACGAAATGGGTCATTTGTTGATTCACGAATTGCAGTTACCGGTACTGGGACGTGAAGAAGATGCAGCAGATCAGCTCGGTTTTATTGGTTTATTTTTAATCCATGAGCGCCAACAAACGCCAGACTTCCCCATGCGTTTATTAGACGTAGCTGACTATTGGCGCCTGGAATGGCAAAGCACGCAAGACTCTGACCAGCAAATCCAAGCCTGGGACAGCCACGCTTTAGATGAGCAGCGCTTTTATAATATCGCCTGCTTAGCCTATGGCAGTGATCCAAAGAATCTTGAGTGGATTATCGAGATGACCGGTTTACCCGAACAGCGCGCATTTTATTGTCAAGATGAGTATGAGCAAGCCAAATATGCCGCACTTTGGTTTCGCGAGCACTTTAAACGCACAAGCGGCGAACCTGTTAAACATCGAATTCACGTCATTTACGATACACCGCCACACCACTTAGATGGCGGCAGTGAGCTGTTAGAAAAAGTTCAAGCCAGTGGCGAATTAGAATCTGTAGCTGCACGCGCCAGTGAGTTTTTTGTATTACCGCGTGATCTGACCCTGCGCGTTGCCTCTTGCGGTGCGCCAGACAGTTGGTACAACACCATCAGTGGTGAATTGACTCTATGTTATGAGCGCATTGCGCACTTTAGAAAACTGGCGCGTAAACTGCCACGCTTAACCGCTAAAGAATACTTAACACGCCAAGTTGTACTGCAGTACAAGACTAATGGCTCTTCATCTAACGACCAAAGTGTGATGGCCTTTTGCGCGCAAGAATGTCGCAATAACAACCTGCAAATTCAACAAAAATATCAACAATTATAATAATTGTTCTATGTCATCCGAATAAGGCGCTTTGGGCTCATGATTTCTACTTATCGTGTTTTAGGCTTACAAATCGGCAGCATTATTGCACTCGTGATTTTATCCTGGCTAGACGCGCCCTTCTGGACCAGCGGCATCTTGCTCCTGCCGCTATTTGCAATGCCGCTCTTAAGTCAAACTGTGCAAACATCTGAAGTTGCGCATAGCGCCGAACAAACCACTGAGCTGGCTCGTCACTTATCCCACGCCACTACCGCCAGTGCCTTGACTGCAGCTGGTGTCAGTCATGCCGCGCAGCAGCTCAAACAAAAACTAATCTCTTTGGTTAACTCGGCACAGCGTATTGAACACAGCGCAGGTCAAATCATCGCTACTGAGGAAGCTACTGCGCAACTCAGCGAACAAAGTTTAAGTGCTGCGAGTGCTGTACGTAGTAACAGTCAAGCAGGTCAACTTAGCTTAGAAAAGGCCACCTTCAGTATGCAAGCTCTGACACAGCAGGCCAATAATAGCCGTATGTTGATTGAAAACCTCAGAGAACGCAGCCAAGAAATTCAGAAAGTGGCCTTGGTCATTCAAGGCATTGCCAGCCAAACCAACTTATTAGCACTGAATGCTGCGATTGAAGCCGCACGTGCTGGTGAATACGGCCGCGGTTTTGCCGTGGTAGCAGATGAAGTTCGCGGCTTGGCCAGTCGCACTGCTGCTGCTACTGAGGAAGTAGAGCGTATGCTGCAAGAGATCCAACAAAACACCAATGATGTTGCAGAGCATCAACATAGACTGATTGAGGATCTCAATAACAGTCTGGGACTGGTGGAAGGCGCAGGTAATCAACTCAATGAAATTACCGGGCTGGCCGTCACTGTCGAACAACAAATGCAAACTATTGCCACTGGCACGCATAATAATCGTGTACAACTTGAGGGGCTTTTTAAAGAGGTCGAACAGGTGCGTCAAGATTTGGCTGCTAGTGATCAACAAACAACCCAGCTAAGTCAATCTGCGGCACTGCTTGAAGGCCAAACTGAAGGGGTGAGCGAAAAGCTTTCCGAAGTCACTTTGTCTGATTACCATCAGCACATTTATGAGCTGGCTCAAGATGCAGCACAAAAAATAGCAGCGCAGTTTGAGCAAGATATTACGCAAGGTCGTATCAGTGAAACCGCGCTGTTTGATCGCAACTATAAAGAGATCGCCAATACCAATCCACAGAAATACAGCACAGCCTTTGATAAGTATGCAGACCAGGTGCTTAGTGCAATTCAAGAACCAATTTTGAGTCAGAACACGAATACTGTATTTGCCATTACCAGCACGCCACAAGGCTATATTCCAACGCATAATAGCGTCTACAGCCAACCCTTAACCGGAGATTACCAAAAAGATTATTTAAACAACCGTACCAAACGTATTTTCAATGACCGCGTTGGTGCGCGCTGCGGTAATCATCAAAAACCCTTATTATTGCAAACTTATATTCGCGAAACTGGCGAGCATATGCATGATGTTTCCGTACCTATTTATGTGCACGGTAAGCACTGGGGTGGCTTTAGAATTGGCTATCGTCCAGAAACACAAGTTAGCGCAGCCTAGCCCGCCTAAGCGGATTTTATAACGGCTTAAGCACTGCGCTGATAGTGCTTCTGGCTCTGCTGTTGCAGCTGATACAACCATGCAAAGCCTTGCTCCCAACGATGATGGCCCGACTGCACATTAATGTGCCCTACATTGAGCAGAATCTTGGCCTCACTCCCCCAAGCTTGCGCAAACTCTAGTGCACGTTGCGCGCTTGCTGCAGGGTCATTACTGGAGCCAATTAATAGGCTGGCAAATGGCAGGCTGGCGTTCGGCATCTGGGCAAAATTGCGCAAAGGTTCTGGGCAATCACTGCGCTCGACATCGGCCGGCGCAACCAGCAAAGCACCGCGTACGCGATCAAGTAATGCAGCCGGCGCTTGCGCAGCCCAGTGCGCGACGGTGACACAACCTAAGCTGTGGGCAATCAGCACCACTGGACGACGATCGGCGGCAATATGGCGCTGCAGTTGCGCAACCCACGCCTGACGCTCAGGTAGCAACCAATTCTCTTGCTCAACCCGCGCGCAGTCTGGTAATACCTGCTGCCAGTGGGACTGCCAATGCTCGGCAGATGATCCCTGCCAGCCTGGCACAATTAAATAACGCACATCAGTGGTCTGGCGCATCGGCGCTCTCCTTGTACTTCGACATGCCTGCAGCGCACTTTTTGTGCGCTACCGGCACGTGTTTGATCATCTTAACGGTTCGGCTGTGGGGTCAAGCGCAGGTAAGGTTTGACCGCGGTGTAGCCTTTCGGGAAGCGCTCATCCAGCTCAGTTTTGTCTTGGATCGACGGCACAATCACCACATCTTCACCATCGACCCAGTTGGCTGGCGTGGCAACTTTATAGTTGTCAGTCAGCTGCAATGAATCAATCACTCGCAAAATCTCATGGAAGTTACGCCCAGTGCTGGCTGGGTAAGTGATGGTCAAACGCACTTTTTTGTTTGGATCAATCACGAATAATGAACGCACGGTTAGGGTGTTATCTGCATTGGGGTGAATCAGGTCATACAGGTTAGACACTTTGCGGTCGTCATCGGCCAGGATTGGAAAGTTAACACTGGTGTTTTGTGTTTCATTGATATCTTTAATCCACTCGTGGTGCGAGTCGACTGGGTCAACCGATAAAGCAATGGCTTTAACATTACGTGCCGCGAATTCATCTTTGAGTTTGGCAGTAAAGCCCAGTTCGGTAGTGCACACCGGGGTGAAGTCAGCAGGGTGTGAAAACAATACGCCCCAGCTGTCGCCTAGCCATTGGTGAAAACTGATATCACCTGCGCTTGATGCCTGCTGGAAATCCGGCGCGATGTCACCTAGTTGAATACTCATGATAGTTGCCTCAGTAGTGGGTCAGTGGTGATCACTATGCTGCAACACCAACCAAATAGAAAAGAATAATAAATCATTTATCTAGATCTAAATAGAATAACGGAGCTGCAAATGCATTAATAACAAAAAAGAATAAGAGAATCGCAAAACAGTATTTTAAAGAATAAGAAGTAATCTTTATGATAGGCGCCTTAACGCACTACTAGACAGCATATAGGCACACACGAATTCGCCTGCTCGAGCTGCATATTCCACACGATGAGTAGAGGCAGCACCACTGCTGTTCTAAATAACCACAAGGCAAGTCATCATGTCACGACGTACCTCCCCAGTCATTCCTGGCTTTGGTCTCACTCTAGGCTACACCTTGGTGTACCTCAGCTTGGTGATTTTTATACCATTGGCAGGCATGTTTATTTATGCAGCGCAGCTGACGTGGTCTGAGTTTTACACCATTATCAGCGCCCCGCGTGTGATCGCTGCTTTAAAGCTTAGCTTTGGTACAGCTTTTATCGCGGCGTTGCTCAATGGCGTGATCGGCACCTTATTCGCTTGGGTGTTGGTGCGTTATCGCTTTCCAGGCCGCAAAGTGATTGATGCAATGATTGACCTACCCTTTGCCTTGCCCACCGCGGTAGCGGGTATTGCTTTAACTGCGCTGTATGCACCCAATGGTTTTATCGGTCGTTTGGCTGCCGACTTAGGTGTCACTATTGCCTACACACCTTTTGGTATCACTTTAGCACTGACCTTCGTCACTTTGCCCTTTGTGGTGCGCACCATTCAGCCGGTATTGGCGGATATTCCCCGTGAACTCGAAGAGGCAGCAACCTGCCTCGGTGCTCGCCCTGTGCAAGTGTTCTGGAATATTTTACTGCCAGCGTTATTGCCAGCATGGCTGACCGGCTTTGCTTTAGCGTTTGCGCGTGGTGTCGGTGAATACGGCTCAGTGATTTTCATCGCTGGCAATATGCCCGGCAAAACCGAAATTCTGCCATTACTGATCATGGTCAAGCTCGATCAATACGACTACATCGGCGCCACTGCCATTGGCGTGATGATGCTGATGGTGTCTTTTGTCTTGCTGCTGCTGATCAACCTTCTCCAACGTTACGTTGCTAAGGGCTAAGGAATACCTATGTCGACCACATCCCATCAGAACTCACGCAACGCACCAAGCTGGGCACGCTTAGCGCTGATCATTGCCGCTTGGGCGACCTTTATCGTCTTTTTGGTACTGCCACTGGCCATTGTATTAATTGAAGCCTTAAAAATGGGCGTTGCGCACTTTTTTGACTCAATGCTAGAAGCCGATGCCATCTCAGCATTAAAGCTGACGTTACTGGCGGTTGCTATCTCAGTGCCGCTGAACTTAGTCTTTGGTGTCGCTGCCGCGTGGTGCGTCAGTAAGCATGATTTTTATGGCAAAAGCGTCTTAATCACTTTAATTGATCTGCCCTTTTCGGTGTCACCGATCATCGCCGGTTTAGTCTATGTGTTGTTGTTTGGCGCGCAGGGTTTCTTTGGTGAATGGCTGCTTGAACATGACATTCAAATCATCTTTGCCGTACCTGGTATCGTTTTAGCCACCTTGTTTGTCACCGTACCTTTTGTCGCCCGCGAGCTGATTCCATTAATGCAGCAACAAGGTACCCAAGAAGAAGAAGCGGCGCGTTTACTCGGTGCCAGCGGTTGGCAGATGTTTTGGCATGTCACAGTACCCAATATCAAATGGGGTTTGATGTACGGCGTGGTGCTCTGTACTGCGCGGGCGATGGGTGAATTTGGTGCGGTGTCGGTGGTCTCTGGGCATATCCGTGGTTTTACCAACACTCTGCCCCTGCATGTTGAAATTCTTTACAACGAATACAACCACGTTGCGGCCTTTAGTGTTGCCAGCCTGCTACTCATTCTGGCGCTGTTGATGTTGCTGCTTAAGCAGTGGAGCGAATCACGGATCAACCGTCAGCTAAACAATGGAGACGAATAAGTCATGAGTATTGAAGTCCGCCAAGTCCATAAGCAGTTCGGTAACTTTACTGCGTTAAACAACATTAATTTAGACATCAAAGCTGGCGAACTGGTGGCCTTACTCGGCCCATCCGGCTGTGGTAAAACCACCCTACTGCGCATTATTGCTGGCTTAGAAACGCCGGATACCGGCAGTATTTTATTTAACGGTGATGATGTGTCACGCCGCGATGTACGCAAGCGTAATGTCGGTTTTGTGTTTCAGCATTACGCCTTGTTTCGTCACATGACGGTGTTTGATAACGTGGCTTTTGGTCTTCGGATGAAATCACGCCGTGAGCGCCCCAGCGAAGCAGTGATTGCTGAAAAAGTCCAAGAACTGCTGCGCATGGTGCAACTGGATTGGTTATCCGATCGCTACCCTGAACAGCTCTCTGGTGGTCAACGCCAACGTATTGCCTTAGCCCGTGCTTTAGCAGTTGAGCCGCAAATCCTGCTGCTTGATGAGCCTTTTGGTGCGTTAGATGCCAAGGTGCGTAAAGAGCTGCGCCGCTGGTTAGCCAACTTGCACGAAGACATCAACCTCACCTCTGTGTTTGTCACCCACGACCAAGAAGAAGCCATGGAAGTGGCCGATCGCATCGTGGTCATGAACAAAGGCGTGATTGAACAAATCGGTACGCCTGCTGAAGTCTATGAGAACCCAGCCAGCGATTTTGTTTATCACTTTTTAGGGGATTCCAACCGCCTTAAAGTGGCGGATCAAGACATCCAGTTCCGTCCGCATGAAGTGCTGTTGTCACAAATTGCTCAAGCTGATCATCAAGCTGGCGTGGTACGCGATATCCGCCCGCTGGGCGCTATTACTCGGGTGACATTAAAGGTTGAAGGCCAAGATGACCCTATCGAAGCTGAAGTCTCACGCGACGATATCAATCTACAAGGTCTACAGCGCGGTGCCACCTTGTACTTTAAGCCTAAAGCATCCTAAAAGGGGCACTGCACAGAATTGATAGCGGGCCATGTTGCCCGCATCCAATACTGGCGCCAGACCGAACAGCATGGCTGGGTTAACAGCTTTTTAACCAAAACTCAGGCAGCACCTTTTTGCAAAAGCTTTCACCTAAATCAATCAAGCTTTACCAATACAGCTACAGTTAAGCCCAAGTCGAATCGAATCATGCTTTTACTGCTCTGGATTGTAGATCCTTATCGCGTCACGTCCACTTTCTTTGGCCTGATACATAGACATATCAGCACGTTTGAGCAGGTCATCAATACTGATCTCTTGACCCAAAAATAATGCAACGCCGATACTGACAGTGCAAGCGTGCTCTATACAGATACTGACCTCAGCATCGTTACTGATATTTAGCCTATAGACTTCTGCCAAAGCGGTACGAATTTTATCTGCAACATGCCATGCTTGTTGCATAGACTGTGCCCTGTCTGTTTCTAGCTCGCTGAGCACAACAATAAACTCATCGCCGCCGAAGCGTGCCACCGTATCCATCTCACGCACGCATTGCTTTAATCTTTGCCCCACCTCAAACAACAATAAGTCGCCAGCAGAATGTCCATGAATATCATTTATGGGTTTGAAATTATCCAAATCAAGAAACATCAGTGCCGCATAGCGTCCTTTACGCTGGTTAGCAGCCATGGCTTGGGTCAAACGCTCATTCAGTAAATGTCGATTCGGCAGCAGAGTTAGCGGGTCATAAAAAGCCAATTGGCGTACTTGGTCTTGCATTTGCTTACGCTCAGTAATTTCTCTGGAAATACCATAAAAACCGACCACATTGCCGTTGGCATCAAACTCAGGGTTATAGCGGATTTCACCCCATATCCAGCTGCCATCTTTACAGCGGTGCCTGGCTTCGAAGGTGACGTCAGTCAGCGGAATACCTTTTTCCTGAGCCTCATGTCGTTGCTGAGCCGCCCTTCTGATTGACGCAATACCCTCTTCATCAAACATCTCAAATACAAGGTGACCTATCACTTCATCGGCACGGTAACCGCGGCGCTTTTCATCGGCGGGGCTGATATAGGTGAAACGGTATTCTTTATCCAGTTTCCAGACCACATCAACAACATTTTCAGTCATCATGCGGAAATGACTCTCGCTTTTGCGTAATGCATCTTCAGCCTGCTGGTGTTCAATATGCGCTTGCGCCAGCTGCTCACGAGTAATCACCAGCTTATTGTTGGTCTCAAGCAGTTGCTTGCTCTGTTGGTTAAGCTGCTCTTGTAAAGTCTGATTGCGCTGGATGAGTTTGTGCAGTATCGGCACATCGCTCTGTTTAAGCAGATGACTGGGAATGGATATGCTGCTATGCGCAATTTTCCAGACGTTAGCTTCTTTACGTAGTACCAACACAAGGCGCGCAGTCTCAGCCAGCAGCGTTGCTTCTTCAAGCGCAAGATAAACGCTAAACAAGCCTGTGGTTAGCGCAACAGTACCTGTTAGTAACTGGATAGCTAGATCCTTGAGCTCAATGCGTAATGGCTGATTGTCTGCTGTAAAGTCTTGGCGTGTAACAGCAAACCACTCTTGTTGGTTGTTAACTAAACAATCACCAGAACAGGTAAAACCAGCAAAGTCATGACTAAAATGCTCTGTTAGAGAAGCATCAGAGGCTGCGTACATGCGCAAGTAATCGTCAAACTTTTGGCGAATAACATCTTTGTCGTGTGAGTTCATAGATTACTTCCCAATAGAATCACGCACACAAGTTACGCTGACTTATTATGAAAATATCTTTTTTTTCAACTGGGGTCTAGACCACTCACACTTTAGTCTGTGTTTCTAATAGAGGTTGTAGACCGCGCTGTACAATTGCTACCCGCTTGTACGCAGGTATCGCTAGCATAACGCCCACTAGCAAGCTTGAATAAGCTGTTGGCGCTGCTGGTCAATCTGTCCATCTTTTAAACACAGTGTTTGCTCTGCAAAGACCTTGACGTCTTCCACGTCATGGGTAATTAAAATCAATGGCACAGCTAAGCGCTCTTGCAGTTCTCGTAGCTCTTTACGCATGTGAATACGTAAGTCTGGGTCTAACGCAGAAAACGGCTCATCCAAGAGTAAAGCACGCGGCTCAGTCACCAAGGCGCGTGCCAAAGCGGTACGCTGGCGCTGCCCACCTGACAATTCATGCGGCCTTTGGTGTTGCACTGGCTGCAAACCAAAATTATCCAGCCAGTAATCAACCGCTTTGCTGGCAACTTTTGCGCTGGGATTAAGCAGTCCACGACGTAAACTAAAGGCAACGTTCTGGCGTACGCTCAGATGCGGAAACAGTGCGTAATTTTGGAATAAAAACGCCACTTGGCGCTGTTGCGGGGTCAGATTGATACCCTGCTTGTGATCAAACAAGGTGCGCCCGGCCAGCTTTAAATAGCCGCTGTCAGGCTTTAACAGGCCAGCAATCATCTGCAGCAGTAAGCTTTTGCCTGAGCCTGAAGGCCCCAGAACCACTAAGCGCTCGCTACTCGATGCATAATTTAAGCCTAAGTGAAATTCCGACTTACCTGAGCGCAGGGTTTTGCTCAGATCTAGATCTAAAAACATGCGCCTACCTCGTTCGCTCATTCACTCGCCCCGGGGCTAAACGACTGGCGGTAAGTAACACCACCACACAGACGATCGAAGTAATCACCACCAACATATTCGCTGTATCGTCCTTACCCGCTTGCACAGCCTCATAGACGGCAATGGAGAGGGTTTGGGTTTTACCGGGAATGCTGCCGGCCACCATCAGGGTTGCACCAAACTCACCCAGCGCACGGGCAAACGCCAATAGCACGCCGGCTAAAATACCGCGCCACGCTAGCGGCAAAGTGATGCGAAAGAAAATAGCCAGTTCAGACACACCCAGCACTCGGGCGGCTTGTTCCAGCTGGCCATCCACCGCCTCAAACGCTGCACGGGCAGGTTTAAAGACCAGAGGGAAAGCCACCACAGTGGCGGCAATTACCGCCCCTTGCCAGGTGAATATCAGATTAATCCCGAAACTGTCGTATAACCATGCACCAAAGGCACTGCGACGACCGACCAAGACCAATAAGTAATAACCCAGTACAGTTGGTGGCATCACCATAGGCAGCGTCAGTAAGGTATCTAAGAGATCACGTCCGGGAAAACGGCTGCGTGCGAGAAAAAAACCCACGCCAACACCCAGCACAATATTCAGTGCGGTAGCCCAGCCCGCCACCTTCAGTGACAGGCCTAAAGCAACCCAGACAGCGTCCATTGCAATGGCCTCTTACGGCTTACTAAAACCGTACTGACTCAGTACAGCTTGGCTTTCTTGATTAAAAGTGTAGTCAATAAATAACTGACCCAGCTCTTTAGCATTGCTGTCTTTAATGATGGCGATTGGGTAGCTAACGGTAGTGTCTAACGGCACAGTAAACTGCACTTTAACTTTATCGGCCATAATTGCTGCATCGGTGGCATAGACAAAGCCTGCATCCACTTCATCACGAGCCACGTAGTCCAAGGATTGACGCACATTTTGTGTGTTAATCATTTTATCTGCCAGCGCATCCCATAGCGCATGAGTCACCAGCGCCTCTTTACTGTAACGCCCTACCGGTACACTCTCTGGATTACTCACGGCCAAGCGCTGCAGCGCATCTTGCTGCAAGTCAGCCAGCTTAGTCAGCTTAAGCGTACTATTGGCAGGCGTAATCACCACCACAGTATTGCGCACAAAATCTTTACGACTGCCTTCAGCCAATAAGTTTTGCTCTTGCGCTTTATCCATGGTTATTTGATCGGCAGAGGCGAACACATCAACTGGAGCACCTTTAGCAATTTGCTGCAGTAACTCACCCGACCCAGCGAAGTTCAGTAAGACTTTGTGCTCAGGGTGCGCTGCTTCAAAATTAGCCGCAATATCTTTAAACGCATTGGTTAGGCTGGCTGCTGCAGAGACAGTCACTTCTGCCGCAATGGCACTGCCTGAAGCGACAATAATGGCTGCTGCTAATAGATTTTTCAGACTTGATTTGAGCATGATGCACCCTACTAAGTGGTTTCGTTATGTTTTGCAGACTATAACGCTTTCTTAGTGGATTAGGAAGAATGAAATACAGCAGTGCGATACTAAAATGCATCTGAACAATAGCGCACTGCTTTTATCCCACAGTTTAATTCAGCAAGCTAGAAAACGGCCAGAAGCGTAAATAATCGCCCACGTCGCAGGTGGTATTTTCTGGCAATTCTAGCAAGCCATGCGATTGCGTCGCACTGCGTAAAACTCCTGAGCATTGATTATCAATTTTCTGCGCACGGCCATCGACTATTGCAACACGGATAAACTCGCGACGCACGCCCGCTAGCGGCATGGCAAAGTTAACCGGAACGATAAAGTTCTGCGCCATCGGCTCGCTGACGCCCATACGGGTTAAAATATACGGCCGCGCCAGTAACAAGAAGGTAACCAGACTTGAGGTCGGATTACCCGGTAAACCGATCACCGGTACGCCTTGATAGCGACCCAAGGTAAAGGGCTTTCCCGGTTTTAAGGCCAGTTTCCAAAAGTCCAACTCACCTTCTTCGCGCAATACCAGCCCCAGATAATCCGCCTCGCCCACCGAGACACCGCCACTGCTGAGGAGTAAGTCCACATCCTGCAAGCTGGCTAAGCGATCACGGGTGAGCTGCATATCATCGGGCAAAATACCCATATCCACGACTGCGCAACCTAAACGCTTAAGGCATTGGATTAACAGCGTGCGGTTGCTGTTATAAATTTGTCCTGGCGCTAAAGGCAGGCCGGGTTCGACCAACTCATCACCGGTAGACACCACCGCTACACGCAATTGCCGACGCACCTTGACCTGTGCGCAGCCCAGCGATGCTGCCATAGCTAACTCAATTGGCCCGAGGCGAATACCTGCTGGCAATATTTCATCACCAGGCAGCGCTTCTTGTCCTTTGGGGCGAACAAACTTAGCTGTCGGTACTGCCTGGACAAAACGTACAGAACCGTCTGCCAGCACCTCAGTGTTTTCTTGCATTTCCACTGCATCCGCGCCTTCAGGCATGGGTGCACCGGTGAAAATACGTGCGCATGTGCCTTCTGCCAAAGGTTCTGGACTGTGTCCGGCAAACACCTTTTGACTGACTGGCAACGCCTGCCCTGCCTGCACCTCAGCGCTGCGTACGGCATAACCATCCATCGAGCTGTTAGGCCACGGCGGCATCGCAAACTGAGCCAGTAACGGCTCAGCCAACACGCGATTTTCTGCAGCATCTAACGCCAGCACTTCAGTGTCTAAGTCAGCCGCTGCCTGCGCCTGCTCTAGCAGTATTTGCAGAGCAGCATCGACATTCAACAAAGCCATGTTAATCGCGTCCTGTGCAAGCCGCTTTCTTACCCAAATGCGCAACGAAGTTGCACGGCTTGTGCGATGCATCCAGCTGGTCAACTAAAATACCTTCCCACGCCGTGCGACAGGCATTGGTTGAGCCAGGCATGCAGCAGATCAGCGTATGATTCGACAAACCAGCTAAGGCTCTAGATTGAATGGTTGAGCTACCTATTTCGGTGTATGAAATATGACGGAACAGCTCACCAAAGCCCTCAACACGCTGATCAAATAGGCAGCTGACCGCCTCTGGTGTACTATCGCGATCAGTAAAACCGGTACCGCCGGTGATCAAAACAACATGGGTTTCGTCACTGGCAATCCAATTGGCTACCTGCGCGCGAATTTGATATAGGTTATCCTTCAGAATCACACGCTCAACCACGGTATGGCCAGCCTTGATCAGCTGATCAAACAAGTACTGCCCTGAGGTGTCTGTTTCAGGGGTGCGCGTGTCACTGACAGTTAATACCGCAACGTTTAATGGAACAAATTGACTGCTAACGTGGCTCATGTGATGTCCTATGTTGATAAATTTAGGCCATGATATACCACAAAACATCTAAGTAAATGAGCTTTGCATGCCTAACATCCCTTTATTTGCTGATTGTTCAATTGTTCTCCTTGCTGGTGGTCGCGGCCAGCGTATGGGCGGCCAGGATAAAGGCTGGGTGAGCTGGCAAGGCAATGCGTTAATTGAACATATGCAGCGCGTGGTGCGGCCACTGACCAATGACTTGATTATTTCCTGTAATCGCAATCATGCGCGCTATCAACCGCTTGCGGATCAACTGGTTAGTGATCCGGATCATGACTTTACTGGCCCGTTAGTGGGTATCATCAGCGCCTTAAAAGTAGCGCGCCATCCTTATTTGATTGTGTTGCCATGCGACGCACCACGCATTGATCAGGCTTTACTGATGCAACTGTACCAACAGGCTGGTGAGCGCCCTGCCATGTTCAAGCATCAAGGCCACTGGCAGCCCTTGTTTAGTATTATTGCCAAAGCACAACTGAGCGCTTTACAAGAATTATGGGAGGCTGGCGAGCGCAGCCCCAAACACGCACTATTGCAGTTAAACCCTGTGGCACTACACTGTGCCGATGACGAAAAGCGTCTGGCCAATTTCAATGACCCCAGTGTTTTGCAACAACCCTTATTAATAAAGGAAACCCTATGCTGACTCACCTTGATGAGCACGGGCGCGCCAATATGGTCGACGTCACCGAAAAAGCCAACACCCAGCGCGAAGCCACTGCCGAGTCATGGGTACGCATGTTACCCAGCACCTTAGCAATGATTACCGATGGCGAGCACCCAAAAGGTGATGTATTTGCCGTAGCACGCATTGCCGGCATCCAAGCGGCAAAACGCACTCATGAGCTGATCCCGCTGTGCCACCCGCTCTTACTTACCAGCATCAAAGTGCACCTGACTGCTCATGCGCCTGATCAAGTCCAGATCACTGCGACCTGCAAGCTGTCAGGGCAAACCGGTGTTGAAATGGAAGCCCTTACAGCCGCCAGCGTTGCAGCACTGACCATTTACGACATGTGTAAAGCAGTGGATCGCGCCATGGTGATTGAACGCACTCAGCTGCTAGAAAAACTCGGCGGTAAATCAGGACACTATCAACTCGACAGTGCAACTTAACTGCTAACGAAGGAGATTAATCATGTTAACCGTACAGTTTTTAGCCCGTTACCGTGAAGCCTTAGATTGCGAGTCCGAGCAACTGCCTTGGCAGCCAGAATGGCAAACCATTGATGATGTGCGCAATTTTTTAGTGGCGCGCGATGGCGTCTGGACAGTGCTCAGCGATCCGCGCATTATGTGCGCGCTCAATCAAGATGTGTGCTCATTGCAGGAACCACTTAAAGCGGGCGACGAGCTGGCATTTTTCCCGATGGTCACCGGAGGCTAATCAGCATGAGTATTCGTGTACAAACCGCGCCGTTCGATCCTGGCGCAGAGCTCAACGCTGTGCATGCTGGCGACCTAAGTGTTGGTGCGGTCGCAACCTTTACCGGTTATGTGCGCGATATCAACCAAGATCAGTCTATTAAAGAGCTGTTTCTTGAGCATTACCCCGGCATGACCGAAAAAGCACTGGCCAAAATCCGTGACGAAGCACTGCAGCGCTGGCCGCTGATTGATGCGCATATTTTGCACCGAGTGGGCCCGCTGTCATTGGCCGAGCCGATTGTGTTTGTTGCTACGTCTAGCATGCACCGTGATGCTGCATTTGCTGCTTGCGAGTTTATTATGGATTACCTGAAAACCCGCGCACCATTTTGGAAAAAAGAACAGACCGCAACCGGTACACACTGGGTTGATGGCCGCGATAGCGACACCGATGCCGCTGCCCGTTGGGATACAGAGAAGGATAAACGCTAAATGTCAGTCTGCGATCAAGGCGCTTTGCACAGTATTGAGCAAGCCATTAATGCCTTAAAAGCCACGCTTAATAGCCAAACTTCCACACAAAGTGTCGCTCTCAAGGCTGCGCATCAGCATGTTTTGGCGCAGCCTGTCTATGCACAAGTCGATGTGCCGCAGTGGGATAACAGCGCAATGGATGGCTATGCTCTGCGTGCCAATGATCTGCAGCAGCCTGATAACAGCTTACCCTTAGCCGGTCGCATTGCTGCCGGTGATAGGCCTGAGCAAAGCCTACCCGCTGGTCAATGCATGCATATTCTCACCGGTGCTCCGGTACCGCTGGGCGCAGACACAGTAGTGGCGCAAGAAGACTGCAGCATCAGCCCCGAGCAGATTCGGTTTAATAATTGTAAAGCCGGCAGCAATATCCGTCGTCGCGGCGAAGAAATCGAGCAAGGCCAATTACTGCTCGAAGCCGGCACCCGCCTGCGTGCCCAAGAAATTGGCCTACTGGCCAGCCAAGGCTTTGCCGAGGTTGAGGTGTATACACCTTTACGCATCGGTTTACTCAGTAGCGGTAATGAGCTGTGTGAACTGGGCCAGCCACTCAAGCCTGGGCAAATTTACGACATCAACAGCCATAGCCTCAGCGCCCTTTTTACCGGTTTAGGTTTTACTGTCACCCACTACCCCAAAATGCCGGATGACTTACAGCACAACATTGACTGTTTAAGAAAGGCCAGCAGCGAGCAAGATGTGTTGATCAGCAGCGGCGGCGTTTCCGTCGGTGAAGAAGACCATCTGAAAAATGCGGTGAGCACACTCGGCCAGCTCAATCTGTGGCGCGTGGCAATTCAGCCCGGCAAGCCTTTAGCCTTCGGCACCATCGGCAGCACACCTTGGATTGGCCTCCCCGGCAATCCTGCCGCGGCCTTGATCACCGCACTGATCATTGCCCGCCCTGCTCTGCTGCACGCCCAAGGCGCAACAAATTGCGGCCATCAAACCCTGCATATTCCAGCCGCCTTTGATTGGGAAAAGCCCCGTGCCCGCCAGCAATACCTGCACGCGCGCTTAATCCTGCAAGACAATGGCCAACTGCACGCCGAAATCCACCCCAAGCAAAGCTCAGCCATGCTCAGTGCAGCCAGTTGGGCGGATGGTTTGGTAGAGATTAAAGCGCAGGAAACTGTGGAGAAAGGTGATCTGGTGGGGTTTGTGGGGTATGCGGGGTTGTTGGGGTGATTGATTTGTCTTGTTTAATTTAACTTGGTCATCACTTCCACAAAGCAGTCGTTCTAATACGACTGCTTTGTTTAAATTTACTTACTCGCCAACCCTGCCAGCACTTCTCTGAAGCTATTTAATCCAGCCTCTAGATTTTCAATGATCTCTTCTGCCAGATCATCAGGCTCAGGAAGATTATCTGTAAGCGTAACAACACCCACACCTAGCACAACTGCGATCATTCGTTAGAGCATGC
>CAYLOI010000004.1:0-31966 GCA_964385265.1 uncultured Thiopseudomonas sp.
ACCAACAAAGATTACAGCAGGATTAAGCGACAGATCCGGTCGCTCTAGTATTTTAAAGCCTCACAATAAACGCTCGCGCGCTTTACGGTAAGCCTCATTGCGCTCTCGTTTACCAACGGCCACTACCGTCACGATCAGTTCTTGATCGGTCACCTGGTACACCAAGCGAAAACCAATACTTCTCAGTTTGATCTTGTAGCAGTTAGGCATGCCCGTTAGAGCGTCCTTTGGGACATGTGGATTAGAAAGTCGCTCTTTGAGCTTCAAGTAAAACTGCTGCTGAATGGGCTTAGCCAGTTTGCTCAGCTCTTTTTGTGCAGACTGCTTAAAGCCAAGCTTGTATTTGACTGTCTGTTCAGCTGGTTTGCTGGATGAGTTCATCGATGTCTACCATGGTTACAGGCTCATCTTGGCGCTGCTTAACGAGGTCTGCTAGGTGCATATCATCAATCAACTGAATCATCAGTTCATATTGTGCGGGTGGCACAGCATAAAAAGCAGGTTCATTGCGATTGAGAATGACCACAGTTTCACCAAGACCATCACGAATGATCCCCATCGGATCTTTTTTAAGCTCAGTAACAGATGCTGAAAGATCTGCGAGTAGCGGCGTGAGTTGTGTCATTTTGTGCTCCCCTAAGTTATTAAGTCGTAAACTCCTAACCTTGCTGGAGATTATACAGCCACCAAAGCACCTTTAAAAGTTCTTTAGAAACACTCTTAATAGCTCTTCACTGTTGGCTTTCGGATATTGCTTAAGGCGGCCGGTGCAACTCATTGGTCAAACAGAACACTAGCCCAGGCTTAAAACTCATCGGCTAACACCTCTGCAATAGAGGTCGGTAAAGGAGCGACCCGCTTGGGCGACTGAACTAACTCATATAAACGCTGCAAATCATCCAGACTTTGCCAAAGCAGCAAAAGCTGTCGAAAAGAAACCTGTCCCGTCAGTTCAAACCTTTTAATGGTCGAGGCTGGTACAGTGCTGCGCTGTGCTAAAGCATCCCTCGATAGCTTGGCTTCTTCACGCAGTTTGCGCAAATGAGCAGCAAAGGCGCGCTGCACATCAGTGTCATCCAATAGTAAAAAGCTTGTCATAGCCACCACCTGACGGACAACATGATGTCCATAATCGTCTAAAAAATATACTTTTAGACTCTACAATGTCCATTTGAGATCTACTCACAGTTATCGCTGCTTGTTTTTCAACCTCTCAACCCAACCACAGCAATGCCATGTTGATACCTAACTTTACAACTCATCTGTAATGGTTGCCTTTAATAAAGCTGTAGCTCATGCATATCACCCCACCGCCAACTTCGCCGCTTGCTTCCACATAAAATGCGGCATGGGCGTTTTTAACTGCCAAGTAATGCTCATGGGCTGACTGCCGTGGTGCGATACATACTCCACTTCACCGAAGTTCACAAAACCCATAGTGCTAGCGTATTCGTCTTTGCTTTGCTCGCGGACAAACAAAAACAGGCGTTTGCCCATTTGCCGATGCTCTATATAGCTCAAACCTTTGCCCCGCTCAGGCCGGGCACTGTTTTGCGACTGCCAATGGAACAACTGCTCATTAATCGCATAGTCGTGATACATGGTAGTCGGTGAAAACTGCTTTTCGTTTTTATTCAGAGTGACAAACAGTAACTCGATATTTTGCTCGGCAATCATCAGCACCCCTTCGCGCGCTGGCTTTTGATAAACAAATGTAGTGACGCCAAAGCCTGCGAGAATTTGCTCGCGGGTATAGCGCGCATGCACCTGTAAAGGATTATGCGGTAGATCATCCAACGCAAACTGCTCGTAACGAATGCGATTAATCAGCAAGGCCAAGACTTCAAGCAGCTCTGTTTTAAGCTCTGGCTGATCTAATGCTTTAAGGCTTTGCGCCAGCGATGCAAACCCAAGCCTGTCCCCCGGCTTTTGCCAGAAATCGTAATGGCACATCACCGCCATGCGCGGATTCATCTGCTCAGTTAAAACAAAATCATTACCTACCAGCTCTTGTAAAAACTGTAGATAAGCAAAGCCATCACAGCTTAAAAGTTTATTTCTAATGGCGCTTTCGTACACTTTAATCAGCTCATCCTTGGCCATAGTCATTGCTTGCTCGGGGAAAGCCTGTGCCACTAAACGCGTCCAACTGCCGCGTTTATAAATATCTTCCAGCTTTAAATTGGGATGTATTTTTAAGAAGTTCGTCAAGGTTAGGGGCAGATTTGAGTCTGATGGAAACTTGCGAATCAGGCCAATTAAACGGTTTAAATTAACCGTGGCTTGGCGGATATGACTCAGCACCATCTCTTGCGTGCGCTTGCTTAACTCAATCCGACAACCTAAGGGCGCATGCGGGAAACCCTGCTCGATTTCATGACTAATAGCACGATTGGTTTGCCCCACTAACGCTCTAAACTTCTCTGAAAAGTCATATTCAGGCCGTGAGTTACCGACAAAGTCCAAAACGGTGCAGCACTCTTTGCCATCAAATAAACGCAAGCCGCGTCCAAGTTGCTGCAGGAAGATGGTTAAGCTTTCTGTGGGACGCAAAAACAGCAAGGTATCCACTTCGGGAATATCGACACCTTCGTTGAAAATATCCACCACAAACAACACGTTGATCTGTCCCGAGCGTAGTGCCTGCTGTTTTTGCTGACGCTCATGGCTGTTATCGCTAGTCAGCACATCACTTTTGATGCCTTTCAGCACAAACTGCTGACACATAAAATCAGCATGGGCACGACTCACGCAGAACGCTAAGGCTTTAATACGGCCAATATCAGTGACAATTTCTTGCAAGCTCTGCAGGATTTTATTCACCCGCGCATGGTTGTGCGTATACAGATTAGTCAGCTGGGCAATGTCATAACGGCCACGGCTCCAGGGAATATTGCGCAGGTCGGTATCGTCATCAATGGCAAAGTATTGAAACGGACATAAATGGCGACGATTAATGGCTTCCGGCAAACGTATTTCTGCTGCGATCACCCCGCCAAAATCCGCCAAAATATCACTGCCATCATGACGTTCTGGGGTTGCGGTTAAGCCCAGTAAAATCGTCGGAGTAAAATACTCCAGCACGGCACGGTAACTGGCCGCGGCAATATGGTGCACCTCATCAATCACAATATAGTCGTAATAATCTGGGGTCAGCGCTAAGTCAGCCAACTGATTGTTCAGTGTCTGAATCGAGGCAAACAGCTGGCGATGGTGCTCAGGCTTGGCCCCGCCCACCCAAAGCTCACCAAAGTTGCTGTTGCGTAATACGCCACGATACGAGGCCTGTGCTTGCTTAAGAATCTCTTGGCGATGGGCCACAAAGAGAAACTTAGCCTCAGGCTGATCACGCAAAAAACGCGCGAAGTCGAACGCCGAGATAAGGGTTTTACCGGTCCCCGTGGCGGCAACGACCAAGTTACGAAAACGCTGATGTAAATCGCGTTCGACTGCTAACTGTTCAAGGATTTCTTGCTGGTGTGGGAAAGGTTTTAAATCAAAGAAATAGGCCGTGGTTTCAGTGTAGCCACCGCGCGCCTCGCGCAGTGCCGTGTTAAGTTTTTCCTTACTTTCAACCTTTCCGTCAAATACTTCAAAATCGTTCGAGGCCCAGTAGGTTTCAAAGGTGCTGAGCGACTTTTCGATGATGTGCGGAATTTCTTGCGAAGTGATTTTAAGATTCCACTCCAAACCGCCGGTTAAGGCTGAGTGCGATAGATTTGAAGAGCCAATATAGCCGGTGTGAAAGCCGGTATTGCGCAAAAACAAATAACTCTTGGCGTGCAAGCGCTCACGCTGGGTGTTGTAGCTCAGCTTGATTTGCGTATTAGGTAATGAGGCTAAAAACTCAACCGCTTTAGCATCGGTCGCGCCCATATAAGAGGTGGTAATCACCTTAAGCTGACGGCCGCTACGAGTGAACTCTTCCAGTTCTTTACGGAAAATACGAATGCCCGTCCACTTGATAAAGGACACCAGCCAGTAGATTTTATCCGCAGAGAGGATTTCACGTTTCAACTCACTTTCTAAGGACAAGCCCGCATTGCTGCCACAAAACAGCTCGCTCTGGGTCAAGCCTGTAAGTGGGAAAATATCGTCCACATATTTCTTTAGGTCAGCAGCGACAGGATTTTCCAGTGCATATAAAGCGGTTAAGATTTTGCCTTGGCTATCGAGCAAATTTTCATCAAAAAAGTCTTTATCGTCCATCTGCGCTTTGAGCCAGAGCAGCAGCTGGTTGGCCAGATTAATTTGTTCTTGCAGCTGGTTATCGCCACTGGCCACTGAGCCCACGGCAAACTCTAAAATGCCACTTAAAAAGCGCGACAGCCAGACGGAAGCCTCAGCTGGCTCTAAGCAGCGCTCGCCGACATAAAACTTTTCGCGATTTAAACGTGACTCAACCAGCTGGGTAATCAGCTGCTCATAAATCCCTATTTGCTGCATGCCTGAATCCTTAACCTGTGTGCTGGCTGAACTATAGGGTTTACAACTTAGATTGTCTTGCTCACTCGTATGAATTAACTATTCGGCTCAGCCAATGAGCTGAATAAGGGATTTAATCGGCTCATCATCAATGGTTATCCTTTAATACAGACAATAAAAAGCCACTGTCCAAATCACTTCAGGCAGTGGCTTTATTGTTGTCGATCCTAAAGGGACGATCTAGGTTTAAGCATTATCGATCATGCTAAACGCTCACTCAACCCAGCGTTTACTGAGGTTTTAGAAAATCAAAAAGCCCAACGAAATAATCGCGCCGGAGCCGATTAACGCCATCAAGCAATAGCCCATCACATCTTTGGCATTTAGGCCGGCAATGGCTAACGCAGGTAGTGCCCAGAACGGTTGGATCATATTGGTCCAAGCATCACCCCAAGCAATCGCCATGGCTGTTTTTGCTGCGTCAACACCCAGTGCCGCACCAGCTGGCATCATAATGGGTGCTTGTACCGCCCACTGTCCGCCACCGGACGGGACAAAGAAGTTCACAATACCCGCACTCCAGAACGCAAACAGCGGGAAGGTGGTTTCATTGGACATCGAGACAAAGGCTTGAGAAATAACACCTGCTAAAGAAGCGCCCTCCGGCCCGACGGCCGTCATCATGCCCATGATTCCTGCGTAAAACGGGAACTGCAGCAAAATCCCAGAGCAGTTACGTGCGCCTTGGGATACTGCACCAAGCAAGCTTTTCGGCGTGCCATGCAGCACAATGGCGGTAAACAAAAAGATGAAGTTAACGATGTTCAGATTCAGCGCAAAGCCTTTGGTAATGAAGTAATGGATGATGTATGCAAAGCCCATCACACCCAAGGTCATGGATAACAGACGGCTGTTTTCTAAACGCTCTGCAGGTGTCATCTTGCCCTGAATGACAGTTTCAACCACAGGCTCTTCCAGCAGCTTGGGATCAAGAGTGATCGTATCTTGCGGCGCTGGGTGCATCATGCGATTGAGCAGCGGAATCGTGATAAACATCACTGCTAAAATGGTTAAGTTCATCGGCGAAAAAATAGTTTCTGACGTTGGTATCGCCGCAGTAACTGCGCCACCTGTGACTTTAGACATGTCCACGCCACCGGCAATCGCCAATGGAATCGAGCCGGACAAACCACCATGCCAAAATAAAAACCCACTGTAGGCCGAGGCAATCAGTAAGCGGTAATCCACGCCTTGTACTCGCGCGGCAATTTCACGGGCGAAAATAGCGCCAACCACTAAACCAAAACCCCAGTTCACCCAGCACGCTAATGCACTGATCATGGTGACTAAAATAATGGCTTGCCCCGGCGTTTTAGCAATACCCGCCATAATCGCCAATTTGCGTTTAAAGGCCGGGGCGCTGGCCATCGCATGCCCTGTCAGTACCACCATCGCCATCTGCATGGAGAAGCTGAGTAAGTCCCAAAACCCACCGGCCCAGGCATTAACCACCTGTAACGGACTTTGCCCAGTGCTGGGCATAACGAATAAAAACACAGCAAACGTCAGCACAATGGCAAAAATAAAGGGGTCGGGGAGATAGCGTTGCAGCAGCGTCACAAAGAACTGGCTTACTTTCTGTAGTAACGTCTTTTTTTGCACGAGAGTATTCATAGTTTTTCCTTTTATATTTTTTATAAGCAAATCACGCAATTTGACTTCTAGTGAGTCATGGCTCAATCAAGTACCGGCTTTTCGCATCCTAATACAGCCTTAAAGAGTTGAAAAAGCAACGAGTCTAACTCTCCGAGACTCGTGAGTCAGTTATACCAGCCTCAGCCTTGCTTTTAAAAGCCGCTACTACCGGATTAGCTAACAATTGCGTATGAAAGACGTGCGCTACGACAAACAGCTGCACTTTCATGCAAATACAAATAGGTTTTGCCGCACAGATATATAAGCAGCAGTTAGCAACACCTGAGCTTAGTGCTCAGACTGGCGCGCCATATGCGGCAAGGTAAACACCTGATCAAACGCCAAAGTAAACAAAAAGGTGTACACCAAGAAAAACAGTAACAGCGCGGCTTCCATAGTCAGCGCTGTCCACATGCCAACGCCGTACCACAGCATATACACCGGCAAACAAAATACGAATAAACCGCCCTCAAAGCCAATCGCATGGGCAGTGCGGATTTTGACGGTGCGCGCTTGGATCTGCTTGCGCGCCTCCCAAGCTTCAAACAAGGTGTTGTAAATAAAGTTCCATACAACCGCTGCGGT
Source organism: uncultured Thiopseudomonas sp. (assembly GCA_964385265.1). Taxonomy (GTDB): domain Bacteria; phylum Pseudomonadota; class Gammaproteobacteria; order Pseudomonadales; family Pseudomonadaceae; genus Denitrificimonas. Next base: position 6,706 of record CAYLOI010000004.1, read on the forward strand.
CGAGACAATCACCGCCACCGGCAAAGATTGTTTGGCATCACCGCCACTGAGCGCCATTAGCACCAAGGTGGCAAAGACAATGCCCAATAGCTCAAACACACTGACGTACAGCAAACGACGTTTAATCGGACTTAAGGTAATCAATTAAAACTCCACAGAGCAGCATGCAGCTCTTAGATTAAGAGCCGGTCCGTCCCGGTCGAAAAAACAGATTGAGATGCAAGAAAAGAACGTTCCTTGCTGCAGAGCCACGGTTTCCGCCTGCGCCACGCATTCTAGCTGAAGCCAGCAAGCCTTTCAAAAAAAGCACACCACACAAACACCATTATTAAGCGCTACCACTGGCGGCTAAACGCACATGACGCTTGAGTAAACGGTAGTTTTCACGCTGCACTTCAGGGCGTTCGCGCCAGCCCCATAAGAGCTCTTGCGCCTTGGCATAGCTGTGTTTGAGATCGACAATGGGCTGCGGATAATCCACGCCCAACTCAACGTTGTACATCAAGCATTCCATCGGCGAGAGCAGCCAAGGTTGATGAATCAGCGGCGCAGGAATGCTGGCCAACTCTGGCACCCATTGCCTTATAAAGCGGCCTTCGGGGTCTTTATCCTCACCTTGCTTGGCTGGGCTATAAATGCGGATGGTATTAATACCGGTGACGCCCGCTTGCATTTGAAACTGGGCAAAATGAATCCCCGGTTCAAAATCTAAAAATAAACGCGCCAAATGTTGCACGCCATGGCGCCAATCCACTGCAAGGTGGTGGCACAAAAAACTCACCAGCATGGCGCGCATGCGAAAATTTAAATAACCGGTGTGCTGCAAGCTGCGCATACAAGCATCCACCATTGGGATACCAGTTTGTCCCTGCTGCCACGCTAGCAAGCGTTGCTCAGCCAACTCACCGGTCACGCGCGGCAATAAATCGTAACCGCTGTTGAGCGGATAAAACTGCATATCACTTTGGCTTTCGAACTTTTGAATAAAATGACAATGCCAATGCAGGCGCGCACTAAATGCAACTAAACTGCGTTTCCAGCCGGGCGTGTGCCAATGCGCTAACAAGGTTTGATAGACCTGACGCAGACTGAGATTGCCCCAGGCCAAATAGGCCGATAAGCGTGAGCAATGGGTTTGGCTCAATTCTGGGCTGGAAATCGACGATGAATAACGCTGCCCGCGCTGTTGAAAAAACGAGTCCAGTGTCTGCCAAGCTGCTTTTTCACCACCCAGCTGAAAAGCTGGGACGCGAGTCGCTGGATAATCAGTAACACACTTAAAATTAGCCAGCTGAGTAACGTCAGTAAACCACTGCACTTGGGCAAGATCCACCTGCGCTAAAGGCGCGCGCATCACTGTCTGCCAATGTTTATCCCAATCCGTGCGCTGCGCCAACCCGCGCACCACTGCCGCATAAGGCGCTTGCTGCCAATTAATACTGCGCTGATCACACCACTGTTGTACCGCGTTATCGCGAGCAAAGGTGTTGGCCAAACCCACTTCTTGGTGGGAAAACAATTGTGCGATAGCAAAATGCTGATGCAACTGCTCAAGGGTCTGCAACACATCCTGTTTAATCACATACAAACTGCCGACGGGAAGCCGCTGCTGCAGGTCTTGCAAAGACTCACGAACAAAACGCCAATGCCGCGCTGAGTAATGCCCATCCTGCAACAACATGGGCTCAAAACAGTACAACAGCAGCACCGGTAAGCCAGTGGCGGCGGCGTCCAGCAAGGGTTGATGATCGCTCAGGCGCAAATCACGTTTAAGCCAAACAACCGCAATGGCCATGTTACAGCTGCTCAATCTGCGCTAAATAGCGCTCAGCCTGAATTAAAATCGCCTGTTGCTGCTCGTCAGACTTTTTCTGCCAGTTGGCATAGACCATGGCGTTGCGTGGGTTATCACCTAAAGCTGCTGTGTTGTGCTGGATAAAACGCCAATACAGCGCGTTCAGCGGGCAGGCAGCTTCGCCAGTTACTTTGCTCACTTGATACTGGCAAGCGCCGCAGTAATCGCTCATTTTATTGACATAATTACCACTGGCCGCATAGGCTTTTGAGCCGACAATACCGCCATCGGCAAACTGACTCATGCCTCGGGTATTGGGCATTTCCACCCATTCCAGCGCATCGATATAAATGCCCAGATACCAAGCGTCGACTTCATCAGGGTCAATGCCGGCCAGTAAACAAAAGTTACCGGTGAGCATCAGCCGCTGAATGTGGTGGGCATAGGCAAACTCCAGCGATTGCTCAATCGCCTGCTGCATGCACTTCATCTTGGTCTTGCCGGTCCAAAACCATGATGGCAAGCTGCGCTGCGCGGATAGCGCATTGAGGCTGGCGTACTCCGGCATATTGAGCCAATAGATACCACGAACAAATTCACGCCAGCCGAGAATTTGCCGAATAAAACCTTCCACTTGGGCAATCGATATATGCGGTTCAGCACTGAGCAGTTGCCCCTGTTGTGCGCAGTAATACGCCAGCACAGTATCAATCACTAACTGCGGGCTGATGATTTTACTATTGAGCGCAAAGGACAGCCGCGAGTGATACAAACTCCACTGGCGATTATTGCCGCGCTGCTTGAGTTGTCCAGTCATCGCATCTTGAAAAGTGCCAAAGCTGGGCAAGCAATAGCGGCAAAAATAATCCAGCAATTGTTTCGCTTGCTGACGATTGACCGGCCACAGCAGGTCAGGCTGAGCATGGCCAATGGTTTTAATCTGCTGACGCTCAAGGCGCGCGAGAATCTCGCTGACATCATTGGCAAATAACAATGGCTTGGGCACAGCCGCTAAATCAGCAGCTTTTAGTTTATTGCGATTATTGGCGTCAAAATTCCACTGCCCACCTTCAGGGTTGCCCTCTGCGTCCATTAGAACCGCAAAGCGTTTACGCATCTTGCGGTAAAAGGCTTCCATGCGGTGTTGTTTGCCCGCACTAAAATACTTAGGTAGTTCTTGATCAGTTAAATAAAAGTGCTCAGTGCTGACACTTTCGCTACTGATGGTTAACTGCGCACTAAACTCAGCCAGCTGTTGGCGTAGACGGTACTCATCGGGCAGTTGATAAGAAAAATGCTCAATCTGATGGGTGTCGAGCAACACCGTCAACAAATGCGGCAAATCAGTAAAGGCTTGGGTGTCATCCAAATCCAAGTGCAGCACATTAAAACCAGCATGGCTGAGCGCCTGAGCAAATTGCTGCATCGCTGCAAAAAATGCGCAGACTTTTTGTACATGATGCACAACATAATCCGTTTCTTGGCGTAACTCGGCAATCAAGTACAGAGTCTCTGGATCTTTATCCTTAAACCACGAGTGGCTGGCGTTCAGTTGATCGCCCAAAATCAGGCGCAAACGCCGGTAGTGTTTAGCCATACTATGCTCCTGCTGCTCCTGCTGCTCCTGCTGCTCCTGCTGCTATTGCTGCTGTCCGTTGCCCCGCACAGCGCTTGGAGCAGTATTTAACCTCTGGCCAATTTTTGGCCCACTTCTTACGCCAGGCAAAGGTGCGCTGACAGACTGGGCAGAGCTTTTCTGGTAAATGGGCTTTGTTCATCAGCAAACGTACTCAACAATTTCCAGCAGCCGATCAAAACAATCAATAATCGCTGCAAATACTTATACATAAGGCTATCATGCACAGGATTTTTCTTATACACCAGCCTTATTTGTATAACTATCAACAAATAAAAATGAAGCCACACTGCACCACTTGAGGAGTGATACCCCCATGCGCTATTTAATGATCGTTCTGGTTTTGCTGCTCGCCGGCTGCGTCTCTGTGCCTGAGGGGATCGAGCCAGTTAAAGATTTTCAGGCAGAGCGCTATTTAGGTAAGTGGTATGAAGTTGCCCGCTTAGACCACACTTTTGAGCGCGGCATGCAACAGGTCACCGCCGAATACAGCCTGCGCGACGATGGTGGCATCAAGGTGCTGAATCGCGGTTTTATTGAAGACAAAAAAGAATGGAAAGAAGCGCAAGGCAAAGCTTATTTTGTTGAAGATCAGCAGACGGGCTACTTAAAAGTGTCGTTCTTTGGCCCTTTTTATGGCTCTTATATTATTTTCGACTTAGACCAAGACTATCAATACTCAGTGGTCAGCGGTCCTGATAGGTCTTATCTGTGGTTACTGTCACGTAGCCCAACTTTGCCTGCCGAACTGCAAGCGCGCTTAATTGAAAAGATGACTGCGCTAGGTTTTGCCACTGATCAGCTGATTTTTGTAGATCAATCCAGTCATCTAAATCCTGCTGCTGGGCAGTAATTTATCCATAAATAGCGCAGCTGCCTGCATGGCCAGCAGCTGTCAGCTGAACTAACGAATTTTTCTTAGGGTTAAAATCTGCTCACTGCGGCCAAACGGGCCCTGCACATCATGCAAAATAGCGCTGGTTAAACCAATGCCATCACTGCCGAACTGCTGCACAGCTTGTATGCCGAGCCAACGACCGCTAGGTAATCGATGCAAGTGGATTTGCAAATCTAAATTGGGAAAGGCCCAGGCAAAGTCATCGCCCTGACGCGGCACAATGCCGTTTGCGGTATCCACCATGCCCATCAAGTGCACAAAATCACTGGTCGGTTGGTTTTCAACCATATCTTTTGCGTTATTAAGCCAAACAATGCCTTTGCCAGCTCGGTAGTTTTCACCGACACGCGCCTCAATGCTTTGAATAAAACCGCCGGGCCAACGTGACATACCATGCCACTCGGGTAGCGCATCAGGCTGAACAATGGCTTGATCTTCTAGACCAGCCACTGCCGAGCTGTCTTGCACACACATGCGCCAAGCGCGGGCAATGATGCAAGTGCGGCCCTTTGCTTGCATGTCTGACTCAAGCAACTCAATGGTTTTACCGGGACGCAGCACCCGCGTGGTAATGCTGAACTCACCGGCGGCAATCAGCCCAAAAATGTCGTAACTGATACGGCCAATACGCACGTCATCACGGGGCTGAAACAGCTCTAACTCGGCAGCAATAATGCCGCTGGCAGGCGCCATATGTTGTTCATCTTCGTTCCAAGCACCTTGTGCATGAATCGTTGAACGATAGGTCGCGCTGACAACACCCTCAGCATCTATGTGCCTGTCGATGAGCTGATAATAAGCACCCATAATGAACTTACCCTTTTACTATGCAGTTAAATAATTTGGCAATGTAACACCCTTTTAAAGCCCAAGCAGCGTAGGGCTTAAAACCCGTGCCTGTAGCCATTACCTTGCCCGAACTTTGGTTCAAATACAGCCCTCACGCAGACTGCACACTGAGTGCCACTAAGCCTTAGCGCCAACACATTATTTTTGTTGAGCAGGCGGATCAGGACAAGCGCGAGCACAACCGCTACTATTGCAAGCAAATATAAGCACTCGCACACAGGATAATGACCCATGAAAAGATTGTTAATTGTCGCCCACGGTAGCCGTCGCGGTGCGTCCAATGATGAAGTCAGAGTGCTGGCGCAAAGAGTCGCAGAACACTTGCAGCTGCCGGCAAATAACGTTCAGGTAGCATTTTTGGAGCTGGCTTTGCCGTCCATAGAAACAGCGCTGGATGAGTGCTTTAACAACGGCACCGATGAAGTCAGTGTACTGCCTTACTTTTTATCGTCAGGCACGCATGTGGTTAATGATGTTCCACGTGAAATCGCCGCGGCACAGGCCAAGTGGCCCGATAAAACCATCAAGGTGCTGCCGCATATTGGTGCCGCTGAGACAATGATCAGTTTAATTTCTAGCACTTACCGCTGAAGCCCGATTAAGCCTGTGTGGCTGATTACAGATGAAGCAGCGCAGCATTTGCTGTTAGAATGCGAGCATTAATTGGCAATCAGTTGCCGTTTTAGATGAGCTGTCTAAAGCAGGCCTCTGCCGCCTCGTTCGCATTTTACTGGTTAACGGTATTTTGAAATTTTAATAGGTATTGCATGGCCACTACTGGGACGCTTTATATTGTCTCTGCCCCTTCAGGCGCAGGAAAAACAAGCTTAGTGAAAGCACTGATGGACAGCATGGCGCACGTGCGAGTATCGGTGTCACACACCACACGTGCGATGCGTCCTGGCGAAGTGGATGGGGTTAACTACCATTTCACCCCGCGTGATGAGTTTATTGAACTGCTCAAGCAAGGCGATTTTTTAGAACACGCCGAAGTCTTTGGCAATCTCTACGGCACATCACATTCATGGGTTAAACAGACTCTAGCCAAGGGCTATGATTTAATTCTTGAAATTGATTGGCAAGGCGCACAGCAAGTACGCAAGCTCGTACCCGACGCTAAATCTATTTTTATTTTGCCGCCGACCCATAAAGACCTGCGCCAGCGCCTGCACAATCGTGGACAAGACGCTGAAGAGGTAATCGAAACACGCATGCAACAGGCGATTGCTGAAATGAGTCATTACGTTGAATACGACTACATCGTGATCAATGATGACTTCAACACTGCGCTTGGTGATTTAATGGCGATTTTCCGCTCGAACCAGTTACGCTTGGGTACTCAGCAAAAACGTCACACACAACTCCTCTGCGACCTGCTAGGATAGGCATACCTGTGTAATTCAGTTAGGTAGTCACCTTTCTTTGTCACGCATTATTTTTTAAACTGTTTATGTTTTGCGCCCTATTTGGCGCTGCTTTTTCTGTGAGGAATACTATGGCTCGCGTTACTGTTGAAGATTGCCTAGAACACGTTGAAAATCGTTTTGCTTTAGTGATGTTGGCTACTAAACGTTCACGTCAATTAGCCACCGGCGGTAAAGAGGCTTTAGTGCCACTTGAAAACGATAAGCCGACTGTTTTGGCATTGCGCGAAATTGCGGCAGGCTTAGTCGACGACGCTATGATTGCAGCAGAAGATGCGCTCAGCGCGGAAGAACCTTTATTTGCTGCTTTCGACGATAACGCTAACGCAGCACGCTAATGCGTGTGTTTGCTGACTACGTAAATAAGGATTTATTGCTACCAGGAGGTGAGCTATGCCTGCTTTAGATCGCCTATCTGGGCAGTTATCGACGTATCTAAGCAAAGAGCAAGTCAATGCCGTACGCCGCGCATATTATTACGCTGAGCAAGCCCATGACGGTCAATTGCGCAGCAGTGGTGAGCATTATGTGACTCACCCCCTCGCCGTAGCGACTATTCTGGCCAACATGCACATGGATCATCAAAGCTTGATGGCGGCCATGCTGCATGATGTGATTGAAGACACTGGCATTCCTAAAGAAGCAATCATCGCCCAATTTGGTGAAAGCGTTGCCGAGCTGGTCGATGGCGTCACTAAATTAACCCAGATGAAACTGGGCAGTAAGGCTGAAGCGCAAGCAGAAAACTTTCAAAAAATGGCGATGGCCATGGCCCGCGATATTCGCGTGATTCTGGTGAAGTTGGCCGACCGCTTACACAACATGCGCACCCTCGGCGCTTTAAATGCGGAAAAACGCCGCCGCATTGCCAAAGAAACCTTAGAAATTTATGCACCCATCGCCAACCGTTTGGGGATGAACCGCATTTATGCTGAGTTTGAAGATCTTGGCTTTAAAGCCATGTACCCGATGCGCGCCGAACGCATCCAGTCCGCAGTTAAGCGCTCACGCGGTAATCGCAAAGAAATTGTGAACAATATCCAAGAATCCATTGCGCACTGTTTAGAGCGTGAAGGCTTACCGGGTGAAGTCAGCGGCCGCGAAAAACACCTGTACAGCATTTATCGGAAAATGCGCGGTAAGCGTAAAGCTTTTAACGAAATTATGGATGTGTACGCGTTTCGCATCGTGGTCGACAAAGTTGATACCTGCTATCGCGTACTTGGTGCTGTGCATAATCTCTACAAGCCCTTCCCTGGCCGTTTTAAAGATTACATTGCCATTCCCAAAGCCAATGGTTACCAATCGCTGCACACCACTTTGTTTGGTATGCACGGCGTGCCGATTGAGATTCAAATCCGCACCAAGGAAATGGAAGAGCTGGCCAATAATGGTATTGCCGCCCATTGGCTATACAAAACCGAAGAAGATGGCCGCCGCAATAACCATGCGCGCGCACGCCAGTGGGTTAAAGGCTTATTAGAGTTACAACAAAACGCTGGCAACTCGCTTGAGTTTATTGAAAACGTAAAAATCGATTTATTCCCTGATGAAGTCTATGTGTTCACCCCCAAAGGCCGCATCATGGAGCTGCCTAAAGGCTCAACCCCAGTCGACTTTGCCTACGCGGTGCACACCGATGTGGGTAATACTTGTATTGCTTGCCGGGTCAATCGCCGGCTAGCGCCACTCTCACAAGCGCTGGAAAGCGGCGCTACGGTTGAAGTGATTACCGCGCCCAATACTCAGCCCAACCCAAACTGGCTGAACTTTGTCGTCACCGGTAAAGCGCGTACCCATATTCGCCATGCGCTAAAACAACAGCGCCGTGAAGAGTCAGTCAGTTTAGGTGAACGTTTACTGAGCAAAGCCTTAGACAATCTCGGCGTGCGCTTGGAAGATATTTCAGAGGCTCGCCTACAAGCGTTGCTCAAGGAAAATCATCAGGACGAGCGTGATGACTTGCTCGAAGACATTGGTCTAGGCAATCGTACTGCCCATGTTATAGCTCGACGGTTATTGGCTGCTGAGGATACCAAAGAACACCCATTGGCCGCTGATGGCCCACTAGTGATTCGCGGCACCGAAGGGCTGGTACTCAACTATGCGCGCTGCTGCTCACCGATTCCCGGTGACTTAATTGTCGGCCACTTATCTGCGGGTAAAGGCATGGTGGTGCACCGTGACAGCTGTAAAAATATCAGCGAATTCCGCAACAACCCTGAAAAGTGCATTCCACTAACCTGGGCCAAAGACATTGATAGCGAGTTCAACGTTGAGCTGCGCATTGAGCTGGCCCATCAGCGCGGCTTAATTGCTCTGCTGGCTGGCACCATCAGCGAGGCCGATGCCAATATTGATAAAATCAGTGTCGATGAGCGTGACGGTCGTATCAGTGTCATTCAGCTGGGGATTAGCGTACGTGGCCGTGTCCACTTGGCGCGCATTATTCGCAAATTACGCGGCCTCGCCGGCGTCTCTCGGATTACCCGCAGTCGCGCCTAACTGCCTATACAGTATTGATATTTGCGCATAAACTAGCGCCCCTGCGCACGACTTTTCCTAAATTTCGGAGTTTTTCATGAGCAAAACTATTATCACCAGCGAACATGCACCCGCCGCGATTGGCCCTTATTCTCAAGCTGTACGCGTAGGCGATACGCTGTATACCTCTGGTCAAATCCCACTGAACCCTATCACCATGCAACTGGTGGAAGGCTTTGAACAACAAGCTGTGCAAGTATTTGAAAACTTAAAAGCAGTCGCCGAAGCTGCGGGCGGCTCACTCAGCGATATCGTTAAGCTCAATATCTACTTAACCGATCTGAGCAACTTTGCCACACTCAATGAAGTGATGGGCCGCTACTTTAGCGCGCCTTACCCAGCACGCGCAGCTCTTGGCGTTGCTTCATTACCACTCAACTCCAGCGTGGAAATGGAAGCTGTGCTCTACCTCGGGTAAGCACAGCAATACGGTGCAGCAGCTACTCAGCAAAATCAGCTAGCTGCACCCTATAGCCCTCACGATAACTGCTGTACTGCGGTGTCCAGCCTAAGGCCCGTGCCCGCGCATTACTGCAACGTTTACTCCCCGATCGCGGCTTTAAAATTAAGTCTGGTTTGCTCTTGGCCTGCAATTGCGTCTGCAACCAACTCACCACTTCAGCCTGCTCGACTGGTTCATTATCCACCCCGATATACAACGCCTCAACCGCTTGACCCTGCACATCCGCTTGCAAGATAGTGGCAATTAAACTCGCCGCATCATCGGCATGAATACGGTTAGTAAAACTGTGCAAGTGCGGTGCATGGTAGCCGTCGCGCACGCGCTTAATCAGCATATTGCGGCCCGGTCCATAAATACCAGTCAGGCGTACCGCCGTCGCCGGATGACCACTATTGAGCGCACACTGCTCAGCATCCAGCATAATCTGCCCTGACCAACGCTGCGGCTCAGCCGGCGACTGCTCATCAATCCAGCTGTCATCGTTCTGCCCATAGACGCTACTACTGGACACAAAAATAATTCGTTTAGGTTGTTGCTGATGCTGCGCCAGCCAGCTGTACAGGTGGCGTTGACCTTGCACATAGGCTTGCTGATAGCCTGCTTCAGTCATCGTCTGTGCAGCCATGGCATACAGCACATAATCAATGGGCTGTTGCGGCCAGTCGCGCGGACACTCGGGCTGATTTAAATCCGCAGCAATCGGCACAATACCTGGCGGTAGAGCTGCAGAATTACGGCGTAAACCATGCACCTGCCAACCTTGCTGTTGCATCAGTACTGCCACTCGGCTGCCAATATCACCACAGCCCACAATCACTAAGCGCTTGTGTTTACCCACCCTGCATACTCCCTTGGCCGCTAAATAAGATAAGAATTATTGGTCACAATTTAATGTAACAGCTATGCTAATGACAATCTTAATTGGAATTCGCTATGACCCTTACCGAATTGCGTTACATCGTTGCTTTAGCCCAAACCCAACATTTTGGCCGAGCGGCTGAACAGTGCCATATCAGCCAGCCAACTTTATCCGTGGGGGTGAAAAAGCTGGAAAAAGATTTAGGCGTGCTGATTTTTGAGCGCAGTAAAAGTGCTGTGCGTGTCACCCCCGTTGGCGAAGCCATTGTTGCCCAAGCCCAACGCGTATTAGAGCAAGCACAAACCATTCGCGAGCTAGCTCAAGCCGGTAAGAATCAACTGACCGCACCTTTGCGGGTCGGTGCCATTTACACCGTGGGACCGTATTTATTCCCGCAGATGATTCCACTACTGCACCGCAGTGCCCCGGAAATGCCGCTGTACATTGAAGAGAACTTCACCCATGTTTTGCGCGACAAACTGCGCAATGGTGAATTGGATGTGATCATTATTGCGCTGCCTTATCAGGATGCCGATGTACTGACTAAAATCGCCTACGAAGAGCCCTTTTGCGTCTTGTTGCCTGCTGAACACCCATGGACGCAACGCGACAGCATCGATAGCAACATGCTCAACGATAAAAGCTTACTGCTCTTAGGCGAGGGTCATTGCTTCCGTGATCAAGTTTTAGAAGCGTGTCCAACCACGCAGGTGGGTAATCCAGAAAACCGTTACACCACGGTAGAAGCCAGCTCCTTAGAAACCATTCGTCACATGGTTGCATCAGGTCTTGGAGTTTCGGTCTTGCCATTATCGGCTGTGGACAATCACCGTTATGCTGAAGGCGTGATTGCCGTACGCCCCTTTACTGCGCCAGCGCCGACCCGCACCGTAGCAATTGCATGGCGCGCCACTTTTCCGCGGCCTAAAGCCATTGATGTTTTGATGGATGCGATTCGTCAGTGCGATGCCGCACAAGCCTACCGCGAGTCGTAACCATGAGCGAGCTACTGGTGCATACACCTATTACCGTACTCAAAGGTGTCGGCCCTGCGGTTGCGCAAAAACTAGCTAAAGTAGGCTTAGAAAACCTGCAAGATGTTTTATTTCATCTACCCTCGCGCTACCAAGATCGTACCCGGATTACGCCAATTGGCGCGCTGCGTCCCGGCCAAGATGCGGTAGTGGCAGGCGTAGTCATGGCGGCTAATGTGGTGATGGGCAAACGTCGTAGTTTGTTGGTGCGGATTCAAGATGGCAGCGGCGGGCTGACCTTACGTTTTTTCCATTTCAGCATGGCGCAGAAAAACGCCTTGGAAAAAGGGGTACAGCTGCGTTGCTATGGCGAGGTGCGGCCTGGCGCAACCGGTCTGGAGATTTATCATCCTGAATACCGCGTGCATAACCTCAACGAAGAACAACCACTGCAAGCCACGCTCACAGCCATTTACCCCACCACTGAAGGTCTGACCCAGCAACGTTTACGAGACCTGTGTGTACAAGCGCTAGGCTACTTAAATGCACGCAGTTTACCGGACTGGCTGCCGCCTGCAATGATTAACGAGTACCAACTCGGCGCGCTGGATCAGGCGATTCGTTATTTGCATCAACCGCCACCGGATGCCGATCTCGAAGAGCTGGCTGAAGGCGTGCATTGGGCACAACAGCGTTTAGCCTTTGAAGAAATGCTGACCCATCAACTGTCGATTCAGCGTGTGCGAGAAAGTCTGCGCCAGCAACGCGCACCGCAACTGCCGCTCGCAACGAAACTGCCGCAGCTTTTTTTGCAGAATCTAGGCTTTACCCCAACTGGCGCGCAGCAACGGGTTGGTGCTGAAATCGCTTGGGACTTAAGCCAAAACGCACCCATGTTACGCTTAGTGCAAGGTGATGTCGGGGCTGGTAAAACCGTAGTCGCCGCCCTCGCCGCTTTACAAGCACTGGAAGCTGGCTATCAAGTGGCCTTGATGGCACCCACTGAAATTCTTGCCGAACAGCATTTTATCAACTTCAGTAAATGGCTCGCGCCGCTGAATATTGAAGTGGCCTGGCTGGCGGGCAAACTTAAAGGTAAAGCGCGTACCAAAGCACTGGAGCAAATCGCCAGCGGCGTACCTATGGTGGTCGGCACCCATGCTTTATTTCAAGATGAAGTGCAGTTCCACAACTTGGCTTTGGCAATTATTGATGAGCAGCACCGCTTTGGTGTGCAGCAGCGTTTAGCCTTACGCAAAAAAGGCATCGACGGTGTGTACAGTCCGCACCAGTTGATTATGACCGCCACCCCTATTCCACGCACCTTAGCCATGAGCGCCTACGCTGATCTCGACACTTCCGTGCTGGATGAGTTGCCGCCGGGACGCACCCCGGTTAACACCCTAGTGCTCAGTGATACGCGCCGCCCGGAAGTGATTGAGCGGGTGCGTGCCGCCTGTTTAGAAGGTCGCCAAGCCTATTGGGTTTGCACCTTGATTGAAGAATCGGAAGAATTAACCTGCCAAGCGGCGCAAAGCACCTTTGAAGATTTAACCTTGGCGTTGGCGGGGCAGAAAGTCGGATTAATCCATGGGCGGATGAAATCAGCAGAAAAAGTGGCGGTCATGGATAACTTTAAGCGTGGCGAGTTGCAGTTATTGGTCGCCACCACGGTAATTGAAGTAGGCGTGGATGTGCCCAACGCCAGTTTAATGATTATCGAGAACCCAGAACGCTTAGGTCTCGCGCAATTGCACCAACTGCGTGGCCGGGTGGGCCGCGGTAGCACCGCCAGTCACTGCGTACTACTGTATCATGCACCGCTGTCACAAATTGGCCGCGAACGCTTGGCAATTATGCGTGAAACCAATGACGGTTTTCTGATTGCTGAGAAAGATTTAGAGCTGCGCGGCCCCGGTGAAATGCTTGGCACCCGACAAACCGGCTTACTGCAATTTAAAGTCGCTGATCTGATGCGTGACGCACCGCTGTTGCCGGCGGTACGTGATGCTGCTTGCCAGTTACTCAAGCAATGGCCTGAGCATGTCAGCCCACTATTGCAGCGCTGGCTGAAACATGGCCAACAATATGGACAAGTCTAAACTTTGCTAAAAAAATCGCGCTATACTTGTGCTTACATTCAAGCAACGTAGATGAACAACTATGCTTTATGTTGATCCTGTTGTAACTGATGAGTCGATTTCAACTGCTGTTACTCACGCTCTAGATACAGCTGGAATCTCCTATCAGATCCACCCAGCTCATGCTGTTGAGCCAGCCCTGCGGGTTCATGCCATAGTATTACAGCACCTCGAAGAAAAGCGTCTGGTGCTCATCCCGCGTACTCATATTCTCGACTTAATCCAGCTCAATACGCTCACTGGCAACAGCTGGCATGTGTTAACTAGGCTTCCGCCTGCAGTCCAGCATTACCCGATGGCAACACTGCCGGCCATGCCCGCATTATTCAACATGCCATGCTTATATGCTTCGTCGTTATTGGCGCAGCCCATGGCCTATATTGAATCGGGTGTCGCCGGGGTGCTGCTGGGTCTAACAGCTGACGCCATGCAAACCCTCTTAGCCAATGCACTGCCCATGGACTGCAGCCAAGCAGTGCCTGCACAGCATCCTAACCGCAATCCCGTGGCCACTGATGCACAATGCATTGAGCAGGCTGTTATCACCTTAACCTCACGTCGTATCCATAAACGCCTTGAAGAAACCTTAGAGATTCCAGTACTCAGTACTACCGCAAAAAAAGTACTACGCTTACGTACCGACCCTATGGCGGGCGTTGATGAGTTGACCGCCATAGTGGAAACTGATCCGCCCTTGGCGGCACAAGTCATGAGTTGGGCGGTATCCCCTTACTATGCGGCACCCGGTAAAATTCGTTCAGTAGAAGATGCGATTGTGCGTGTCCTTGGCTTTGACTTAGTGATTAACTTGGCTTTGGGCTTATCGCTGGGAAAAAGCCTAACTCTGCCTAAAGACCAGCCTTTACACCGCACCCCTTATTGGCAACAAGCCATTTACACAGCCGCCCTGATTGAAGGCTTAGCCCGCGCTATGCCAGCCAACAACAAACCCGAAAATGGCTTAGCCTACCTTGCCGGCCTCTTACATAATCTGGGCTTTGTATTATTGGCACATACCTTTCCAGCGTATTTCTCGCTGGTCTGCCGCTCACTGGAAGTTAACTTACATTTAAGCCATAGCGTGGTTGAACATCACTTGCTGGGCACCACCCGCGAACAAATGGGCGCGTGGCTGATGCAATGCTGGCACATTCCTGACGAACTGGTTTATGCACTGCGCTATCAAGATGATCCAAATTATCAAGGCGCACATGCCCACTACCCCAATCTCAACTGCTTAGCACAGCGCTTACTCGCGCAACAGGGAATTGGTTACACGCATGACAATCACATCCCTAATGACTTGTTTCAACGTTTAGGCCTTCCCCGAGACAGTGCCCAACAAGCCTTACAGCGTGTACTTGATGCGGAGCAGGCTCTGCAACTGCTAGCACAGCAATTTAACAGGTAGTGGCCAACAAAAAACCACTCACCTTTTGCGCCGCTGTGGCTGGGTCTTGCTGCATAAAGCAATGCCCGCCCGCTACCTGCTCAGTCAGCAGATTGCTATTGCTCTTGCGCCACAGCGCGGCGGACTTAAGCACAAAAGGAAAAGTCTCAGCACCATACAGCATCAACACAGGTGTTCGCACCTGACGCAAAGATCGCCATAGGCCATTGGCTGCTGAGCTAAAAATAGTCGCCTCCAACTGAGGTGCACATTTTAACTGCACACCCCCCTGTTCCGCCGGGCGCAAAGCATGATCAACAAAAGCCGTCAACGCTTCAGTGGTCCAGCCTTTGAAAGCACCACGACCACTTAAGCTTGCATAAGCCGACTGGCGATCAGGCCAATGCATACGCCGTACTGCCGTTCGTTTGGCCAACGTATTAAACCCATTAAAGCGCAAGCGCTCAGTGGTTTTGATGAATAACTGCAGGCTGGGGGTGAAAATCACCGGATCCAGCAGCACCGCACGCTTAAACAACTGCGGATGCTGCGCCATAATTAAACCGGTCAAGACCCCACCAAAACTGTGTGCCGCCGCATACACAGGGGCACTGCCGAACATCTCCCGCTGAGCTTGAAAGGCTTCAACCGCCAACTGCGCATTACGGTTCCAGCCAAGAAAGCGCATCCCTGCATCACTGTCACCATGCCCTTGGATATCACATAGCCACAGATCAAAATCAGCACTTAAGCGCTGTAACATGGGCTCATACACCCGCCCACAAAAGCCATTGCCATGCAAAAAGTGTAAAACAGGTTTACCTGAAGGCGGACTGTGCCAGCCGCGCAAAGTGATCTGCGCACTGGTGCTGTACGCCCATGACAGTAGATTCATGCTGGGTTATTCCTTATTATTTTTTTGCTTAAATTACAGAGTAACGCGGCAAGCGGCGAACTCTGCAGTCAAGCGCTGCTGATCGTGCGCCTCAGCAAAAATCAGCTCTAAGCGTGAGTCTTTACGCCACTCGCTGTTTTGCCATTGAATACTTTGTCCATCCAGCGCATTACCTGACAACCAACCCGCATTAGTATGCAATACACACTTAGCGCGCCGCCAAGGCATTTGCATCAACCACATTTGCACGCGCATTAACTCAAACTGCTGCGCTGGATGCCAGCGCCAACCAATACTCCACGCCTCGGCCTGCAGATTAACTGAACAAATCGGCTGTTGCGGATCCCGCCAAAGTACACCAGCCGTCGCACTGGTGGGCGCAAACACATCCGCCACAGCCTGTTGACCTGCTTGCTGCTGATGGCCCGGCAATAATTGATAAGCCAACTGACCTTGACGCGTGCAACACAACGGCAAGGGTGCAAAGGCTTGCTGCCAGAGTTGCTCTTGCTCGGGCGTGCTGGCGTCACACTTATTCACCAGCACTAAACCGGTTTGCGCCAGCAATGCCGGCTCTACACTGGCCAGCGCAACCTTGCTATTGGTTTTTTGCGCATCCAGCACCAGCACCATCGGCTGCACTGCCAGCACATCCAACCAAGGCACATCGCGCAACTGTTCAAGCAGTTGCAACGGATGACCTAAGCCTGAGGGTTCAATAAACAATCGATCAGGCTTGGCTTTACGCAGTAACTGCACCAGCCCCACTTGGAAGGGCACGCCATTAACACAGCAGACACAGCCGCCCGCCACCTCGGTAAAACTAACGCCGTCTTGCTCGCCATCGAGCAAGGCGCTATCCAGACCAATATCACCAAACTCATTGATTAACACTGCCCAGCGTTCATGACTGGGACGCTGCGCCATTAAACTGCGCAATACGCTGGTTTTACCCGCACCTAAAGACCCTGAAATGACATGGGTTGGAATATGCTGCAACATAGCCACGGCTCACTCGGCAAACACTAAAATAAAGCGCCACCTTAGCAAAAATGTTTTATCCATGCGCGCCACTTCTCCTCACCTCAGCGCTTGGTTAAGATAGCAGCGCTTACTCATTACCTTGGAGGTCACAATGCGCGCTTACTATGCCCTGCTGTTATTACTGCTGAGCCCGCATATTTTTGCCCAAGCCTGCATTATTGAATCGGTAGACCAACAGGTTAAAGTAAAAATCTGCCAGCAGAATCGCAGCATTCCCGAGCAGTTGTTTAAAAATGGTTTTTGTCAGCCGCAGCTAAAAGGGCAAAAAACCACTGTGACCTTTGTTGAACAATGCCCAATCGGTGCTTTCGGAATCTGCCGTAATGCGCAAAGCGGCGGCGTGCCTTACCAGCAAGACATTCATTACTACGGCGTCGCCAGCGATGCCCGCTACCTCAAGCCCGCCTGTGAACGGCAAAATAAAGGGGTGTGGACAGCCTACTAAGGCTGTCACGCAATATAGCAACGGCCCAGCTTAGGCTGTTCAGTAGCAGCTCCTTAATCGTCCGTGCACAGCTCTCTCAAGTGCAAAGCCCCTTGAATACATAAATACTGATATTAAAACTCAACAATATTCATTTGTTTATGTGCAGATTGCACTCTAGCATGGCCATATTGATTTAAATCAACTACTGCTAGATGAGCTGTGATCGTTTTAAACTCATCGCAGCAGACATCTTCAACACCTAAGGAGGATGGCGTTGCTCGTTGCTGCTCAAGTTCATTGCTCAGTACCCGAGCACCTGCGCTAGACATATTATGAATACTGCAACTCAGCAGGCTGTCGCCTACAACTATAAAGTGGTCCGCCAATTCACCATTGCCACTTTGATTTGGGCCTTATTAGGCATGAGTATGGGTGTCTTTATTGCCGCGCAACTGGTCTGGCCAGAGCTCAACTTCGATTTGCCGTGGACCAGCTTTGGTCGTATTCGCCCAATTCACACCAACATCGTGATTTTTGCCTTTGGTGGCTGTGCGCTGATCTCCACTTCTTTCTATATAGTCCAACGCAGCTGCTATGCACGCCTGCCCTCTGATACTGCAGCAAGTCTGTTCTTTTGGGGCTGGCAAGCGATGCTAATCGCCACTGTGATCAGCTATGCGCTGGGCTTCACCACCACTAAAGAATACGCCGAAATGGAATGGCCCTTGGCAATCTTTTTGACTGTGTTGTGGGCAATTTACCTGTGGTTGTTTTTCGGTACCATCCTGCGCCGCAAAACCTCACATATTTATGTAGCTAACTGGTTTTATGGCGCCTTTATCATAGTGACCGCGATGGTGCATATCGTTAACCACGCGGCGATTCCAGTCACCTTAATGAAGTCCTACCCGCTGTATGCCGGAGCGACCGATGCCATGGTGCAATGGTGGTTTGGTCATAGCGTAGTGGGCTTTATTTTATCAGTCGGCTTCCTCGGCATGATGTATTACTTTGTGCCCAAGCAAGTCAATCGCCCGATTTATTCCTACCGCTTATCCATAGTGCACTTTTGGGCAATTATCTCAGTCTACATCTGGGCTGGTCCACACCACCTGCACTACACTGCACTACCGGACTGGGCTCAAAGCTTAGGTATGGCCATGTCAGTTATTTTACTTGCACCCAGCTGGGGCGGGATGATTAACGGCATGATGACCTTGTCCGGCGCTTGGCATAAATTACGCAGCGATCCGATCTTACGCTTCTTAGTTGTGGCTCTAGCCTTTTACGGCATGTCGACCTTTGAAGGCCCGATGATGGCGATTAAAACGGTCAACTCATTATCGCATTACACTGACTGGACCATCGGCCATGTGCATGCTGGTGCTTTAGGCTGGGTCGCTATGATCAGCTTCGGTAGCCTCTATCACATGATTCCAAAACTCTGGAACCATGCCCAGATGTACAGTACACGCTTGATTAACCTGCACTTTTGGCTAGCCACTGCTGGTACGGTAATTTATATCGCCGCAATGTGGGTCAACGGTCTGACTCAAGGCCTGATGTGGCGTGCGATTAATGATGACGGCACCCTGTCCTACTCCTTTGTCGAGGTGTTACAAACGTCGCATGCCGGCTATATCGCACGCTTAATTGGCGGCTCTCTGTTTGTGCTCGGTGTCGTGCTAATGCTGGTTAACACTTGGCTGACCTTGCGCAGACCGGCACTGCAGTCAGCCCCGCACAATGTCCCTGCCGCACAACCTGTGGAGGTTTAACTGATGCCTATTCTCTTAAGTATTGCACTCATCGCAGTAGGCTATTGGAGCGTCAAGCACATGAGCCTGTTGCAAATGGAGCAGGCGGCCATGCTGCCCTTTGCTGATGATCCTGAAGCTGCGCAACGTGTTGAGCAAGAAACCGGCCGTCCTTGTTTACCCGAACACTTAGCGCAACAAGTCGCACTGCACGCCTAACAGCATAACGACTTAGCCACACAACCCTTAACCCCCTCAGCCACGGCACCTTGTGTGCCGTGGCTGTTGTATATCAGCCCCTATTTGGAACCTTGCTTGTGCGTGCTCAATGGATTAAAGCCTTTACCCCGCTGTCATTAAATATTCCGCCAACTCAATGGTTACGCGCTGCCAGCGGCGCTTTTCTTGGCGTGTTGTCGTTTATGCTCTGCAGCCATCTGTTATTTGGCAGCCAGATTGCTTTAAGTTTAGCCGCTCCAATTGGCGCTTCAGCCGTACTGTTATTTGTCACCAGTGCCACACCTTTGGCGCATCCATGGTCAATTTTGGCAGGTAATCTATTGTCTGCAGCCATTGGCGTGCTCTGTGCTATGTACCTTGATCACAGCGCATGGCGGGCAGCGGCAGCAGTCAGCGTAGCGATTGTCAGCATGTTAGCCCTGCGCTGCTTACACCCCCCCAGCTGCGCCATTGCATTAGTGGTGAGCCTCAACCCCAACCTATATACACTGGGCTTTGCTGTCTTGATTCCAGTGCTCAGCCAATCATTGCTCCTGCTGTGCATCGCTTTAGTGTTTAACAACCTGACCGGCAACGCCTATCCACGTGCTGCAGCGCCTGTACAAAAAAACTTATATAACACCGCTGACCCACAGCCGACGGCACGCACGGGTTTTAACGAAGAGGATTTGGATCACGCATTAGAATCATTCGGCACCTACTTGGATGTTCGCCGTGATGACTTGGAAGAGTTGCTGCGCCTCACCGAGCAGCACACTTTTAAACGCCGCACGGGGCATCTGACTGCTGCTTCAATTATGTCGCGTGACTTGCGCACAGGTCACCCGGAAATGCCGATTGAAGAGGCTTGGATTCGTCTCAAAGAACACCGTTTAAAGGCCTTGCCCGTGGTCGATCAGCACCGACGTTTAGTCGGGATTATCACTTTGGTCGACCTGCTCAAATATTTCGAACTGGACGCCCCGATCAGCCGTTTCCATCGTTTGCGCTATTTACGCAATAAGCGGCTCAAGCACATCATGACCGCACCGGTGATTAGCGTAAATTTTGATACACCACTGACTGAATTGGTCAGTTTACTCAGTGATCGTGGCTTGCACTATATGCCAGTGATTGACGAGCACCGCCAGTTGGCAGGAATTATCACCCAAACTGATTTGATTGCCGCGCTGTACCGTGGCTGTTTAGCACAGGTTGAGCAAAGCTAGGAGTATTGCCCTTGCTGCCAGTTGGCATCGGCATGGATTAAGGTTTTCAGCACGCTTAAGGCATGCTGTAGGGCTGCGTTGGGTTGTGAGTCGGCATACACGATATACAGCGGCCAAGAAAACTCAGGGGCGTGTGGCACACGCTCTAAACTGCCATCGGCCAGATAGGCGTCCACCACGCGGGTACGAAAATAGCCACGGCCACCATTTTGCAAAATCGTATGCAAAGCCAGTGGACCAAAATTACAGCGCAGACCGCTGTGCGCCTGCTCAGGCAGCACCGCATCATGCTGCTGGCGAAACAGTTCACCCCAGTCGATATAAATATATGGATCAGGCTGCGATACTGATTGCACCAGCACCAGTGTCTCTTCCAGTAAATGTTCCACCTGCAGGCCCGGCCAATAGTGCGGCTGATGCATTAACACCGCATCCAGCTCAGCACTTTCTAGTTTTTTACACAGGCTGCTGACATCATGCACGCTGGCATTAACCGAGTAACCAATCTGCTCTTTGGACAGTTGCGCAAACCAGTCTTTGAGCAGCGGATTCCACAAACTGGTTTCCGCCGCCAAGCGCACTTGCACTTGCAGGCTCTCTGGAAAAGGTAAAGCACTGCGCGCCGCCTCCCAAGTGTGCAGTAACTGATGGGCGTAATGAACAAAGTGCTCGCCGTGTACGGTCAAACTGGCGCCAGCACGATTGCGTACAAACAAGGGGCAATTGAGCTGCGTTTCAAGGTTTTTCACCCGCGCAGTGACTGTGGTCTGGGTGACACACAGCTGCTCAGCCGCAGCAACAAAACTGCCACAACGGACAATCGCTAAAAATGTACGAGCCAGTTCTATATCCATAATTGCTTATAACCACCGATGCTGCAGCACGCTTTTTAGCTTACTGGGATTAAATAGTGCAGTTTCCTGGCCAAGGCACGGCACAGTCTGCCAACATAGACAAAATCATACTCGATTCACAATTATGACGCAGATATCAACAGAACAACTGATTAAAGAATGGCAGGCGCTGCTCGATAACACAGCAGAACCTATTTACCTGTGCGCTCAGCAACTGGCGCAGCAGCATGCTCCAGAACTGGCGCAAAGCTTTTACGCGCATATGTTGGAAGATCCTAGTGCTGCACAATTTTTATCCAACGAGCAAGTGCAAAACCGCCTCAGCGGCTCGATGCAGAACTGGATTATCACCCTATTTAGTCTGACCGCGAATGACGATTTGCGTCCCGTTATTGCACAGCAAAAGCATATTGGCGATGTGCATGCGCGCATTGATATTCCAGTGCATCTAGTCTTGCGTGGCGCGCGCGTACTCAAAGAAACAGTAGCGCGCCTACTAGACGGGCATGTCCTGCACAACGCCTGCTTAAGCTTTACCTCAGCACTGATCGATATGGCGATGGAGGTCATGAGCCAAGCCTATTCGGCATCCAATGATAAAAACTCGCGCGCCGAAGAATCGTATCGTTTGTTTTCTATCGCACAAAATTCAGCGCATGAAAAAGAACGCCAGCGTGCAGCACTGCTCGACTGGGAAAACCAAGTCATATTCGACATTGCCATGGGCCTGCAGTTTAGTCAGTTAAACACCTTGGCCGCCTCCGAGTTTGGCCTATGGTTCCGCCATAAAGGTGCGCATGCCTTTGAAGGTGCTGATGAAACAGGCTTAATCAGTAACAGTATTGATAAAATCGATACTGTTATTCTGCCCATGTTCAAGCTTGTGCAAGGCCAACCTGAGCAGCAGCAACAATTGCTGCGTAACTTGCACGAACAAGCACGCAGCCTTGCTTATCACTTAGAAACTTTATTTAATCAAGTAAGCGAGCTCGAAAGTGGCCGTGATGTACTTACCCACCTGCTCAATCGGAAATTTTTGCCGGTCGTGATGAACAAAGAAATCAACTATGCGCGCCAGCATCAGCGCTATTTTTGCGTGCTGGTGATCGACGTTGATCACTTTAAAAATATTAATGACAGCCACGGTCATGAAGTTGGCGATAGCGTTTTGCAACAACTGGCCGCTCTGCTCAGCAATAGTTGCCGCAGCGGTGATTATGTTTTCCGCCTCGGTGGTGAAGAGTTCTTAATGTTACTGGTCGACATTACCGCCAGCAAAGCAGCCAAAGTCGCAGAAAAACTTCGTCTGTGGGTGGAAAAAGAAGAATTCCGCCTGCCCCGCGGGCTCACCCTGAACATCACCATCAGTATTGGCTTGGCTCAATATACAGGCCATCCTGATCCACAGAAGCTGTTAAATCGAGCCGATGATGCGCTCTACATCGCTAAAGGCCAAGGTCGTAATCGCGTGGTTATTGCTGACTAAGTGTGCCAATAACAGGCACGCAAAATCTGCTGACAATTGATCAAAACGTGAACCTATTAGGTTCGTTATAATCATGCGCAAACCCAGCGCAACTGCCAACAGTAAGAGGATCGCAGGCAGCCTTGCAACGCGGAACTGGCGCACAGAGCACCGGTCTATTAGTATGCAGTTAAGGTCGTTGACCGCTTAAAATTTTATTGGAGTGTAAGAATGCGCAATTTAGTTATGTCTGCTTTATTGGTAGGCGCCAGCCTATTGGGTCCTAGCGTGTTTGCGCAAGAGTTGGTTGAAGGGCGTAATTACGTCACATTAAACAGCCCTGTACCAACCGCACAATCAGAAAAAATCGAAGTTATTGCAGTATTTGGTTACAGCTGTCCCTATTGCTATCAACTGGAAGCATCACTTAGCCCATGGTCTGAAACCTTAGCTGAGGATGTAAACTTTATGCGTATGCCAGCCATGTTTGGTGGCGTTTGGGATCTACACGGACAGCTTTTTTATACTTTAGAGGCTATGCAAGCCGATAAAAAAGTTCACCACAGCGTGTTTGATGCCATCCATAAAGGTGGGCGTAAACTGTCTTCACTTAATCAAATTGCAGACTTTGTTGCTGAGCAAGGTGTCGACAAAGCATTATTTGTAAAAACCTGGAATTCATTTAGCGTAAAAAGCCAAATGGAGAAAGCCAAGAAGCATGCCATGGCCTATCAAATCAGTAGCGTTCCAACCCTAGTGGTCAATGGTAAATACCGCTTTGATGTCGGAATGGCTGGCGGCATGCAAGAAACTGTAGAAGTTGCCGATGTGCTGATTGAAAAAGAACGTCAATCTGAATAGGGTGCAGCCGTGTTGATGCCGCGTCGTTTTAATCAAGAACGCCAAATTATTCGCTGCGATGCCAACCATAATGTGTTGTGCAGCCCAGATGCGGTGTCGCGTGATGCTCGGCACATCCGCTTACTGAGCTTTAATATTCAAGTTGGCATCAGCACCAGCGCCTATCGGCACTATGTCACACGCAGCTGGAAGCACCTATTACCGCATCAAGAGCGGTACCGTAACTTAGAAAAAATTGGCTTTTTGCTCAACGACTTTGACATTGTCGCCCTGCAAGAAGCTGATGGCGGCAGCTTACGTTCAGGCAATATCAACCAAGTACAGCAACTGGCGCAGTTGGGTAATTTCCCCTATTGGTACCAGCAGCGCAATCGTGACTTAGGCCGTTTTGCTCAGCACAGTAACGGCTTGTTAAGCCGCCTGCAGCCACAAAAACTGGAAGATCATCCGCTGCCTGGCCCTGCTGGCCGCGGAGCAATTTTAGCGCAAATCGGTCAAGACTCGGATGCCATTGCGGTGGTCTCAATGCACCTTGCCCTTGGCACCCGTGCTCGTCAGCGTCAGCTTGACTACATACGTGAAATTGTCAGTGATTACCGACATATTGTCCTGATGGGCGATATGAATACCCACGCCGAAGACTTACTGATTAACTCGCCTTTAAGCGGCCTTAATTTGCGTGCTGCACAAACTGACGCGACCTTTCCCAGCTGGAAACCACAACGTTGCCTTGACCATATTTTGATCAGCTCTGAGCTAGAAATAGCCAATATGTCAGTGTTACCGATACCTATTTCTGATCACTTGCCGGTATCAATGGATATAATCCTGCCAAATTCAGCGCCTACTTCTCTTGAAAAACTTGTGCAGTATTAGAGCGGATTAACCATGCAAAACGATGCTTTAGCTTGGAAGAAAAAGTACCTCGACCTGCTCGATCAACAAGAGAAAGTTGAATTGAGTTTTAATGCGCAAGTCCAACTCCTCAAACGCGCACTGATACGCAGCAGTTTAGCTGCTGAAGGCAATGATCAGCAGCTTGATCAGCAGTTACAACTACTGCGAACATTTCTGCGCAAAAACACAAATAACAATGAACTTGAAAGTCACATTGATCAACTGGAAATAGCAGTACTCAAATCTGAAAAAAACCTACAACAGCGCAAAACTCAACTCGTTACCACTTTAGCTCAACTGGCCCAGCAACTGCAGCAGTTACAGCCAGGCAAAGACGTACAAAGAGAACTCAAATCATTTGAAAAAAACCTGCACAGTCAGCTCGCACAGCCACATCACTTGCACAACCTACTCAATCAACTTAAAGAGCTGCAAGGCCGTGCATTCACGACCAGTTCTGCGCTAGAGCAAACAGCACCCGTCGCAACGGGCTTGCTCAGTCGACTATTTAAAACAGCTGTAGCAAACAAGCAAACAGAGCAAGAGCAAGAGCAGGAGCAGGAGCAGGAGCAAGAGCAGGAGCAAGAGCAAGAGCAAGAGCAAGAGCAAGAGCAAGAGCAAGAGCAAGAGCAAGAGCAAG